>CAYRNM010000097.1:3948-10494 GCA_964425465.1 uncultured Anaerolineae bacterium | reverse complement strand
GCAGCCCGGCGCGCTGAGAACGCTCGTCACCTTCATGGCGGATCACCCGGACGCAGGCTTGATCGGGACGCAGCTCCGCTACCCCGACGGGAGCTTCCAGCACTCCGCCTTCCGCTTCCCTACCCTGGCCCAGGTCTTCCTCGATTTCTTCCCCCTGCACCATCGGCTGATCAACTCCCGGCTCAATGGCCGCTACCCCTGTGGCTGGTACGAACGCGGCGAGCCCTTTGAGATCGATCATCCCCTGGGGGCGGCGATGATGGGGCGATGGGAAGCGATCCAGGAGGTGGGCCTTCTGGACGAGCGATTCTTCATGTACTGCGAGGAGATTGATTGGTGTTGGCGGATGAAGCGGGCCGGCTGGAGGGTCTACTGCGTGCCTCAGGCAGTGGTCACCCACCATGAGGCTCAGAGCACCCGTCAATTCCGCGATCAGATGTTCGTCCAGTTGTGGCGGAGCCGCTTCTACCTCTTCGAGAAGCACTACAGTCCCCTATTCCGCTGGGCGGCACGACAATTGGTGCGGCTAGGCATAGGGGCAGAGATGGCCCGCGCCCGGCGTGCTTATTGGCGGGGCGAACTCAGCGCCGAAGCATATCAGAGGCGGATGGAGGCCTTTCGGCAAGTGAAGCGGGTGTAACAGGGCTTAAACTATGCCCCCAAGGCGAAGTGGTACTGCTGATCTTCCTCGCTATGGCCGCACTCCCCGCTGGCTCTTCGAACGGATAATGCGTCTGGCCCGTGCCATCGCCGTTGTCCTGGTGAGGAGGACGGCCCCTGTGATCTGTCTTCTCTCCAAACCCTCTATAAGCATTCGTATGCCTTCTTGTGCCACCTGTCCCCAGTCAGCTCCGTGGGGATCGAGCAGCGCCTGTAACAGCAGGCCGACGGCCAAAGAGACGATGACCTGGGCTGTTGTCTGGGACGCAGCGTGCCCTCAGCAATGCCCATCTCGATCGTGTTGGCGAAGAGGGCTCGATAGCGCTGATAGGGGGCTACCGTGGCCTGCCACACCGCCGAGTCATGCGCAGCTTGGGCCCAAAACTCCCAGAAGATGGGGAGTTGCCCGCCTGCTTCTTGGAAGACCTGCTGGGCCAAGCCAGCCATGCGAAGGAACCCCTCCTGTCAAGTCCTGTTCCGACGTTCGTTCGACTGTTACTCCTTATGGAATGATTGAGGTTATGCCACCAAGAGGACATTTGGCAATCGGCGGCAAGGCAGGTATAATAATCTGCCACGTTTCTACAGCGGAGGTCGAAGATCTGAGGAGGAGAAGTGATTCAGCGCCAGACCCAACAGCCTGAATATTGGGAGAAATTCTCGTTCACGGAGCACGATCTGGAGCACCTGTATGAGCTCATTCTAGAGGCAGAGGAGCCACGCACCAGTAGGGAGTTAGCTCTAGCCTTCATTCGAGGCCGTTGCAGTGAGGAGGAGGACCGCCTGCGTCAGAAACTGGCGCGCGGCGAGGTGTTTCAGCCTCGGGGCTCATATTACGAAGGGGCACAGCTCATTTTCCCCGCCTTCAGCTATGCACTGGCCACCGTCGTCGGCAAGCGGCCGAGCCACAGCGTGCGGTACGGCGACTTCACGGTGATCCAGGTACAGTTCGCCGAGGGAGGTCCGATGCGCGAGTTTGCCTCGGAACTTAAGGCTCCCCATCCTCTCAATCTGGAGGGGGAGGAGGATATCCTGGCCAGTGGAGACCTGCTCTCGTCTGAGGAACTGTACACGGCTTATGGCGCTATGGTGGTTCCAACCCTGGAGGAGGCGCTGGCCAGAAGTGAGGAATTCATGCCCTGGGGGATAGAATGGTATCTTCGGGGACTCATGCCCGACATACACGAGGGGCACCGGAACATCGTGGAGGCGGTCATTGATGTGGAGGGGGAGCCCCTGGAAACGGAGCGTCTCCTGTCCCAGTTGGACCTCCCGGCCGAACTTAAGCCTCGGGCCCAGATCTTCTCCCTCAATTATGCCCTGGCCCATGATCCACGCTTCGAGGATGTGGGGCCGACAGGTCGGGTCCGTTGGTTCCTGCAGCGTATGGAGCCGGAGGAGATTCATGAAAAACCCCCTAGGCTGCGCTGCCAGGCGGAGCCCTACGATCCTCTCGTCATCCGGGCGGACCTGTTCCCCTGGGTGCGCGAGTTCGCCGACGAGTTGATCGGGCCAGACCTGCAGCCGACCTGGGAGTCGGAGCCATCTGGCCTGGCTCTTGCCGAGGAGACGGAGACCACGCTGGTGCTCACTTACCCCCACCGCAGGGCGGGCACCCTGCCCCTGACACCTCAGACGGCTCCCTTTTTCCCCCAGAAGAAAGATGGTGTAGTGCGCATCACCTTTCGCGATCCGCAGGGCAGAACGCACTGGCCAGGGTGGGTCGTAGCCCAGGAGGGCTACGTCTACGGCCTGAGGCCATGGTATGAGAGAATCCCCCTTCCCGCCGGGGCGTACATCACTTTGAGGCGTGGGGACGATCCGTTGGAAGTGCTGATCGGATATCAAAGGCGACGGCGGAGGGAGTGGGTACGGCTAGCTCGGGCTCAGGATGGAAAGTTGGCCTTTGAAATGCAAACCCACATCGTCTCTTGCGAATACGATGATCTGATGCTTATAGTCGAGGGCAACCCTGCGGAACTGGATCGTATGTGGCAGCAGGCAGAGGGGGAACGCAAGCCCATCTTCACCATTCTCTGCGAGATATTCCCTGAGCTATCCAAGCTTAATCCGCAGGGTGCGGTGCACGTCAAAACGCTCTATGCGGCAGTGAATGTGGCGCGCCGTTGCCCGCCGGGCCCCATTTTGGCCGAGCTATCCACGCGGGCCTGTTTCCTGCCTGTGGGGGACGGCTATTGGAGCTATGATGAGCGGCGGAGATAGTGAATTGGTCTGGTGGTTCATTGGTCATTTGGTCGGGTGGTCTCAATGGACCATCGGACTAAGGACCATCGGACTGAGGACTATCGGACTATGGACTATCGGACTACTATAGAGACCCCCTTTCACATAGACATGAATTGGTGGAAAGGGCGAGGCCGCAACCTGCGTCTTCACGTATATAGCCGCCTGTGCCCCGATTGTAAAGCACTCTACCCCTCCTACGAGGAGGCGGCGGATGTGGATTGGGTGGATGATCAAACGGCGGAGGTGACGCGGGTGGATGCCCTGTGGCATACCTTACGCACCTGTTGCAGCACTAAGCCCGATTACATTACCGAAGAGATGCCCTTTGTCGAGGCTATCTTTCGTGTCTTTCTGGCCAATGGCAATACCCCCCTCACTCCCCTCGAACTGCACCAGATCCTCAATCGTCGCCCGCCCGAGGTGATCCTCCGTATGCTGACCGGGGCCCGGATCTATAACGGCATCAGGCCCGTTCTCTGATGGGAGACTGCGACGATGGCCGACGCACAGCTACTCTACCAGCTTGGAGTCCAAATGGAAGCCCTGGCTGAACCCGAGGATGACATCCGGGTTCTGACCTTCGAGGCGGTACGGAGGTTGGCTCAGGAATTCGGCCTTTCCCCCCGCGATGTCCACCGCCGGGCTCTGCAAAGGCGGATATTGCCCCGGCGCTATCTGCGCAACTTTGGGACCCTGGGATGGAAGGGGCAATTGGCCCTTCTGGAGGGCACGGTGGCGGTGATCGGCCTGGGGGGACTGGGGGGCCATGTGGTGGAGGGGTTGGCACGCGCCGGGATCGGGCGCTTGGTCGTGGTGGATGGCGATGTGTTCGTGGACCACAATCTCAACCGTCAGTTCCTCTCAGAAGAGGCATGGCTGGGACGATCCAAGGTGGAGGCGGCTCAGGCCAGAGTGGCGGCCATCAACAGCGCTGTAGAGGTGATCCCCTATCCAGAGATGGCCGGGGCTGAGCGGCTGCGGGAGATCCTGAGGAGGGTGGATGTGGTGGTGGATGCGCTGGATCGGCTGCCCAGCCGTCTCATCCTTCAGGATGTGGCGTCAGAGGTGGAAATCCCCCTGGTGCACGGGGCCATCGCCGGCTGGACGGGACAGGTGATGACGGTGCTCCCCGGCGACAGAGGGCTGCGGGCCCTTTATGGCGAAGAGGTGCCCGAGCAGGGGGCTGAGGTAGAGCTAGGCTGCCCGGCAGCCACGCCTATGATGGTCGCCGCCTGGCAGGTGCAGGAGGTGGTAAAGCTCCTGACAGGCCAGGGAAGGCTCCTGCGCCACCAGTTGCTCTTTATGGACGCCGAGATGGGAACGGTGGAGTTGTTGAAGGTGGGGAATTTGTAACACTTGCCCCTGTAGCTCAGGTGGATAGAGCAACTGCCCTCTAAGCAGTGTGCCGGGGGTTCGAATCCCTCCAGGGGCACTACAATGCCGCGTATTCCAAAAAAAGGGGCGACCACCACTAAGGTGCGCTTCCTACACTTTCTCATCCTACTATTCCAGGCGGGCAATGGAAGCCACACAATCGCCGCGCTAGCGAAAGGGCTCCAGCCCCAGCGCGTGTTCCAGCCGTTGCCGCCCCAGGGAGAACTGACGGCTGAAAGCTCGCTGAACCTCCCTTAACTCCTCTCGCAACCGGGTGACTGCCTCGCCCGTCTCCATGATCGTACCTCGCCGCCCCTCAGCCTGGGCGTCCTCCTGCAGGAAACGAAGCTGAGTGAGGCGCGTGCGCAGGCTATCCTGCCGCAGCCGCAGGGCGGTCACCAGGATCTCCTCCTCCCGCTTGTCGGGAGGGAGATCGCCATAGGAACTGGAGGCCTCCATCAGCCAGTCGAGGTAATCGTGCAGGAGTGGGTCTAGCGTCTCGCGCAGTCCCTCCAGCCCTCCAGTCTGGCATAGTGCTCGGAAAAGCTGCTGGTTCTCCACCTGACTGAAATCCGCAGGGGCTAGGGGCGACGTCCCTATCCCTGCCAACTGGTCACTGAGCCACTCCAACAGGGAGGGGTACCGCACCAAGCAGGCCAGACAATGCTCCTGTGTGCCAAGATGGAACTCCCCTCCCGAGGGGGGCATTTCCTCCATCGTAGAGGCCGCAGGGCGGCGACGTGTGGGCCGCGCGGTGGCGATCTGACGGGCCAGCACCCGCTCCTCCACCCGCACCATGCGGGCCAGTTTTTGCAAGTAGTGCGCCCGCTCCACCGCATCGCCGATCTCATTGAGGATGGGTGCCAGCCGCCGCACCGCCTCCGCCTTGCCCTTGGGATCGCTGAGGTCCAGATCGGCGGTGAGGGCCTGGAAATAGTAATCCACCACCGGCAGCGCCGCCTCAACCAGTCCTCTCCAGTGGGCCGGATCGGCCCGGATCACGTCGTCAGGGTCCTGGCCTGGGGGCAGGATGGTGATGTGGAGGGCAACCTGCAGTCGCCCTTCGTAGCGTACCAATCCCTGGGGAGTGATCACCGGCATCACCTCCCGGTCCAGCGCCCCGCGGGCCAGTTCCAGTCCTCGGAGCGTGGCCTGGGTCCCTGCCGTGTCGGCGTCCAGGGCCAGCACCAGGTGGGAGGTGAGGCGGGTCAGGGAGCGGAGCTGATCCTCGGTCAGCGCGGTGCCCATGGAGGCCACGACGTTGGTGAAGCCGTGCTGATGGGTCTGCAGCACGTCCATGTACCCCTCGACGATGACCGCCTGATCCCAGCGGCGGATCGTTTCCCAGGCCATGTCCAGGCCGAAGAGGGTGGCCGATTTGTCGAAGAGAGGGGTCTGAGGGGAGTTGAGGTATTTAGGCACATCCTCCTCGCGCAGCACCCGCCCGCCGAAGGCGATAACCTGGCCCTGCGGATCGCGAATGGGGATCATCAGCCGGTGGCGGAATCGGTCGTAGCTACCGGTGCCGTCCTCGCGCTCCACCACCAGCCCCGCCGCCACCAGGTCCGCTAGCGCATATCCCCGGCTCAGGAGGTATCCCTTCAGCGCCTCCCACTGATTGGGGGCGTAGCCCAACTGAAAGCGTTCCACCGTCTCGTCGGTGAGCTCCCGGCGTCGAAGGTAGGCCCTCACCTCCTCGCCAGCCGGCGAGTGCAGGAGCTGGTCATGGTAGTAGGCCGCCGCAGCGGCCATGATTGCTTGAAGTCGCTCCCGCTGGGCTGCGGCCCGCTCCTGCTCCGGGGTGCGCGGCTCCAGTGTCACCCCTGCCCGGCGGGCCAGAAGTTGCAGCGCCTCGCCGAAGGTGAGATTCTCCCGCTTCATGATGAAGGTGAAGACGTCCCCTCCCTCCCCACAGGCCCCGAAGCAGTGCCAGGTCTGTGTTTCGGGGAACACGACGAAGGAGGGGGTTCGGGTGTCGGCGTGGAAGGGGCAGAAAGCGGAGTAGCTCCGTCCCGATTTGCGCAACTCTACATATTCGGAGACCACATCCACAATATCAAGTCTGGATTTGACTTCGTCAATCTTGCTCATTCGATGTCACCATTATTTCGCTGGGTAAAGAGAAAAGCCCCTGGCAAGGGGCTGCTAATCATAAGGCGCGCTTCCACGAGGACCAAACCAGAACGGCTTTACAAGACATTGAGCCTCGTCTATCTCGTACATGATACGCAGCCCCCTCGCTAATCTGTACCGATAGGTACATTG
>CAYRNM010000097.1:0-3848 GCA_964425465.1 uncultured Anaerolineae bacterium | reverse complement strand
GCTGGAGCATTTGAATCCTTTTGTGGCTTGATCAGGTGTAATCCAGATCCTGCCAAAACTCGTCCCAAGATAGCCCTCCACCGGCTCTTACTTCAGCGGCTGCCTCAAGTATAGCCTCCCTCTCCTCAGGCGGACAAGACAGTTCTTCAATAGTTGCTTTCCAATTCTTGATAGCCATGCTCAACTGCCCAAGGTCACTGGTGTTACACGTTGCAATCGCGTGCTGGATAATATCACGAGCCATTTCAGCCAGGTATTTCTCAGGGATATTATCCACCATCCAATCGGCCCACTCGACAGGCAAAGGCACTGGTTCTGCGATGGGGGTGATTCTGATTTCCCGTTCGACGAGGGTCTCCGCGAGTAGATCTTCTCTATCCATCAGAAGCTCCTTCCACATGTAGTAGTTCACCCTGCAGGGGTCACCACCAATTATAGTTCGGAAACCCTCAATGTCAAGGCCCAAGCGCTAGGCGGCAAAGGCTATCTCAAAAGCGGTGGCACCTCAGGGGCTCATCTTGATGGGCAACAACCGCCCATCAAGCCCCAGAGCCCAGCCCTGACCGGTCCGGGGGTCAAGGGCCAGGGCGGTGAGGGGTTGGAGACGGGGCAGGGGGATCGAATCCACGAGGGTGAGGTCGTAGCCATCGAAGGCCAACAGATGGTCCCTCTCAGGGATGTAAAGCTGATGCCGGACGGGATCAGCCAGGAGGGTGTCCACGGCCCACACCTCTGTGGCGGCCGCGTGGCCGCCATTCTGGAAGGTGATGGTGTAAGCCACCTCCTTGCCGGGCTGGACGGAAGAGGGCCAGGCGCTCTGCACAATTGTCACCGCCGGCTCCTCCGGCCCCTGAGCGTGGGAGGAGAAGAGGACCCATCCTATAGCCAGCGCGATCAGGGGCCCGGTGAGTGCCAGGCCAAGAGCCCAACGGGGCTCGGTCACTTCCCTCAACGCCCCTAAAACGCATCGGCTGATAGCAGCCCAGACAGGACTACCATCAGCCGACGGATAGCAAATGGCAGGGTAGCAGATAGCGAATGGCAGATAAAAGCTATCGGCCATCAGCCAGGTTAGGAAATACCTAGCTGTTTCTCCTTCTCCGCAACCATCAGCCGGGTTTTGACCACCGTGTCTGGGTTGAGCGACATGCTGTCAATGCCGCACTCCACCAGGAACTCGGCAAACTCCGGGAAGTCGGAAGGCGCTTGGCCGCAGATGCCGATTTTCCGGCCTCTCCTACGGGCAGTGGTGATCGCCTGGCTGACCAGCCTCTTCACCGCCTCATTCCGCTCGTCGAAGATGTGGGCCACCAGCTCCGAGTCCCTGTCCAGCCCCAGGGTGAGCTGCGTCAGGTCGTTGGAGCCGATGGAGAAGCCATCGAACACGTCGGCGAACTCGTCGGCTAGGATGACGTTGCTGGGGATCTCGGTCATGACGTAAACCTCGAAGTCGTTCTCCCCCTGCACCAAGCCGAACTCACGCATGGTCTCAATGACCCTCTTTCCCTCCTCCGGGGTGCGGCAGAAGGGGACCATGGCCTTGACGTTGGTGAGCCCCATCTCATCCCGGACCTGCTTAAAGGCCGCGCACTCCAGTCCGAAAGCAGGCCTGAAGTTCTCATCGTAGTAGCGGGATGCCCCCCGCCAGCCGATCATAGGGTTGTCCTCATCCGGCTCGTAGAACTCACCGCCGATCAGGTTGGCGTACTCGTTGGTCTTGAAGTCGGACAGGCGGACGATGACATCGTGGGGGTAGAAAGCCGCCGCGATGCGGGCGATGCCCTGGGCCAGTTGGTCGGTGAAGAACTGAGCTCTGTCCTCGTAGCCCCTGACTTGCTCATCAATCAGGGCTACCACCTCTTTGGCCTTTCCATCACCATTGGCCGCTTGCTCCTTCAGCGCCGGGTAGTGGATGAGGGCCAGGGGATGGATGCCGATGTGGGAGTTGATGATGAACTCCAGCCGGGCCAGCCCCACGCCGTCGCAGGGGATCTGCCCCTGGATAAAGGCTTTCTCGGGGATGCCCACATTCATCATGATCTGGGTCTTGGTGGGGGGAAGCTGGTCCAGGCTGAGCCGGTCCAGGCGGTATTTCAGCAGCCCCTGGTAGATATTCCCCAATCCCTCGGAGCAGTCCACGGTGACCTCCATCCCCGATGTCAGGACGGAGCTGGCGGTTTCAGTACCGATGATACAGGGGATGCCCAGCTCGCGGGAGACGATGGCCGCGTGGCAGGTGCGCCCGCCTCGGTCGGTGACGATGGCGCCGGCGATCTTCATGATGGGCTCCCAGTCGGGGTTGGTCATCTCCGTGACCAGTACCTGGCCGGGCTTGAACTGCTCGATCCCGCCGACGTCCATGATGACGTTGGCCTCGCCCTGGCCGATCTTGCTGCCCACCGCCTCGCCCCTCACCAACAGCGTCCTGTTCTCCTCTGGCTCTTCCAGTACGTAGGTCTCCAGGACATTCATGTCCCGCAGGGCGTGGACCGTCTCCGGGCGGGCCTGGAGGATGTACAGCCGGCCGGTGAGGCCATCCTTGGCCCACTCGATGTCCATGGGCCGGCCGTAGTGCTCCTCGATGATACAGGCCCACTCCGCCAGCTTCAGGATCTCGTCGTCGTTCAGCACGAACTTGTCCCTATCCTCAGGGGGGACTTCCACCCTCCTGGTGAGCTCCCTCCCATCCCCCTCGGCGTAGACCAGCTTGACATCCTTGATACCCAGTCGTTTCTCGATGATGGCTTTCTTGCCCTGCTTGAGGGTGGGCTTGAAGACGTAGAACTGGTCTGGGTTGACGATGCCCTGCACCACGAACTCGCCCAGGCCATAAGAGGCGGTGGTGTAGACTACATCCCGGAAGCCACTCTCGGTGTCTATGGAGAAGATGACGCCTGAGGCAGCCAAGTCGCTGCGCACCATCTCCTGCACACCCACGGAGAGATAGACATCGAAGTGATCGAAGCCTTTGTCCACCCGGTAGGAGATGGCCCGGTTGGTGAAGAGGCTGGCGAAGCACATCCTGACCCGGTGGAGCAGGTCTTCCTCGCCTCGAACATTGAGGTAGGTTTCCTGCTGGCCGGCGAAGGAGGCATCGGGCAGGTCTTCCGCTGTGGCGGAGGAGCGCACAGCCACATCCGGGTTCTCCACGCCGAGCCGCCGGCTGAGCTTCCGATATGATTCTCGAATCTCCTGCTCCAGGTCGGGCGGGAGGGGGGTGTTCTCGATGAGCTGCCGGACCTTCTCTCCTCTTTCGGCCAGGTTAGCCATGTCGTGGGTGTCGAGGTCGGAGAGGATATCCTGGAGCTGATCCTCGATGCCCCCCTCTCCGAGCACGCGACGGTAGGCATAGGCGGTTATGGCGAAGCCGCCTGGCACCTGCACCCCTTTGGCTCCCAACTCCCGGATCATCTCTCCGAGAGAGGCGTTCTTGCCGCCCACCAGAGGCACATCCCTCATACCCAGTTCTTCGAACCAGAGAATGTCCCTATTGGTTCTATCTTTAGTCATACTTGTTTACCTCCCTAGATATAGATTTGTTGTCTTATCCACGGTTTTGGAAATCAATGTTTGATAACGACGAGTTTTCCATCGCAAAACCATTGCGGTGAACCGCTAGGGCGCATAAGCGATGGCCAAGATATCAAGGGATCAGCTTCGCCTTGCCACTGAGGATGGATAGGATCTGAGCGTCAGTTGAAGCCAGCCAAAAGAAGTTGATCGCTCTGAGTTTGTCCTCCATGTCGCCCTCGCGAAGCCCTTTGGCGAAGTCGTAATAGAGGACGGCCATGACGGGCTCACATCCCACACTCTTGGCCAGGGCGATGTTCTCCCTGGCCCTCCGCTCC
>CAYRNM010000096.1:2403-10499 GCA_964425465.1 uncultured Anaerolineae bacterium | reverse complement strand
GGGTGGGACCCCGTGGAGAATGCCTCACTGATACCCTGGCTGACTGGCACGGCACTTTTGCACTCACTGATGATGCAGCAGCGCCGAGGAACGTTTAAAGTCTGGAACCTGGGGCTCATCTCCCTGACCTTTGCCCTGTGCGTCTTCGCCACCTTCGTGACCCGCAGCGGGATCATCCAGTCGGTCCACGCTTTCGGACGGTCTCCTGTGGGCTACTATTTCATGGCTTTCATCGCCCTCTCTTTGCTGGCATTGGCCAGCCTCCTGTGCTCCCGCCGTCAGGAGCTCAGCAGCCAGCAGGAATGGCGGTCCCTCCTCTCGCGGGAGGCCAGCCTGCTCTTCACCAACCTGCTCTTGGGGGGCATGGCCCTGGTCATCCTGCTGGGCACCCTCTTCCCCGTGCTGACGGAACTGCTCCAGGGTCGCCAGGCCGCACTGGGCACCTCCTTCTACGAGCGGACCATGGGGCCTCTGGCCCAGGTCGTGGTGCTGCTCATCGGCCTCTGCCCCTGGCTGGCGTGGGGCGGTGCCTCACCCTCCAGGCTCCATCGAGAGCTTCTGCCCTCCGCCCTGGCCGCTCTTGCCACAGCCCTTATCCTTTTGGCCCTGGGAGTCAGGGAGGCTCTCGCCCTGCTCTCCTTCGCCATCTGCGCCTTCGTCGCCGTTTCTATCCTGACCACCTTCTACCGGCACACGGCAGCCCGCCGTCGCGGGACGGGCGAGAACGTCCTGCGGGCTTTCGCCACCCTCCTGAGCAGGTATCGCCGACGCTACGGCGGCTATGTGGTCCATCTGGGCATCGTGCTCATAGCCATCGGTGTTACGGGCTCATCCGCCTATCAGAGCCAGGTGCAGGTGGCTCTGGCCCCTGGCGAGAGGGTCGCTTTTCAGGGTTACACTCTAGAGTACCAGAATCTGATCAGCCAGAGCACGCTCGCCAAACAGCGGTTCGCAGCGGTGGTGGGGCTCTACCGAGGGGGGAGAAGGATCGCCATGTTGAGGCCGGAGAAGAATTTCCACTGGAATGTGGAGCAATGGGTGACTGAGGTGGCCATTCACACCACCTTGAAAGAAGACCTGTACCTCATCCTGGCCGGTTTTGAGCAGGATGGGCTGGCCACTTTTCAGGTGCTGGTCAATCCCCTAGTGGTCTGGCTTTGGATTGGAGGGGGAGTGTTGCTGGTGGGTGGGGCCATGGCCTGGTGGCCCTCCCTTTCGAGAGAGGGGCAGCGATGAGAAAGGGTCTCTTATCAATGGTCATTCTCTGCCTGCTTGTCCTGAGCGAAGCCGAAAGGCTCTCTCTGAGTCCTCTGCTGTCCCTGGCTCAGGAGGGTGGAGTCATCCAAGGGCAGGTGGTCAACGGCCAGGTCACGTATCAGATGGACGAGAGAGAGCGGGACATGGACCGATTTTGGCAGGAGTATGAGAGGCAAGCGGCAAGGGGTGGGGGCAAAAGGAGATGAAGGCTGTGGGAAAAGTGTGGGCTATCATTCTCAAAGATCTGGCGCTGCAGAGGCGCAGCCGGGAGATGCTCAACTCCATGTTCATCTTCGCCCTCATCGTCATCCTGGTCTTTAGCTTCTCCTTCGAGCTGCGGGTGGAGAGGGTGAAGCAGATAGCCCCTGGTGTCCTGTGGGTGGCCTTCACCTTCGCTGGCATGTTGGGCCTGAGCCGCTCCTTCATCCTGGAAAGCGATCAGGGGTGTCTGGATGGTCTGTTGTTGTGCCCGGTGGACCGCAGCGTCATCTACTTTGGCAAGATGCTCAGCAACCTGCTCTTCATTTCCATAACCGAAGCCATCATCCTGCCCCTTTACTTCGCCCTCTTCAACCTCCCTTTCAAACTGCTTCTGCTGCCCATCATCGTGCTGGGGACGGTGGGTTTCTCGGCGGTGGGCACGCTGTTCTCCGCCATGACGGTCCACGTCCGCGCCCGCGAGGTAATGTTGCCCATCCTGCTCTTCCCCATCGTCATGCCAGCCCTCATCGCGGCGGTCAAGCTCACCGGCGGAATACTGGATGGACAGGCCTGGTCGGAGATGACCCACTGGCTGCAATTGCTCGTCGGCTTCGATGTTATCTTTCTGGCCGTGTCCTACATGGCCTTTGATTACGTCGTGGAGGAATAGTGGAGGGTTCATGAGTTGGAGAGAGCTTACATTCCGTGACCTGCTGAGCGCGGTCAGCGGAGTTGCCATGACTGTGGCCCTATGCTTGGTTTTCCTCGTGGCCCCACGCGAAGCGATCATGGGCGATGTCCAAAGGGTGTTCTACTTTCACGTCTCCGCCGCCTGGACGGGCTACCTGGCCCTGCTCGTCGCCTTCCTCGCCAGCCTCCTCTACCTGCTGCGTAGAGAAGGCCGCTGGGATGGGGTGGCCCTCTCATCGGTGGAGATTGGGCTCATTTTCGTGACGGAGGGGATCATCAGCGGCTCTATCTGGGCCAAGGCCACCTGGGGAGCATGGTGGACCTGGGATCCGCGGCTCACGACCAGTGCAGTGCTGTGGCTGATATACGCTTCGTATCTGACCCTGCGTCAGGCCATAGAGGGGGAGACGCGGCGAGCTCGCCTCGCGGCGGTATACAGCGTGGTCGGGTTCGTGGCCGTGCCCATCAATTTCATGGCCATCCGCTGGTGGCGGACGGTGCATCCGGTGGTCTTTGAGAGGGCGGGGTGTCACCTGTCCCCGGCGATGCTGGCGACGTTGATTTTCTGCGTCGCCACCTTCACCCTGCTTTACTTCACCTTGCTTTCTTATCGCCTGCGCTTGCAGCGGATGAGTGAGCAATTGCAGCAACTGAGGCGCTAGGAGGTTCGCAGTGGTCTATCTTTTCGCCGTTTACTTCGTCCTCTGGGCGATCACCTTTGGCTACCTCTTCTCCCTCGGTGCTCGCCAGAAGCAATTGCAGCGGGAGCTGGAGCTTCTCCGTGAGAAGGGCCAAGAAAGATCCGCGCCCCCCGCCCGAGAATCCCAATAGGGCACTTCCCGCCTTTACTTTCGGCACTCCAGTGGAGCAGGAGCGAAACCGTTTTCAGCGGATCCTTGTCCATGCGATACAACCGTGTGCTCATTGGTGCATCAGCGTCTTATGCATTCTTGTGGGCTGAAACATCCACCATGAGCGGTGTGCCGCTTGCCTCTTCCTGCCATCCCTCCGGTGCGTAGCGGGCCAATAGCTCCTTGACCCGCTGGGCGATCTGCTGGGCCACCAGCTCCACGCCCCGCTCCCCGTACTCCACCGAGGCCTCGGTCCGGGGATCCATGCCCCCAATGGCCAGCAGTTCTCCCTCCGCTGGCAGACGGCTCATGTCCACCCACTCCGGGTGGAAGGCCATCATCAGCGAGGTCTCCCACTTGGCGGCGTGGTCACCGGCGTCGGGGATGAGGTCAGGCCTGACCGGCTCGTACTCCGAGAGGGCCCACACGTAGCGGTCGGGCCGGGCTCCGTTGACCCGCTCAGCCACGCAGCGGATGATGGCCTCCTGCACGCGGGCGTTGTGGCCCGTGAGGAGCACCACCACCCGCACCCCCTGGCGGAAGATCTCCACCAGCATCTCCTCGATGAGCGCCTCGAAGGTCTCGTGGGAGAGGCGATAGATGGAGCCCGGCAGCTCGAATCCCGCGGCGGCGTCCATCCCCTCGAACCACTCCCCGTTTCGGGCGCGGAGGGCATCCACGCCCCAGTACAGGGGCGGCATCACCACCCCGCCGGTGAGCTCGGCGGCGCGCAGGCAGATACCGTGTGCTTTCAGCGCGTCGTTGCCGATGGGCAGGTGTTGGCCGTGCCACTTAATGGTGCCGATGGGCTGGTAGACCAGCGGTGTCCTCCGCAGGATCTCCTGGAATGGTTCGGGACGAAGGGTTTCAGCGCGCATGGGTATTACTCCTTGGATTATGGATAGAATTGGTCAGCGCCTCGAAGATCGAGCAAAGGGGTTCAGTCCAGGTCATCTCGGACATCTGCCTCAAGTAGGCTCAGTTGCCGTGTTCCTTCCGGGACATCCAACCAAATCTTGCGTGGCACCAGCCCTCTTGTGTTGAGCCCTCCCAGCCCGTTAATGTTCTCCACGATGGTAGGTACGCAATACTCGGTCATTTCCTCCCGGATGTGATGGGTATTGAAGCGCAACACTCTCCAACCGGCCGTCCCTAAGTCATTATCCCGCAAGTTGTCCAAAGGAATCCGCTCCGGGTCAGTGTGCCACCTATCGCCGTCGGTCTCTACGTCAATCTTGCCCCGGTCACAGTAGATAGCAAAATCCAGCGAGTAAATACACTCTTTCACCTGCACGAATTCCTGGCGTTCTGCGTCAATCTCGAGCCGCTTCAACTCGGCCCACAGTCGGTCCTCCAAGGGGCTTTCGTCGTACAGATCATTGATCTCCACGGCATTCATGAACTTCAGCCAGGTGGTTGGAATGAAAACAATGCGCCGCCAGCGTCGGCTGAGAATAGGTTGAGGTAGCCGTTGCAACAGTGACAACAGCAATTGATAATAGCGTCGTTGCCCCTTCTCGTCGTGCGGCTGGTCGGGAAAGAGTTCCCAACGGAAGACCTCACGGATGTTCAACACCTGCGCATAGTAGTTCACCGCAAAGGCTTCGTTGCCGAAGACCTTCGTCTGGTAAAAGGCCAGCCATTGTGGCGGCCAGCGCTTTTTTAGGAATCTGTCCACGCTATGTACGGGAATGCGGTACCAGTGCTGATCACGAGCGATGACGAAGTCCAGCAAGTTGTTCATGATGGCGATCAGCACTTCGCCTCGTGTGCTCATAATGCTCTGAATGATTATGCCCCAGCACTAAATAGCTAAACAGACGCACCGGAAACCCCCAAAATGCTCCTCAGCGACGGCTCTTCAAGCCGGTGCCAGTCGCTCTTCTCTATCGTACCACGAATAAAGAAATGGTCAAGTTCGATTTGCTCCCGATCTACCGGAAAGAAAAGGGCCGCCGTGATTTGGAGGTCACGGCGGCCCTTGAAATCTTTCACAGCGAAACGGCGGGCACCTGCACCCCCGCCATGTCCTCGATGAGCAACTCCATCCCCAACTGGCGCAGGCTCTCCTCGCTGGGCACGGTGGTCTGCGGGTCCCAACCCACATGCTCCAGGAACTCGCGCAACATGGCCTTGTAGTCCACCGTCACTCCTCGCACGTTGCCCTCGGTGAGCGGCGGGTCACCCACCAGCCGCCCCGGGACATTTCGGGTCAAGGGGTTGTGGCCCTCGCGCAGGTTGAAGGCGTGGCGGATGGTCGCAATGCGCAGGCCGGTCTGGTACACCTCCTCCAGATCGAACTCCCAGCCGGTGACGGCGGTCAGTTGCTCGGGCAACGACTGCACCTGGAAGCTGATGTAGCCGAACATGCACAACCCCGCGGCATTCACTACATGCATCGCCGTCCACTGCCGGTAGTTGTCGTAGGCCCGGCCAGTGTAGACGTACTTGTCCTCATCCCGCAGCTCCAGCCCCGGCGGGGAGATGAGCTCACCTCCCTGCGTGTGGCGTCCAGGCGTGGCGTCCAGGAGGTAGGTGGTAGCCAGCCCCGGGGTGTAGCGGGGATCGTGGGCCGGCACCTCCTCGCCCTGAACGTGAATGGCATAGGGGGCCGTCTCCGGCCCCAGCTTCTCCGAAGCGACCTTGATCCCATCGGCCAAGATATCGCCGAACCCCTCCCGCTTGGCCAGAAGCTCGGCCATCTGAACTAGTGCCTCGGAGTTGCCCCACGTCAGCTCAATACCACCGGTGTCCTCCGAGGTGATGAGCCTCTCCTCGTAACACTCAGTGGCGAAGGCCAGCGTCCCGCCCACGGAGATAGTGTCCAGCCCGTAGTCGTTGCAGATCTCATTAAAGCGGATGATGGACTCCACGTTGTCGTTCAGGATGTCGGTGCCGAACATGCACAGCGTCTCGTACTCCGGCTTGTGGCCCTGGTAGTTCTCCCTGGGAGAAAGGGCGAAGGGGCCCTTGTCCAGCTTCATGATCCCCCCACAGCCGATGGGGCAACCCCAGCAGTGATAGCGCTTCTGCTGGTAGGCGATCACCGAGTCGTCGCTGATGCGATCAGCCATCTCTCGGGGGAAGTCCACGGTGCCCGCGCCGCCCCAGTTCTTCACTGGCGAGTCACCGCTGAGGGCCGATTCGGCAGTGATGGCGGAGGTTCCGTAAGCACGCAGGTCGTCAAAGAAATCGTCCTTGGGCATCTCGTGCAGGTACTTACGCCGCAGTCGGCGCAATTCGGCCTCATCCGCAATCTCCACCTTCTGTTTGCCCCGGGCCACCACGGCCTTGAGCCGCTTGGACCCCATCACCGCTCCCAGGCCAGAGCGCGCGGCAGCCCGCCCCTTATCATTCATCACCGCCGCTGTAAGGGAGAGCTTCTCCCCCGCAGTGCCGATGGAGGCCACCTGGATATCGTCGCCCAACTCCGCTTTGAGTGCCTCCTCCAACGGGGAGACATTCAGGCCCCACAGGTGTCCCGCGTCGCGCAGCTCGGCTTGGCCGTCCTGCACCAGCAGGACCACTGGCTTCTCTGCAATGCCGGAGAAGAGCACCCCGTCGAAGCCGGCGAACTTGAGGACGGGGCCGAACCGCCCGCCGCAGTTGGCATCGCCCCAGGTGCCGGTGTTGGGGGATTTGCCGACCACGACGAAGCGGGAGCCGATGAGGGCCTGAGTGCCGGTGCAGGGGCCGGTCAGGAGGCCCAGGATATTGTCCGGCCCCAAGGGGTCAGCTCCAGCGGGCATGCGCTCGTAGAGGAGTCGGGCCCCGATGCCGTAGCCGCCAATGTAATCCCGGCAGAGCTGCTCGTCGAGCACCTCTTCTTCGATGTGGCCGGTGGTCAGGTTCACATTCAGGATTTTGCCCATGTAGCCGCGAGCCATCTTCGTCTCCTTTCCAGATCAACTGCCGATTACCCATGCTGAGAGCAACAGGTCGCAGTGGACATTGGCGCCGGTGGGGAGGCACCCCTGTTCGCCGAAGGTGCAGTAGCCCAGGAAGGGCGCATCGCCGATCCGCCCCTTCACCTGCTCCACCACCTCGTTGATGCGGTCGCCGATGATCCCCCGCCGCCCGCCGCAGTGGACCAGGAGCAGTGCCGCCACCTGACCCTTGCTGAGCCCCGCGTCCTGCATGGCTGCTCCGACGGCAGCACCTACTTCGCCAATCAAATCGTCCACGGTGGCCTCCATCAGCGTTACCTCGGCCCCCTCCTCGATAGCGGCGAAGAGGGCTATGGAGCCATCCTCTTGACCCACGCCGGGGTGCTTGACCAGATAGAAACCGCTCCCCTCGTCCTGCACAGCCACCGGCGCTAGGATACTGGCTCCCAGAAGTTCCATCCCGGCCAAGTTCTTGGGGTCCTGGCCCGTCCACTCGGCGTACACCTGGAGGGCCGGCCGTCCGTCGAGCTCGTACAGTGTCCGCCCCTCCGCTTTGGTGGCCATGGCCGACTTCTCCGTGGGGCGGTAGCCGCTGCCGTAGGTGATCCCCAGGGGTAGGTTGCTCTGGATGGCGGTGACCACGACGCCGCTGGTGAGGACCCGATCCTTGGCGAATACGGACCACTCGCCGCTCACCGTGTTGTCCGCCGCGCTGCCTCCCACAATGGGCACGCCGCTGACCACCTCTTCAATGCCGGCGATGATGCCCTCCTCATCGCCCGGCGAGGCCAGCATCAGGATCAGGTCGGGGAAGCCATCCAGCGCATCCAGGACCTGCTGCGCTGCTGTCCTGCCGCCAGCTACGGCGTCGTCCCCAATGGCTGTAGCTCCAACACCGAATCGCATCTCTGGTGAGCGGATCGTGAGGACCGCCACTGCATCTCCGTCGTCCCCTTTGAAGCCCTGGGGGGTGATCAGGCCGGTGAAGGAGGTGCTGCCGTGGATGGAGGTTTCCCCTAGCACCTCTCGCACGCCTCCCAGCAGTGCCTGGGCATCATAGCCGACGGTGGAGAAAAGAAAGGCCACATCGGCCTTCTCCCCTTCGGTCAATGCTGCCCACGCTGCCTCTCGGCCGGCCTCCCTCGCCTGGCCCGCACTGCTCCAACCGAATCCGACTTTGATTCTCTCGGTCATCTTTGTCCCTCCTGTC
>CAYRNM010000096.1:0-2303 GCA_964425465.1 uncultured Anaerolineae bacterium | reverse complement strand
ACTGCTCCAACCGAATCCGACTTTGATTCTCTCGGTCATCTTTGTCCCTCCTGTCAAATATGATCACTGACCCAAACAAAGTGTATCATATTCAGCCCGACTTGTCAATGCTCTTCCCGATCCACTCACTTTGCCAGTTGCATCGAGCAGTGTTTGGGGTATAATACATCTAAGCAACGTTAAACATCGGGAGGTGTAAGAATGTCCTTAACGCCAAAGATCCTAGCTTTGGATAAAGTGCCTGACAAGCTGTGGACCGCGATCGAAGACCTCAAAGCTAACAAGGTACCGTATATGCTTACCCACGGCGGTGTTGTCCACGCCGTGCTCATAGACCTGCAGGAGTACGAAGACCTGCTGGAAGAAGCGGCCTTGAGCATTGACCCGGAACACCTGGCCATGATCGCTGAGGCCAGGGCTGCCTATCGTGCCGGCGAAGGTGGCGACTACGAGAAGCTCCGTCAGGACATCCTGAGCCAGGCTGATAGTGATGCCTGAGGAATATCACCTCTATTACGCCAATAGGCGAGTAGCCAAGCAATTGCATGATCTGCCTCCCCCAATCTTCCGTCGTTTGGATAAAGCAATCTTGGCCCTCAAGAGCAAACCGCGTCCGCCAGGGAGTAGAAAACTCCGCCGCAGCGCAATAGGTGACTATCGTCTCCGGGCTGGCGACTACCGTGTCATCTACGATATTGACGATGAGCGGTGCGAGGTGGTTATTCTACGCGTCATGCACCGCCGAGACATCTACCGTGAGCGCTAGCCCCACTTTTTCTCCGCTGCCTCCCCTCCCATTCACTTCACATAGGCACTACTCGAATCCATACACCTCCCAGGCATTCTGCCCCACAATCCGCTGGGCCAGGTGCAAGGCCACTTTCTCGCTGAAGTAACTGTCGGCCACCTTGTGAGCCAGCACCTCGGCGATGAGGTCCTTGGCCAGGAGCAGCGAGGCGTAGGAGTGGTCAATGATCCCGTGGTCGCCGCCCCAGGCGAAGATCTTGTTCGCGGGCACGATCTCGATCCACTCATCGAGCGCTCGTTTGTAGGCCGCCGGCGAGATGTGGGCCAGCCAGCAGCCATCCACGTAGACGTTGGGGAAGTACTTGGCCATGAGCCCTGCCTCGCTAGTAAAGGGATAGCCACCGTGGAAGAGGTCGAAGCGCACATCGGGGTAGGTTTGAAAGAGGTTGGTGAGGTGTAAGGGGTTGGCGTTGGCCAGGGTGTTGAGATTGCCGGCCTGGATGCCACTGTGGATCTGGAAGGGCAGATGGTAACGCGCGCAGCGCTCGCACACGGCGTGCATCATCGCATCCTGGAAGGCCTTTCGTTCCTCCGCCGAGACGTTGGCCAGCCCCTTCGTCCAGATCCGCTCCGCCTCGGAGAGCGGCACCCGCTCGTAGTACAGGGAGCGCTCGTAGGCCAGGCCGGACTTGATCCCCACCGCCCCCTCCCGCACCGCTCGCTCGAAGGCCCCGTCCAGGGCCTGCATATAGTGGGTGAAGGAGTGAATCCGACTGCCGCTCAGCTTTTCCACAAACTCCATCTCTCCCGTGATGAAGGGATCCATGCGCACAATCTGGGCAAAGCGCGGGTCCCCGTGCAGGGCCGGGATGGGATCCAGTGACCACCAGCCCACGTCTAACAGGATCTTCTTCACTCCCATCCGATTCACAACGGACAGGGCCCACTCCGGCCCCTTTCGGCTCTCCTCCCGAAGGCGATCCGAGAGGGCTCGCCAATCACCCTCGTCCACTTCTTCTCCTTCCCAGCCGTACAGGTCACACAGTCCGATGAGTAGATAGCGATAGTAGATGGTCGAGCGGACGTGGCTCAGATAGGGGCGAAGCGCCTCCCAGCAGGCCTGTGTCTCGTCGCCCCCTTCTTGGAGATAGGCCCACCGCTCTTCAGCAGCGAAGGACTCCTCTGGCAAGCCCGCGGACACCAGGTCCCCACCAAGGTAGGTGTGGGTCAGGAAGTAGGGCAGGTCTATCTCGGTGGCTGGCGGATCGCGAAACTGTCCCCCGACGTGATCGTGGTGGTCCACCCAGCGCATTTCATCCAGGGCGGCGCGGATACCAGCTTGCAGAGTGCTGATGTCCAATTTGTCCTCCTTACTGTGCATCATGAGTTGCAACTTCTCAAGTCGGGGGCGATTGTATCACTTTTTGCCGTGGCGAGCAAGGCTATTGACAAAAGCGCCCAGTTATGATACAATCATCCATGAACTTCATGGGCTTTCTCTGTAGAGATGGCGAGGGTAGCATGGTCCCATCATGGTTAATCATGGTTGCCAGCCC
>CAYRNM010000095.1:0-10605 GCA_964425465.1 uncultured Anaerolineae bacterium | reverse complement strand
TTTGTCACCTTCTTGCAAGAGCGCTACGGGCACAACGCACCGCTGTGGATGTGGGCGAGGCCTGGAGCGAGGAAGACCTGCAGGACTTGATACCAGCTTCACTGACGCACGCCGAACGCACTATCTGGGCCGGGGAGGAAAAGTATGAATGAAGGCAGAGATTACCAACCCATCATCGGCATGGAAGTGCACGCTCAGCTTCTGACCCAATCGAAGATGTTCTGCGGCTGCAGCGCCGACTACGCTGGCGCGCCGCCCAATACCCACACCTGCCCGGTGTGCACCGGCATGCCGGGCGTGCTGCCGACCATCAACCAACGGGCGGTGGAGCAGGTGATCATGACCGGTCTGGCGCTGCACTGTGACATCGCGGAGACGGCAGTGTTCGCCCGGAAGAACTACAACTACCCTGATCTGCCGAAGAACTACCAGATCAGCATGTACGAGTTGCCTTTGTGCATCAACGGCTGGTTGGACGTTGAAGCCGATGGGGTGAGACAGCGTATCCGTATCCGACGGGTGCATTTGGAGGAAGACACGGCGAAGCTGACCCACGTGGACTCCTACTCGCTCATTGATTTCAACCGCTCCGGCGTACCCCTCATGGAGATTGTCTCCGAGCCGGACATCCGCACCCCGGAGGAGGCGCGACAGTACCTCATCGCCCTGCGCACCATCCTCCGCTATCTGGGCGTCTCCACCGGCGACATGGAGAAGGGGGCCATGCGCTGCGAAGCCAATATCTCTCTGCGCCCCGCCGGAAGCGACACACTGGGTGTCAAAGTGGAGGTGAAAAACCTCAACTCCTTCCGCTCGGTGAAGCTGGCGCTGGAGTATGAGATCCAGCGACAGAGGCGCGTCTTGGAGGCCGGAGGCCGAATCGAACAGGTGACCATGGGCTGGGATGAGTCGGCCGGACGGACGGTGGTTCAGCGCTCCAAGGAGTACGCCGACGACTACCGCTATTTCCCGGAGCCCGATCTGCCACCGCTGCTCATCAGCCGGGAGTGGGTGGAGAAGATCACAGCCCAACTCCCGGAGCTGCCGGAGGCCAAGGCGCAGCGCTTCAGGGAGCAGCATGGCCTGTCCGAGTACGACGCCCAGTTGCTGGCGGCTGACGGGGCGGTGGCCGATTACTTCGAGGCTACAGTGGCTGCTGGCCTGGACTCCAAGGAGGCGGCCAACTGGATCACCAGCGAGCTGTTCGGCCTCATGCGCGAGGCGAACCTCTCCATCGAGGAGGTGAAAGTGAGGCCGCAGGGCCTCGTGGAGCTGGTGGGCCTGCTGCAAAAGGGGACTATCAACCGCCCCACCGCCAAGGAGGTGCTGGCTACCATGTTCCAGACGGGGCGGGCGGCGGCGCAGATCGTCGAGGAGCGAGGGCTGGCCCGCATTGGCGACGAGGATCAACTGAGCCGCATCGTGGCTGGTGTCCTGCAGGAGAACCCCCGCCCCGTGCAGGAGTACCTGGACGGGAAGGAGGCCGTGCTGCGCTTCCTCATCGGCCAGGTGATGCGGGCCACGCGGGGCCAGGCCGACCCCCAGTTGGCCGCTCAACTTCTCCAAGAGCAACTGACCACCATGAAGATGCAGGAGAGGACACCGTGACAGAACCGGTTCAGAATCCCTATGAGATGGCGCTGGCCCAGTTCGACAGGGCAGCCCAGTATGTGGACCTCAAAGCGGACATCGCCGAGATGCTCCGCCATTGCAAGCGCGAATTGACCGTCAACTTCCCGGTGAAGATGGATGATGGGTCGGTGAAGCTCTTCACCGGCTACCGGGTGCATCACAGTGCCATCCTGGGGCCCACCAAAGGGGGCATCCGCTATCACCCTGACGTGACTCTGGATGAAATGCGGGGCCTGGCCATGTTGATGACCTGGAAGTGTGCGGTGGTCAACATCCCCTACGGCGGGGCTAAAGGGGGCGTGATCTGCGATCCCAAGGCCCTCTCCCCTCACGAGTTAGAGGGGCTCACCCGCCGCTACGCCACCGAGATATCCATCCTCATGAGCCCTGAGGGGGACATTCCGGCCCCCGACGTGGGGACCAACCCCCAGGTCATGTCCTGGATCATGGACACCTATTCCATGCACCGTGGCTACTCCACTCCGGCGGTGGTGACCGGCAAGCCGGTGGAGATCGGCGGCTCGCTGGGGCGGTACGAGGCCACGGGACGGGGGGTGACCTTTGTCATCCTGGAGGCCCTGAAGTATCTGGAGATGAAGCCCTCAGAGGCCACGGTGGCGGTGCAGGGTTTTGGCAACGTGGGCAGCGTCAGCGCCGCTCTGCTCCACGATGAGGAATGCCAGGTCATCGCCGTCAGCGACTCGCAGGGGGGCATCTACAACCCCCACGGGCTGGACCCCCGTGACGTGCTCCGACATAAGCGAGAGGCGGGCACCGTGGTGGGCTATCCGGGCAGCGACCGCATCACCAACGAGGAACTCCTGGCCTTGAAGTGCGACGTCCTCGTCCCCGCTGCATTGGAGGGCGCGATCACCGCCTCCAACGCGGACTGTGTCCAGGCCCGCATCCTGGCCGAAGGGGCCAACGGCCCCACCACGCCCCAGGCAGATCAGGCATTGATAGAAAAAGGCGTGTTCATCCTGCCCGATATCCTGGCCAACGCCGGCGGGGTCACGGTGTCCTACTTCGAGTGGGTGCAGGGGTTACAGCACTTCTTCTGGACGGAGGATGAGATCAACTTTCAGTTGAGGCAGGTCATGGTCCGCAGTTTCCATGAGGTCCTCTCCGTTGCCCAGCGGAAAGGGGTGGACAACCGCACGGCGGCCCTCATCCTGGCCATTGATCGGGTGCACCGGGCGACGCTGTTGAGAGGGATATATCCGTAGTGCATCCTATCGGACTCCTCTACCTGATCACGGCCTCGCTGCTGGCCCTCTATGGACTCAATGGACTGGCGCTGAGCCTGCTCTATCTCACCCATCGTCACCAGCGAGTGCCGACCCCGCCTCTGGAGGGGGCACCACGGGTGACGGTGCAACTGCCCATCTATAACGAGGCCCATGTGGTACAGCGGCTCATTGACGCCGCCGCAGTGCTGGACTATCCTCCCCACCGGCTCGAAATCCAGGTGCTGGATGATTCGACCGATGAGACCACCGCCCTGGCCCGGGCGCGAGTGGCCTTTCACCGTGCGCGAGGGGTGGATATCACCCTCCTGCACCGCCAGGAGCGCAGCGGGTTCAAGGCGGGCGCACTGGCGGAGGGGATGAGGCAGGCTCGCGGCGAGTTCATCGCCATCTTCGACGCCGATTTCCTCCCGCCGCGCGATTTTCTACAGCGCACTATTCCCCACTTTAGGGATCAGCCCCGCCTGGGGCTGATCCAGGCCCGCTGGGGACACCTCAACGGTGCTTACTCCCCCCTGACGCGGGCCCAGGCCCTGATCCTGGATGGCCACTTCGGGGTGGAGCAGTGGGCGCGCAACCGGAGCGGACTGTTCGTGAACTTTAACGGCAGTGCGGGGGTATGGCGGCGGGCTGGCATCAAGGAGGCCGGTGGTTGGCGGGGTGAGACGATCTGCGAGGACATGGACCTCAGCTACCGGGCGCAACTGGCGGGCTGGGAGTGCCTGTACCTGCCCCACATCCAGGCTCCGGCCGAGCTGCCCCCCCAGATACAGGCCCTCAAACGCCAGCAGTTCCGCTGGGCCAAAGGCGCTACCCAATGCCTGCTGAGGCTGGCCCCCCGACTGCTCCGCGCGCCCATTCCTCTCGCTCAGCAGATCGAGGGGCTGCTTCACCTCAGCGGCTATCTGATCCATCCCTTGATATTGGGTCTATTGCTTCTCTCGCTGCCCCTGCTGTGGGGAGACATCCATCTGGGCCGAGCGGTCAGCTACCTGGGTCTGGCCGGGCTGGGGCCGCTTCTCCTCTTCGCCCTGGGCCAGCAGGCCCTCTATCCCGACTGGCCCCGCCGCCTGCTGGCCCTGCCCCTGGTCCTCTTGTTGGGGATGGGCATCGCGGTCAACAACACCTGGGCGGTGGTGGAGGCCTTGCTGGGAAGACACAGCCCTTTCCAGCGGACGCCCAAGTTTCGCGTTGAGTCCTCCCGTGACCATTGGGCCGGCAGTCGCTACACGCTGCCGTGGGATCGCATCACCTGGGCCGAGATGGGCGCGGCGCTCTACGCTCTGGCGGCCCTAGGCGTAGCCTGGGTGCACGGCGCATGGGGTGCCATCCCCTTCCTGCTCTTGTACCTCATCAGTTTCGCCTGCGTAGGGGGGTTAAGCCTGTGGCACGGGCGGCCACGTCGGCCGGCGTCGGGCCCTCAATCCGCCCGGCACAGCAGGATGGCCACCGCTGGCTCCGCAGCGGTCAGGCGGTAGGGCCAGCCGTCGGGGATGATGGCTTGTCTTGGCCAGGGTAAATTCTGCCTCTTCACTCGTTCCCTGAAAGTGGATCTGGCTCAGTTGGGTCTTTGGGGTTCAGGGGTGGTGCGTAGCGGCGTCCTGAGCCTGTCGAAGGGGTGATAGGAGAGTCAGTGGAGTATCCTTGTAGACGGGGAGAAGGATGAGTTGATAGAGCTGAGGTACGTAGTGGAGATGGATGTCCACTATAGCCTTCTCGGGAGAGAGGAACTGGATCTGGGAAGTGTAGTCCCCGTAGGCCTCCCCCAGTTCCGTGGGGTCCACTTCGACCCGGAGGGACTGTGAGCCTCCCTGCTCCAGCGTGCCGCTCACAGGGGTCAGATGGGTCCAGCTTGCCGAAGGGGGAGAGATGGTTGCAGTCCAGGTTAGAGGAATGCAGCCCCCATTAGTGATCTGTACCGTCCTGGAGAGGGGTACGGAGAGAGAATGGGCATCAGCCATGAATGTCAACGTGGAGGGGGTGACCAAAAAGGATGCGCTCACTATGCACAGGGCGGATCGGGCATTGATGCGACCCCAGCCGTAGTAGTCATCCTTGCCTGGCGTGCCCAGGTCCTCGGCGCTCTTCACAATCCGCTCCACCACCTCCTCCCGAGTCAGGGTGGGATCCGCCCCCCACAGCAGCGCGGCCAGGCCGGAGGCGTGAGGCGTGGACATGGAGGTGCCACTCATATAGCCGTATGTCCCTCCACGATAGGTGCTGTAGACAGTCACCCCCGGAGCGGCGACATCCACGTAGGGGTGGCGCACAGAGAAACTGGCGATGCCGTCGTTACTGTCGGTGGCTGCCACAGCCAGCACCTCGTCGTAGGCCGCCGGATAGTACACAGGGTTTCCACCGGTGTCGTTGCCGGCAGCGGCCACCAGAAGGGCTCCAGCAGCGGTGGCCGCCTGCGCTGCCTCGGCCAGCACGTCACTGGCATCTGTGCCACCCAAGCTGAGGTTCATCACACGAGCGCCCTGGGCGAGGGCGTAGTCAATGGCCTGGGCTATGTCGAAATAGGTGCCCTCCCCGCTGCTATCCAATACCTTCAGGGCCATCAGTGGGTTGGCCGGAGCCATCCCCGCCACGCCCAGGCCGTCATCGGTGGCCGCGGCGGCGATGCCCGACACGTGGGTGCCGTGGCCCGCGCCATAGTCATCCTGCGGCTCACCGTCCCCGCTGACGAAATCATAGCCATGCACGTCGTCAATGTAGCCATTGCCGTCATCGTCCACGCCATTGCCGGGGATCTCACCCGGATTGACCCACAGTTTGTCCACCAAGTCGGGGTGGGAGAGGTCCATTCCGGTGTCAATGATAGCGATGGGCATGGCGGGATCGCCCCGCGTGATCTCCCAGGCATCGAGGACCTGGACCTTGTCCAGGTTCCACTGCAGAACGTAGTAGGGATCGTTCGGGGGCTCAGTGAGGGCCCAGGCCCGGTAGTTGGGCTCGGCGTACAGCACCGGTGACAGTGCTCCCAACGTCCTGGCCATCGCCTGCTCGCGGCCGGGCTTCACCCGCAGCCGCCACACCCCCAGGCGGGGAATGTTCTCCACTATCTGGGCCCGATAGTCGGCCGCCAGAGCGGTGATCGCTTCCGGGCTCAGGCCAGGGTGGAACTTGACCAGCACCTCGCCGGGTATAAAATGAGAGGGGGCCGGGTCAGCGTGGGCTGGCCCCAGGCTGGCCGTCAAAAGGAGGGCAATCAACAGTAGAGGGACCAGTGGGTGCTTCATCATTCCTCCTCCAGCCTGTCCATCAGGGCATCCAGCGGCACGAGCTCCCGCTCCGCACAGCGGCGCAGCTTCCACTCCACCGCGCCCTGGGCCAGCGTGCGCTGAGTGACCGTCAGCCGCAGGGGCAGGCCAATGAGGTCGGCGTCGTTGAACTTCACCCCCGCACTTTCGGAGCGGTCGTCGTACAGCACCTCATAGCCCCCTGCCAGCAGCTCTTCATACAGTGCCTCTGCCTGAGCAGTGACAGCTTCCTCTTTGCCCAGGCTCAGGAGATGGATGTGATAGGGGGCCACGGACAAAGGCCAGACAATGCCCTGGTCATCGTGGTGCTGCTCCACGATGGCGGCCAACAGCCGCCCCAGGCCAATGCCATAGGAGCCCATCACCACCGACTGAGCTCGCCCCTGGCTATCCAGGAAGGTCGCCCCCAGCTTCTCACTGTAGCGGGTACCCAGCTTGAACAGGTGTCCCACCTCGATGCCCCGCCGCTCCTCCAGCTGCTTCCCGCAGTGAGCACAGGCCCCTCCCCCCTGGGCCAGGGCGATGTCAGCCAGCACGTCCACCTCAAAATTGCGGGGGCAGTTGACACCCGTCAGGTGGTAGCCTTCCCGGTTGGCCCCGGCCACGAAATTGACGCCGGTGGTGATGGAATCGTCGGCCACCACACGAAGTCCACTGAGCCCCACCGGGGAGGCATAGCCGGCCACGATCCCCGCCCTGTCCAGTTCCTCCTCCGTGGCGGGGTGCACCGCTTCCCCCTTCAGCACATGGCCCAGCTTGGTTTCATTCACCTCCAGGTCGCCGCGGATCACGACGAAGATCACCTGGCCCGTGCGCTCAGAGGTGTAGAAGACGGCCTTCAGTGTCTGTCGAGTGGGCACGCCCAGGTAGTCGGCCACCTGGGCGATGGTCTTGCAACCGGGGGTGGCCACCTCCTCCATCCTTGCTAAAGGGCCATCCGCTGGCTGTCCTTTATCAAAGACGGCTTGCTCTCCGTTGGCGGCGTAGCCACAAGGGGGGCAGAGGATGAGCGTATCCTCTCCTCGGTCATTCAGCACCATGAACTCGTGGGAAGTTGCGCCGCCCATCATCCCCGTGTCCGCCTCCACGGCCAGCACCTCCAGTCTGCAACGGGAGAAGATGCGCTCGTAGGCGGCGTACATCTGGGGATAGAAAGCCTCCAGGTCAGCGAAGTCGGCGTGGCAGCTATAGGCGTCCTTCATGGTGAACTCACGGACACGGATGAGTCCGCCTCGCGAGCGGGGCTCGTCTCGGAACTTGGTCTGGATCTGGTAGATCATGCGGGGCAGGTCACGGTAGGATCGCACCTCCTGGCGCAACAGATCGGCCACCACCTCCTCGTGGGTCATCGCCAGCACCAGATCGCGATCCGTCCGGTCGCGGAAGTGGGCCAGTTCAGGGCCGATCTCTCCCCGGCGTCCGGTCCTCTGCCACAGCTCCGCCGGATGCACCACTGGCAGAAGCACCTCCTGCCCGCCGATGTGATCCATCTCCTCTCGCAGGATGCGCTCAATCTTACGCAGTGCTCGCCAGCCCAATGGCAGGTAGCTGAAGATGCCTGCAGCCAGAGGGCGAATGAACCCCGCCCGGAGCAGCAATTGGTGGCTGATCATCTCCGCTTCGGCGGGCACCTCCCGCAGTGTCCGTCCGAACAGTTTCGACAGGCGCAAGATCGTCCTCCTTGTTCAACATGACAGGTTGAGCACCGCTCCCACCGCTCCCTCAATTATACTTTGGGGTGGCGTCATGTCAACTGGAGCTCGCCTGCTTGACAATCCGGCCATTTCGGGGCACAATGATGCTACTTCGGATTCACGGGGCGGAGCGCAGAATACATGCTCAACAGGAAAGCCTTTCTTGCGATGAAATTGATGGACATCCAGCCGAGTCAACTCTTTATCAGTTCCGAGAAACTATCTCGGGTGCGAGAGCAGTTCGATCCCCTCAAACCTAAGACGCTTCAGGCTATCCCAGTGAAGAAGCTTGGGGACCATGTCATCATGACAGACGGCCATACGAGAGCGTTTGCAGCGTATGAGGCCGGTCTGTCAGAGGTGAGGGTGTTCTGGGATGAGGATGAGCTCGATTGGGAGGCCTACGAGATATGCGTACAGTGGTGTGAGGAGGCGGGCATTCACACGATAGCTGATCTCCAAGGCAGAGTTGTGAGCGCCGAAGAATATGAGTTGCTTTGGGTGAAACGATGTCAGGCCATGCATCAATGTCTGGAGAGAAAGCGGGGAAAAGATGTACGGCCATGCTAGAGTTCAGTTGCTGGTCATGGACTGAGTGGAGAGCGAGGGGCAAGAATGCACGAAGCGATGCTCTATGAGCAGTTGGAGGGTGGGCAAGTACAGTGCCAGTTGTGTCAGCGCCGATGCCGCATTACTCCTGGCAAGACAGGCTATTGCAAAACCAGGCTCAATCAGGATGGCACCCTCTATTCCCTCGTCTACGACCAGGTCTCCTCGGTAGCTGTAGACCCCATCGAGAAGAAACCCCTTTTCCACTTCTATCCCACAACTCAGGTGCTATCTTTGGGCACTTTCGGGTGTAACTTCAGATGCATCCACTGCCAAAACTATACTATCAGCCATGTGGAGCCTGGAACCGAGCGTTATCACCCTCGGAGCAGAAAACTCGCTCCTGAGGAGACAGTTGAGCTAGCCAAGCAGTACGATTGTGGTGGCATTGCCTGGACCTACAACGAGCCCACAGTCTGGTTTGAGTACAGCCTGGACACAGCAAAAGTAGCCAAGCACTCGGGTCTCTACACTTGCTATATCACCAACGGCTACCTGACGGCTGAAGCTCTAGACACTCTGGGACCGTACCTGGACGGCTATCGAGTGGATGTGAAGGGCTTCACGACCGAATTCTACCGCAAGCTGGCCTCAGTAACCGAATGGAAAGGGATCCTTGACACAGCGGTCCGAGCCAAAGATAAGTGGGGTATGCATATCGAGGTGATTACCAACATCATCCCCACCATGAACGACGATGACGAGCAACTCAGGGCTTTGGCCAGGTGGATCGTCAAGGATCTGGGCGAGCTGACGCCCTGGCACGTGACGCGATTCTTCCCTTACCTGGAGTTGAGCCACCTACCCCCTACACCCATCAAGACCCTGGAGAAGGCACGGGAGATCGGACTGAAGGAAGGGTTGCGTTTCGTGTACGTGGGCAATGTGCTTGGCCACGATGCTGAGAGCACTTACTGCTACCATTGCGGGAAGCTGACTATTCAACGAGTGGGCTATCAAACGAGAATGGTTGGTGTTCAAAACGGAAAATGCAAGTCTTGTGGTGCGGATTTGAACATCCGGTAGTCCGATTTTTCTGTGATTTCTGGACTCCTCAGCTTCGTAGCCAGCAACCGGATTGGGGGATCGTAAGAAGTGACCGTCCGAATAAATGATTTCGAACCCGCGTACCTGAAACTGCACCGCTCCGGTGAGTTGCGGGAGAGGGTTCGAGAGGCCTATCGGCGGCTGGAGGAGTGCACCATCTGCCCCCGCGAGTGCCGAGTGAACCGACGACGGGGGAAGACGGGGAGCTGCCGGACGGGGGAGCAGGCTCTTGTAGCCTCCTACAACCCCCACTTCGGCGAGGAGTCACCTCTGGTGGGCCACCACGGCTCAGGCACTATCTTTTTCTCCTGGTGCAACCTCCGCTGCCGCTTCTGCCAGAACTACGACATCAGCCAGTTCGGAGCCGGTGAGCCGGTGGAGCCGGAGGAGCTGGCGGCCATGATGCTCCGCCTGCAGGGGCTGGGCTGCCACAACATCAACCTGGTCTCCCCCACCCACGTCGTGCCCCAGATCCTGGCCGGCCTCTACATCGCCGCCGAAGTGGGGCTGCACATCCCCCTGGTGTACAACACCGGGGGCTACGACGGGCTGGACACGCTGGCCCTGCTCGATGGCATTGTGGACATCTACATGCCCGACATGAAATACGCCGACGCCGACATCGCCCGCCGCTATTCGGGCATCGTGGATTACCCCCGCCATAATCAAGCAGCGGTGAGGGAAATGCACCGTCAGGTGAGCGACCTGGTACTGGACCCAGATGGCATCGCCTTAAGGGGGCTTTTGGTGCGCCACCTGGTGCTGCCGGAGGGGTTGGCGGGCACGGAGGAGATTGTGCGCTTCCTGGCGGAGGAGATCTCCAAGAACACCTACCTCAACCTCATGGACCAATATCGTCCCTGCCACCAGGCCTACGAGCTTCCACCGCTCAACCGGCGCATCACCCGCGCCGAATACGAGGCCGCAGTCCAGGCGGCCCAGGCAGCGGGCCTGAACCGCCTGGACCGGCGCATCCCTCGACTCGTCATCCTCTGACATCTTCTGTCCAACGGACTGGCGTGCGACAAAATAAACAGGAGGCATAATCATGGATCAAACGGCATTTAAGAACCCGCCCAAATCCTTTCGCGCCGCGCCCTTCTGGTCCTGGAA
>CAYRNM010000094.1:0-10617 GCA_964425465.1 uncultured Anaerolineae bacterium | reverse complement strand
GCTTCGCGTAGAGGCGGTCAATCCCCCACAGGAAGGCGGCCAGCGTCTTGCCCGAACCGGTGGGGGCCAGGATGAGGGTGTTCTCCCCTCGCTGGATGGGGGGCCAGCCCTGGGACTGGGGTGGCGTGGGCTGGCCAAATGCCTCGCGGAACCAGACCTGAAGGGCGGGCGCAAAAACTGCCAGAGGGTCGGTCATCACTGCCCTTTCTCACTTCCAACCTGAGCCTGGCACCAGGCGTAGAGCGCGTCGTAAACCTCGAACTGGTGGGCCAGGTTCTCGTGGTCATCGGGGAACAGACGGCTGTAACCTACAGCGATGGCCTCTAAGCCCGCTGCCTGGGGCACAAGGTCGCGGTCGGCGCGGATATCGGCGGCGTGCACGATCTCCGCTAGCTTCAGGAGTGCAGGGTCCGTCAGATCGTACCGGGCAATGAGGGCCTCAAAGGAGCACCGGCCCCCGTGGTGATCAAGCTCAGCCTGCCCTCGGGCGTCGAAGGGGATGGCCCCTTCACGTTCGGCCACGGCCATCACCTGATGGGGAGCCACGAAGAGGAACTCCGCTTGAGAGTCAATGAACCTCTTGATGAGCCAGGGACAGGCCACGCGCTCGACGTGAACGTGTTCTCGGGTAACCCATTTCATCATCTCACCTCCGACGAGAAGGGCCCAGGATCAACAAATACCTCTCAATCTTCAAGGCGCGGCTTGCGCACCAGCGAGGCGAAGGCCGCGGTGGCCAGGGCCAGTATCCCGCCTATGGCAGCGAATGCGCCGCCGTACCCCACAGCCTGCACCAGCAGTCCTCCCATCACCGGGCCACTGGCATGGCCCACATCCATGATGCTGCTCAGCACCCCCAGAGCGGAGCCATATGCTCCCCCTCGGCTGAGGTCCGACACCAGCACCGAGGTAGAGGCAGTGACCGTCGCCATGCCCAGGCCGAAGAGGGCAGTCAGGCAGGTCAGCAGGAGGTAGGCGCTCGTCTGGGGCATGGCCGCCATGGCCAACGCCCCTAGCAGCAAGCCACACACAATGGAGGTCGTCCGCCCCCAGCGGTCCGACAGCCGCCCCATCAACGGCTTGGTCAGTGTCATGGCCAGAACCTGCACGGTGAACAGGGGCCCGATCTGGCGCGGGAGCAGCCCAACGCCCGTCAGGTAGAGGGGCAGGTAGGTCTCCACGCAGCCGAAGGCCAGGTATTGGGCCGCTTCCACCAGGCTGGTGACCAGGATGCGCTGGTTGGTGAGGATGTATCGCAGTTCGCCCTGCGTCCGCGCCCAGCGTGCGCTCAGGCTGCCCTTGCCATTGGACGGCGAACCCCCTGACGGGGACAGGCTGGCCTGCGCTGCGTGTGGCAGTCGGGTCGCGGTCAGTAGGGCCAGCGTGCCCGCCAGCCCGCAGCCCAGGTAGACGTAGCGGAAATCCTGTCCCAGGATGAGAAGCCCTCCCACCGTCGGAGCCAGGAAACGGCCCACCATGGTGGCCGAGGAGTACCAGGCCATGCGCTCCCCACGCCCCTGCTGAAAGGTATCGGCCACGGCAGCCATGGCGACCGGCCCCAGAATGGCGGTGGCCAGGCCGTGGTAGACGCGCACCAGGACCAACTGCCAGGGGGAGCGCACGAGAAGGTAGAGAAAGGGCGCGCTGGCGAACACCGCCATGCTCAGCAGGATCACCCGCCGCCGTCCCCACAGGTCGGACAGGATTCCGGCTGGCAGGCTGACCAGGATGCCGGTCACCGTTGAAGCCGCGGCGATGAGGCCCAGCGTCCCCGGCGGGACGCCGAAGCTCTTGATGAACAATGGCAGGGCCGGGTTCTTGCTCATCGTCGAGCTGAAGATGGACAGCCCTCCCATGAGGCACAGCCACAGAAATGGTGACAACCCTCGCCTGGCAGCCATATCCCTCCCTCTGTCTTGCCGACGGTAGAAATATCTTTCCGAGGTCTGGAGAGCGATTGTAGTGAGGATCGGGCCAAAAGTCAAGCCCTCATTTTTACCGCCGAGCGCATGAGCCCTGACTTGACAAACTCTTCCCTTTGTGGTATCATTTTAGCACTCTCATAGGGAGAGTGCTAAAACGGGCAGCAGGTGGGCGATGAAGGGGCTGACTCCCCGACAACGGCTGGTCCTGGGGCTGGTGGTGCATGAGCATGTGGCCTCGGCCGCGCCCGTTGGCTCGCGAGCGCTGGCAGGGGCCTACGGGCTGGACATCAGCCCGGCGACCATCCGCAACGAGATGGGCCTGCTGGAGCAAGCAGGCTATCTGTACCAACCCTACACCTCCGCCGGACGTGTGCCGACGGTGCAGGGCTACCGTTACTTCGTCCAACACCTGATGGGCGAGGTAGAGCTCCCGCCCGTGGAACGGAGGACTATCCGCCACCAGTTTCATCAGGTGCGGCGAGGTGAGATGGAGCAGTGGCTGCGCCTGTCGGCGGCGATCCTGGCCCGCAACTCGGGCGTCGCGGCACTGGTCACGCCCCCTGCCCCGGCCCGGAGCCACTTCCGACACGCGGAGTTGTTGCCCCTCTACGGATCGAAGGGCCTGCTGGCGCTCATCCTGGAGGAGGGCCTGGTCGAGCAGCAGATGTTCACCCTGGAACAACCTCTATCCTCGGCCATTCTGGCCCGCATCAGCGACCAACTCAACCAACTCCTCACAGGTTGCACCGCAGATGAGGTCAGGATGGCCTGTGCCTCGCTCAGTGGCTTCGCTCATGAGGTGGCTGACCGCATCGCGCAGCTTATGGCTGCCCAGGATGCTCAGCTCGGAGGCCCGCTCTTCCACGAGGGGCTCATGGCCATGCTGAAACAGCCGGAGTTTGCTGATGGGGAGGCCACCCGGCGGCTGATTGATCTGTTGGAGAGACCCCAATTGCTCTGCCAGATACTGGCCCAGGCCCTGACCCACAGCGGAGTGCAAGTGCTCATCGGAGGGGAGGGGTGCTGGCCAGAGCTGCAGGAGTACGGGATGGTGCTGGCACGATATGGCGTGGAGGGTCATGCCTTCGGAGCGCTGGGGCTGCTGGGTCCCCCCCGCATGGGCTACGAGCGGGCCATTTCCACGGTGCGTTACGTGGCGGAGCTGATGAGCGAGCTGGTGCGCGGCTCCTATGGAAGATGAATTCGGACTCTTCCATGGAAGGGAGTACGTCATCAGGGAGGGAAACAACATGCCAGAAAAGGAAACTATCGCTGAGGCTGAGAATGTCGCAACCGAAGCAGCCGAAGCCGAAGAGGATGCCGATGAGCTAGCCGCTCTCCAGCAGGAGCTGGAGGAGGCGAAGGCTCAGGCGGCGGAGTATCTGGATGGCTGGCAGCGGGCACGGGCTGAGTTCGCCAACTATAAGCGGCGACAGGAGCAGGAGCGGGAGGAGTTGCATAAGTTGGCGAATGCGACCCTCATGCGCCGGCTGCTGCCAGTGATGGACGACTTCGAGCGGGCCTTTCAGACCCTGCCCTTTGGGCTCCTATCGCTGACCTGGATGGATGGCATCGCCCTGATCCACCGCAAGCTGGAGGCCGCCCTGCAGGCTGAGGGATTGGCCCTCATCGAGGTGGAGCCCGGCCAGCCCTTTGACCCCTTGGTGCACGAGGCGGTGACCCATGAGCCCCGCGAGGATTTCGAGGAGGGCCAGGTGATCGCGGAGGTGCAGAGAGGGTACAAGCTGAGCGAGCGGGTGCTGCGCCCCACGCTGGTCCGGGTCTCCAGCGGGCCGCCGGAAGACGAGGCGACGGGTAAGGGGGCAACAAATAGCTAGGAGACTCCTGCTTCCTCGTCCCTCGTTGCCTATTCCCCGTTGACTAGTATGATTAGGAGAAAAAGATGAGCAAAATCATAGGTATTGATCTTGGCACCACCTTCTCGGTGTGTGCGGTCATAGAGGGTGGGGAGCCGACGGTGATCCCCAGCTCCGAGGGGGGACGGCTCTTCCCCTCGGTGGTGGCTGTCAACCCCAAGACAGGGGAGCGGATGGTGGGGCAGGTGGCCAAACGGCAGGCCATCACCAATCCTGACAACACCATCTTCTCCATCAAGCGCCTCATGGGCCGCAAATACAACGACCCGGAGGTGCAGCGGGCACGCAAAATCCTCCCCTATAAGATCATCGAGAAGCCCAATGGCGATGCCTGGGTGGTGATGGGGGGCCAGGAGTATTCCCCGCCGGAGATCTCAGCCATGATCCTGCAGAAGATCAAGACCGACGCCGAAGCCTACCTGGGGGAGCCGGTGACCCAGGCAGTGATCACCGTGCCCGCCTACTTCAATGACTCCCAGCGGCAGGCGACCAAGGATGCGGGACACATCGCCGGGCTGGAGGTCCTGCGCATCATCAACGAGCCCACCGCCTCATCGTTAGCCTATGGCCTGGATAAGAACATTGACCAGACTATCGCCGTTTACGACCTGGGCGGGGGCACCTTCGACATCTCCATCCTGGATCTGGGCGAAGGCGTGTTCGAGGTCCGGTCCACCAATGGGGACACCTTCCTGGGGGGCGACGACTTCGATCAGCGGGTCATTGATTGGCTGTGCGACGAGTTCCGAAAGGAGCAGGGGATTGATCTGCGCCAGGACCGCATGGCCCTGCAGCGGCTCAAGGAGGCAGCGGAGAAGGCCAAGATCGAGCTTTCGACAGTCATGGAGACGGAGATCAACCTGCCCTTCATCACCGCCGATGCCTCCGGCCCCAAGCACCTGCAGATGAGGCTGACCCGAGCCAGGCTGGAGCAGCTCACCGAGGACCTGATCCAGCGCTCCATCGGCCCCTGTCGTCAGGCGCTGGAGGATGCGAAACTCCCCCTATCTGACATGGACGAGGTGATCCTGGTGGGTGGGCAGACGCGCATGCCCGCCGTGCAGGAGATGGTGCGGAAGCTCTTCGGCAAGGAGCCACACAAAGGGGTCAACCCCGACGAGGTGGTGGGCATCGGCGCGGCCATCCAGGCCGGGGTGCTGGGTGGTGAGGTAAAGGACGTGTTGCTCTTGGACGTGACACCCCTCACCCTGGCCATTGAGACCCTGGGTGGGGTAGCCACATCGCTCATCGAGCGCAACACCACCATCCCTGTCCGACGCAGCCAGATCTTCTCCACTGCCGCCGATGGGCAGACCCAGGTGGAGATCCACGTCACCCAGGGCGAGCGCCCTATGTCCGCCGACAACAAGACCCTGGGCCGCTTCATGCTGGATGGCATCCCGCCGGCCCCCAGGGGCATTCCTCAGGTCGAGGTCACCTTTGACATTGACGCCAATGGTATCCTGAATGTCTCCGCCCAGGACAAGGCCACGGGACGGGAGCAGAAGATCACCATCACCGCCTCCTCAGGCCTGTCCAAAGAGGAGATCGAGAGTATGGTCAAGGAGGCGGAGCGCTACGCGGCCGAAGATACCCGGCGCAAGGAACGGGCAGAGGCTCGCAACCAGGCCGACAACCTGGTCTACCAGGCAGACAAGTTCCTGCGCGAGCAGGGGGAGAAGATCCCGGCCGGGGTCAGGTCCACGCTGGAGAGCCAGGCCAATGGGTTACGCGGCGTGCTCGATACAGCCGATACCTCTGAACTGCGGCGCAGGAATCAGGAGTTGGCTCAGGCATTGCAGCAGGCTGGGGCGGCCATGTACGAGCAGGCAGGCCCCACTCCGCCTCCGGGCGGCGCAGGCGGCCCCTCTACTGGCGGTGACGAGGATGTGGTGGAGGGGGAGTACAAAGAGGCATAGGTAAGTTGCCGCTTGCAAAAAACAGGAAGCCAGTGTACAGTTAGGGCGGATGATAGGGAGGCGCATAGCGCTATCCACGGTGGGCCAGCCCCCACGAGGCGACGAATGTTGATGAACCCTATTGGCAGCAGGCTGGCGCTGCCCATGCCACTATACTACATGGGGAGAGCTCATCATGGCACAGACACGCAAAGCCCCTGTCGGCTACGACGACACGCCGATGCTACCTAATTCCCCGTGGAGGGTACACGACGCGAAGCGGCCTCAACCGAGGATCGTTCACCCTGGGGACGAACCCGGTCAACCGCCATCGGATGCGATCGTGCTCTTCAATGGCAAAGACGTGTCAAAGTGGGTCGGGCGCGATGGCGGGGAAGTTCAGTGGAAGGTCGAAGGCGGCGCCATGGAAGTCGTCGCCGGCACCGGCAACATCGAGACCCAAGAGCACTTTGGAGACTGCCAATTGCATATCGAGTGGGCCACGCCTTCAGAGGTAGTGGGTGAGGGCCAGGGCCGCGGCAACAGTGGTGTGTTTCTCATGGGCCAGTACGAGATTCAGGTCCTGGATAGCTACGATAACATCACCTACGCTGACGGGCACGCCGCCGCGATCTACGGCCAGTATCCCCCACTGGTCAACGCCTCCCGTAAGCCTGGCGAGTGGCAGACCTATGACCTCTTCTTCGTGGCCCCACGCTTTGAAGGGGAGAGACTCGTCAGCCCGGCCTACATCACCGTCATCCACAACGGCGTATTGGTTCACCATCATCAGCCACTCCTGGGCCCCACAGGGCACAGGATCTTGCCCTCCTACGATGTTCCCCACGGTCCCAAAGGTCCACTCATGCTCCAGGATCACAGGGATCCGGTCCGCTACCGCAATATCTGGATCCGCCCGCTCAAGGGTTACGATGAGGAGTAAAACCTGAAGACTGGGAGCGGTTGGGAGTGCGAATTCGCCGGGGCAGAAGCCCACTTGAAGTGAGGAGGTGGAAACGATATGGGCAAGACATTCATGGCTATCCGCAAGACTCAGCCTGCGCCCGGAGCGGAACTGGTGGAGATGCCTCTCCCGGAGGACTTAGGGCCAGAGGAGGTGCTGATCAAAGTGGACCTGGCGGCCATCTGCGCCTCGGATATGCACGTGTATGATTGGGCGCCAAATATCGCTGCTTCCCCCTTTCCACTTCCCGTCACCATGGGGCATGAGTTCACCGGCACCGTTCTGCGGACGGGCGAGGGGGTGAAGGCACTCGTCGAAGGAGATAGAGTCTCTGGCGAGACCCACTTGCCCTGTGGAAAGTGCTATCAGTGTCAGACGGGGGAGCAGCACCGCTGTCGGAACCTGCGCCTGCTGGGGAGGCACATCAATGGCTGTATGGCAGACTACGCTATCCTCCCCGAAATCTGTGCTCGTCGGATCCCGCCCGATATACCCCTCGAGCAAGCGGCGCTGATGGAGCCCCTGGGCGTGGCGGTACACGCGGTGGACAAGGCAGGTGTCAGCGGAGAGACAGTGGCCATTCTGGGATGTGGGGCCATAGGGCTGATGGCCATTGGTGTAGCTAGGGCCCTGGGCGCTCTGCGCATCTACGCCACCAGCCATAGCCCCGCCAAGCTGGAGTGTGCGCTCCAGATGGGGGCCTATCGGGCGCTAAAGGTGGGCAGGGACGATGTAGTGGGAGAAATCCTGGCCGAAACCTGCCAGGAGGGTGTGGGCGCGGTGGTAGAACTGTCCGGCAGCCCGGAGGCGATTGCACAGGGGTTTCAGATCCTCCGCAAGGGCGGCACATACGTCGGTGTGGGAATCCCCACCCGCCGGCTGGACCTGGATCTGGTGAATTCCATGCTCTATCGTGAGGCGACCTACACCCACATCCACGGCCGAAGGATGTGGGATACCTGGATAAAGACGGAGCGGCTTCTCTCCTGGAGGCTGATAGATCTCTCACCCGTCATAGGCCAGCGCTTCCCCCTGCAGGAGTTCGAGGCAGCCTTTGAGGAAGCTCGATCACCCACCCCGGGGCGCGTTTTGCTTGAGCCCAGGAACACTTGACGCGCGATCAAAGCGCAGGCTCTTCGAGGCAGAACCGGCCGATGACCTCAAATAACCCCCTCGAGATAGAGGGGGTTTTCTCTGTTGCCGGGGAAGAGAGCAGACTAACCTTCCTCTCCCTCGTTGGGGGGCAGGAGTTGCAGCCGGCCTGTGGCTCGCACGACCTTGTGGCGGTAGTGATACACGTAGTCCAGGAGCTGGCGATAGATATCCCGCCACTCCGGGCTCTCCAGGATCTCGATCATCGTGTCCAGATCCTCCGTCACGCCGCCGATCAGAATCTGGGGCCCACTCCCGTACATGGTATACCAGGCCTCGGTCGGCTGAAGGCCCAACTGCATGATAGTCGGAGCGAACTCCTTCATCACAAACTCGAAATACTCCGATTCCTTATTGGGGCGGATGTCCCAGCCCATCAGCAATTTAATCATAGGTGCACCATCTTCCGAAAAACCTCATCGTCCGCGAAAGGCCCCACCAGTGCGCAGTTGAGCTTCTCCGCTCGAAAGAGGCGCTGCGCCAGATGCTGGATGTCCTCGGGCATCACGGCCTCAATCGCTTCCATGACCTCATCCACGGAAAGGATGCACCCTGTCAGTAGCTCCTGTCGTCCTGCCCAGGCAGCCACGTTGAAGGTGTCCTCCATCTGCAGGGCCAGCCGGCCTTTGACGAACTCCTTGGCTCTGCGCAGCTCCTCCGGTGATACGGGGGTTTGGCGGAGCTTGTCCCATTCGGCCAGGATGGCCTGCAATGCCAGGGACGCTCGTTCGGGATCCACCCCGGCATAGGCCACCATGGCCCCCGTGTCCTGCAGCATGGTCACAAAGGAGCTGACATCGTAGGCCAGGCCCAGCCGTTCGCGGATCTCCTGAAACAACCGAGAGCTCATCCCCTCTCCCAGGATGGCATTCATCAAAAGAAGGACGAAGCGTTCGGGATGCTCTCGTGGGAGCCCCGGCGCGCTGAGGCACAGGTGGGCCTGTTCTGTCTCCCGCCGTCCCAACCGCACCTGGGGCGCTGTCTGGCTGTCCACAGCGAGCTGATACGTGGGAGCTGGGGCCGGAGCCCAGTCCCCTGTACTAGCCATCACCAGGTCCATCAGTGTCCTGCTGTCCAGGTTGCCCGCCACGGCCAACACCATGTTGGAGGGCGAGTAGTAACGGGACACGGCTCCTAGGAGGGCCTCCCGTCGAAGGGATGCCACGCTTTCTTTGGTGCCAGCCACATTTCGGCCCAGGGGATGGGCAGGCCAGATCAGTTCGGTGAGCAGAAGATGAGCCCATTCATCGGGCAGGTCCAGTGACAGGTTGATTTCCTCCACGATGACCCGCCGCTCCTTCTCCAACTCTGCCGAGTCGAAACGGGGACGACGGAGCATGTCCAGCAGGACATCCAGCGCCACCGGCAGGTGAGGTTGAGCCACTTTGGCCCAGTAGAGGGTCATCTCCTGGCCGGTGCCGGCGTTGAATACACCCCCTATCCCCTCGATCGTCTCGGCCAACTCCCGCGCGGTGGGATATTTGTCCGTGCCCTTAAAGAGCATGTGCTCGATGAAATGGGCTGCTCCGCCCTCCTCATCGGCTTCGTAGCGGGAACCCAGGCCGATGAGGAAGGCCAGGCTCACGGAGTGCATGTGGGGCATGGACGCAGTCCATACCCGCAATCCATTGTCCAACACCGTCCGCTCGTACATATGATCCTCGGTCATTTCCCCCTGAGTAACTCCAATTGTCTTTTTGCTTCAGAGATGGCTCGGGGGTCATCGCTGCCCAGTTCCAGAAAGTGTTCAAAGGCCTCAATGGCCTCGGCCTTCTGGTCCTGGAGCGCGTACAGGGTGCCCAGCCCGTACCATACCAGGGGCAGGTCAGGATTCAGGTCTTTGGCTGCCTTCAGTTCGGCTGCCGCCTCGTCTAACCGGCCGGATTGGATATAGCTGCTAGCCAGGTTGTAGTGGATCTCCGCATCTTTGGGCATCAAGTCCCGAGCCTTTTCAAACTGCTCCACTGCCTGATCCAGTTGGCCCTGCTGATAGTAGACCACCCCCAGGTTGGAGTGGGCGTCAGCGTTGTTGGGATCCAGGGTCAGCACCTGCTGAAAGGCCTGGGCTGCCTCCTTCAGCAACCCCTGTTGGGCGTAGGCATTACCCAGGCGAAAGTGCGCTTCAATCGAAGAGGGATCAGCCTGGGTAGCTGCCTTCAACTCGGCGATGGCTTCGTCCAAATCTCCTGCTTGCAGGTGGGCAAGCCCTGCTTCTAGATACTCTGTGGAATCCCCCGGCGTACCGCTTCCATAGCCGACACGGGCTGAAGCCCGATTTAGAACGTAGATGGCGAGAACAAGCAAAGGAATAACAGCCAGTAGAGGCCACCAACGTATAGCCCTTTTACGTGGAATGCCAACAGCTTTGTCCTTGGGCTCAGCCGGTCTTACTCTCACCCCAACTGTTTCCTTTACCTCTACCTCCGGTGGAGGTATACCGGTGTCTTTTTCCTCTCTGAACCAGGGGTTTCTTCCAAGCCATTCCCCATCATAGGCTTTCTTCCTCTCTGGATCGCACAACACCTCGTAAGCTTCGTTTATGCGCTTTGACCTTTCGTTAGCTCTCTTCCAGGCTTCGCTTCCTGATCTGAACTTGTCAGGATGCCATGCCCTAAGCTGCAGGTCTCGGGCAGCCTTGATCTCTTCCTGAGTAGAGCTCGGCCCTTCACCGGTTCTTGAGGTTGGATCATAGAGTTCCAGCAAGGCGTAGTAATCTATCCACTCTTTTTGAACCATTCTTGGTCTCCTAGCGTAAGTTTTGTGCAACCAATCGCCGAATCGCTCAGGCGGACGAGAAAAAG
>CAYRNM010000093.1:4117-10639 GCA_964425465.1 uncultured Anaerolineae bacterium | reverse complement strand
GTGTTAAGGCCATCACCCACCGATTTCCCCTACACTATATCGTTCACGGCCCCGATAAGCTGAATGTGGCCCACCATCCTGACCTGCCCCTGCAACGGGCCATCTTCGAGGTATGCCTCCAGTTCTGTGCCGAAATGGAGGCCGATACCTTCGTCTACCACAGCGGCCAGATCGCCCTGGAACGGCCCGCCCTGGGACTGGAGGAGCTCCCCCATGAGGCAGTCCTGCGGGCCTCGTGGGAACGGGAGACGGCAACGCTGGCTGAACTGGCAGCCCGCGCTGCGGATCTGGGAGTGACCATCGCCATTGAGAACCGCGATCCCCACCTGTGGGAGGTGGCCACCCTGATCCGGAACCATCATCCGATGGCTGACTTGCCCACCTACCATGCCGGGATGCGATTGGACCTGCTGGCCCGACAGGTAGCTGCCATCAGCGCCCCTAATGTGGGGCTCACCCTGGATGTGGGCCATGCCTACCTGGCCGCTTCCTTCTGTCAGACCGACTTTCTGGCCTCTGTGGTGGCCGCCGCCCCCTATGTTCACCACATCCACTGGCACGACAACTACGGCCATCTGGATTGGACAGCGGAAGATCAGGAATACCGATTGCCCAACGGTGAGGGAGACCTGCACCTGCCACCGGGATGGGGCGCCATTCCCCTGCGAGCAGCTGCCGAGTTGCTGGAGAACTACACCGGCTGGCTGACTCTGGAGATCCACCCTCGCTATCGGGCCCACTACGCCCAGGCCCTGGCCGACACCCGAGCCTTGTTATGGAAGAAGGAGGTGGCACGATGACCGTGCGCGTCGGCATCGTCGGCTGTGGGCACATGGGCACCATCCACGGTCGCATCCTGGCGGAGGATCAGCGCGTCGAGATCGTGGGGGTGACCGATGTGCGCCACAAGGCCGCCGAAGGGCTGGCGACTAAGCTGGGCTGTGGCGTCTTCCCCGACCTGGCCGCGCTATTGGATCAGTATCCCGATGCTGTGTACGTGACCACCCCCAATACCCTCCACCGCGAGCCGGTGCTCCAAGCACTCAGGGCCGGCTGTCACGTCTTCTGCGAGAAGCCGATGGCCACCGGCCTGGCTGAGGCGGAGGAGATCCGCCAGACAGTGGAGCGCTCGGGGTGGCGCTACCAGATCGGCTTCAACCGCCGTTTCGCCCCCGCCTACCGCTTCGCCAAAGCGCGGATCGAGGCCGGTTTCGAGCCCCTCTCGGCCAACGTTAAGATGAACCGGGGGGAACTGCTATCTCCTTCATGGGTAGGGGATGTCTCGCTGACAGGGGGATTCCTCTACGAATCCACCATCCACCTGCTGGACATGGTCTGCTGGCTGATGGGCGAGGTGACAGAGGTCGTGTGCCGAGCGGAGGCCAACGTCTACAAGGAACTGGACGACTTCTCCCTGCTCCTCACCTTTGCCAGCGGCCACTACGCGGTGCTCTCCTCCTCAGCTCACACGACCTGGGCCCCGCCCTTCGAGCGGGTGGAGCTGTACGGGGCGCACATGCAACTGGTGACCGAGGAGATGGAGCGCGCGGAGTTCTCGCCGGGGCTGGGCCAGCCCATCCAGCGGGAGAGCTACTTTCAGCTCGATGGGGCTGACAAGTGGGGTTACCGGGAGGAGGACCGGCTGTTTGTGGGAGCGGTGCGGGGTGAGAACCCGGTTCCGGTGACCGCCGAGGACGGCTACGCGGCGGTCGAGCTGGTGGAGGCGGCCTACCGCAGCGCGAGGGCCAGTGGTAGCATTGAGAGGAGGAAAGATGAGCCGTATTGCTATCGTCACCGACACCGATGCCAGCCTGCCGTCTGACGTGGCGGCCCGGTACGGCATCCGCCAGGTGCCTATCCTGGTGCAGTTCGGCGAGGAGACCTTCCAAACAGGGGTGGACATTTCGGACGCGGAACTCTTCGCCCGCGTGGACAAGGAGGGGCGAATGCCCACCACCGCAGCTCCAGCCCCCGGCCACTTCGTGGAGGCCTTTCGTACCGCCTTTGAGGAGGGGGCAGAGGCGGTGGTGTGCCTGTGCGTCAGCAGCGAGGTGAGCGGGACCTACGGTGCGGCGATGGTTGCCCGCGAGGCACTCCCCGAGCGGGACATCGTGGTGGTGGACTCGCGGAGCATCTCCATGGGGCAGGGGTTCATGGCCCTGGCCGCGGCCGAGGCAGCTCAGGCTGGCGCCTCGCCCCAGGAGGCTGTGGCGCGCGCCGTCGAGGTCCGGGAGCGCACCTGCCTGTACGCCACGCTGACCACGCTCAAATACCTGGCCCTGAGCGGGCGCGTCGGCCACCTAGCGGCGGGCATGGCAGGCCTCTTGAACATCAAGCCGACCCTCACCCTCAGGGAGGGTAAACTGGAGATGGTGGAGCGGATACGCAGCCGGGCTCGGTCGTGGAGGCGGGTGCTAGAGCTGACGCGCCAATCGTTGGGAGATCGCCGCGCCAGCCGCATGGCCATCCTGCACGTCAATGGGCTGGCCGATGCCCGTCGCTTCGAGGAGCAGGTGCGGGCCGACCTGCCCTGCCCGGAGGAGATCCTCATCGCCGAGCTGACGCCTGGGCTGTCCGTCCACACCGGGGCCGGACTCATCGGCCTGGTGACGGTGGCCAGGGAGTAAGGGCAAGGCCATTCCAAGACCGACTACATTTGCCTCGATTGCTTGTCCAGGTGAGGATGGGGTGTAATTGAGCCGGTCCTCACAGAATGCCTCGCCTCTGTAATGGACCATTCGTTTACTGTTCCTGCACTGCTTCGATCAAAGCGACGATGTTCTCCACCGGCGTGTCGGCGAGGACGGAATGGGAAGGTGCCAGGATGTATCCACCGCCAGCCCCCACCTCTCGGATCATGCATCGGGCCTCGGCCTTCACCTGCTGAGGCGTGCCAAAGGGCAGAAGCCTTTGGATGCCGATGCCCCCGTGGAAGCACAGCCGGTCCCCATATTTTCGCTTTATCTCGTAGACATCCATGATCTCCGGCTGGAAGGGGTTGTACACATCCAGCCCGATCTCGATCAGGTCCTCAAAGATGGCGCTGACATCGCCATCGGAGTGCAGGGAGACGAACTTCCCCGCCCCTTTGACCCGGGCGAACAGGCGAGCCATGCAGGGCTTAATGTACCGCCGCCAATGGTAGGGCCCCATGATCAGCCCCATCTGCTGGGAGCCCCAATCGTCGCCGAAGTAAAAGCCGTCTATGTCATACTTTACCGACTGGTCAATGAGAGCCAGGTAGCACTCGGTTATGCCCTCCAGCAGATCATCTACGAACCCTGGGTTCCAGATCATATCCCTCAGGAAATTCTCCATCCCTCTCAGGGCCCAGGCGACCTCGAAGAGATGTCCCTCCTGTCCAACGAGGTAGTACTCCCGGTTTTCCTTGATAAACTGGGGATAATGGGCGAAACCCTCCGGGCCGGGTGGATCGGGGAAGGTGAAGTTGACCAGGGTGGGCTGGGGCAAGACGCAGTTCATCGGACGCCCCCACTCCCCTTCTCCGTACAGGCCCCGAGTATCCCAGATCACACCCCACCCATCGCGCCAGAGGCCGGGCTTGACCTCCTCCTCCAGACCATGGAACTGCCCCTTGCCCTGTGGCCCGACCCCTTGGAAGTGATCCCCTACCCACTCGTGGAAGCATTGGGGGTCGGCGAGCCGGGGATCATTGTAGTGATCTGCCAGCCTGGCCAGTGCGGGATCGGTCAGGGCGATGGTCCAGGGCACCTTGTCCGGCTGCTGGTGTTGAATGGCTCTTCTCACCCGTTCTCGCTTGGTCATCTGGTCACCCCTCTCCATGAGCTCAGGATCCCTCAGAATAGAGAACCCCTCCGCCATCTCACTCGCGGAGGGGTCACAGCGGGGGATTGTTTGTCAGATTACCTTCCCTCCAAGCGCCACCGGTCGAGCACATCGCGTACCTTCGCCACCTGGATAGCCACCTCGGTATATTCGTTCTGGCCGGTGTGGTGTTCCACACTATAGTATCCCTCATAGCCCGCATCGCGCAGAAGGGCCATCTTCTCCGCCAGGCAGGTCTCGGTGATGTTCCAAGCAAAGTGAGTGTGGATCACCCACGGTGCGGCCAGCCGATCGGCTTCTTCGGCCTCCGCTCCGGCCCACCCGCCGATATGGCACGATACCCCAAAGCCTGGATGGTCTACCGCCTCGTAGAGTTTCTTTAGGTTGGCCCACGCCTTTTCCGGGCCCCAATGGTTTTCCGTGGCCACCTGGTACCCGTTGTCGTAGGCCCGCTGCGCATACTCCTGGTACCGCTGGACGATGTAATCGAAAGCCTCTTCGGTCCAGACCTCGTCCCGGCCACCGGCATCCATGCGCACCACCTTGGCCCCCAGGATCTCCGCGGCCCGCAGGTGAGCCAGTGCATTCTGATAGTTCCCTTCGCGGGCCACCGCATCTGGCTCCCATAGGTGCGCGCCGTCCACGCAAAGGTCCGCCAGGACCAGTTCGCGCTCATCCAGCGCATCCCTCACCTTCTTCAGGTAGTCCTCCTCCGTGCTCGTCAGGAACGCATTCCAGATATCGGCCGCGTCCAGGCCATAGCGGTATTTCACGCTTTCCAGATACCCGAACACGTCCATCTTGCCTTCTCCCAGCAAGCCACGGAAGGAATAGGAGAGAACTGAGATCTTCATCTGATTTTCCTCCTTTTCTCACAGCTCTGAGATGGGCTCAAAGGTGGTCTGCAACGTTTGCACCTGACCGGTTTGTGCCGAGCGATAGGCCGCGTCAAAGATCTCGATCACATGGCGTGCGTGCTCCGCGGTGACGATGGTCGGCTTGTCCTCGCGAATCCAGTCCACCAGTTGCATGATGTCCTCGTAGACGTGCGCTTCTTCCATGGACTGATGAGGGCCGACCACGTGTGGAAGTGACGCGTTCGGGTTCTTGTGTTCCACCTCAAGCTCGCGCCCGGGGTACTCAATAGGCTTATCATTCAAGGCACCCCCGCTGATCACACCCTTGGTGCCGAAGATGATCGGGGACCAGGCATCCGGTATTCCCCCAGCGGCCACGCCGTACACGAAGGCGTAAAGCGCATTGCCGAAGTCCAGGACCATGAGGGTGTTATCGTCCATGTCACAGGGGAGCATCTCGCCCCTGAACTCCCGCTCGTGGATGCGCACGCCGGAGAAAGCGGTGACCCGCTTCGCGGGACCGAGGATACCGGTCAGGGCGTGCAGTCCGTACACCGTCATGTCGTACAGCGGACCGCCACCCGGCCGTCGGAAGTACCAGGCGGGATTGATGTTGGACAGCAGGTCATCGCCGTGGCGCACCGACTCTTCCTCATGATACCGGCCAAAGGCCGCGCCGGTGACGGCCCACGTCAGCGTGCCCAAGGCACCATCCAAGATCAGACGGCGGATCTCCCGAAAGCCGGGACGCAGCATCTGGCCGGGTGAGGCCACCAGCTTGACCCCTCGTCGGCTGGCCAGCTCAATCAGCTCATCCGCTTCATCCACCGTGGTGGTCATGGTCTTGTTGAAGTGAATGTGGACCCCATGTTCGATGGCCAGTTTCCCCTGCTCATAGTGCACGCCAATGGGGGAGGCAATGCTCACCACATCCACTCCCCCGGAGGCCAGCAGGTCCTCGTAGCGCTCAAAGGCCACTGTAGCACCAAACCGCTCCACTGCGGCCTGAGCGCGTCCAGGCACCGGGTCACAGATGGCTGTGACCTGTACTCGATCTTGCACATCTTCCTGTGTCAAGTGGGGGAGAATGCCTCGTACCGAGATACTGCCCGCACCGACGACACCGATGCGCACCCTATCACTCATTACATATCTCTCCTTTCGGTTCTGGGCTGTCAACCGACAGCAGGTTTGAACATATCCCAGCATCATAATTGTTACGCAGCGGCTCATGGCCCTAGAGGTCTGAATCGGATGCGACCGGGCCTGAGCACAGCGATCATCCCCTGAGTGTGTTCCAGTCCACCAACAGCGATGAAAGCTCTGAACAGGCGGGTGACAGTCTGAGGACTCAAAATTTCAGGGTAGCGCACGAGAATGACACCGGCCGGCTTCAGGTTCTTGACAAGCATCAAATTGAAGTCCAGGTCGCGGGTGATGATGATCTGCCCCTTGCTGGCGGCGATCTCCAGTAGAGACTCATCGTCCATGCCTCTCATCCCAATCACTGGGATCAAAGACATCGTATCCCTGCTCACGCAGCAGAAGATGGGCATGCACTCGTCAAGCAAGAATCGCATGACGCTTTCTCCTGCCAGCAGGCCAGTGGCAAAGGCTAGACAAGCCCTCACCCGCCTCATCTGGACTTATCACGGCTTATGGGGGGCCCCCAGAAAAGACGTGGTGCCGCTACGCCCTTACTCTCACCCCCAATCCCCCTTGCAGGCCTCATGTGGGCGGGTCCAATGTCAGGCGCCATATGCCTCTATCGCCCAGGCCAGCCAACGCCAGAAGACCTCCGGTGGAGCCAGGCACTATGGCCACACACAACGCATCGGCCAGATCCGCCCAATGCGCC
>CAYRNM010000093.1:0-4017 GCA_964425465.1 uncultured Anaerolineae bacterium | reverse complement strand
GGAGCCAGGCACTATGGCCACACACAACGCATCGGCCAGATCCGCCCAATGCGCCCACGACTGCCCACCATCCTCGGAGAGATGGAGGCCGGTCTCCGCAGCAGCTAAGATGACCCCATCCTGAGGGAAGGTGGGTGAGAGAGCCACAGCGTTGACGCACCTGCCGGTCAGAGGGCCATCCACTGCTTCCCAACGGCGTCCTTGATCCTCGGAGCGGAACAAACCCCCTGTCTCTGTCCCGGCGAAGGCCAGCCTATCCCGAGCAAAGCCGGGGGAGAGAGTCAGGGACAGCACCGGCGCCGCCTCCAGCGGAAGGTCTGCTTCTCGCCAGGCCAGCCCGCCGTTGTGACTGCGAAACAGGGCAGAGCCTGTGCCTGCCAGCACGATCTCGTCCTCCGCGAAGTCGGGCGAGATGCCCAGGGTGAGCACATTCAGATCCAACAGTCGGAAGTTGAAGGACCCCCAGTTCACCCCCCGATCCTCGGATCGAAAGAGGCCATCCTCCAGGCTCCCGGCGAAAAGGATGCCATCCTGGTCGAAGTTGGGGGAGAGGGCCAGGGTGGAGATGTTGAGAGCTGGCACCGGGAAGCGGCCCAATCTCCAGCTCTGACCCCCATCAATAGAGCGAGCCACGCCGCCGGGGCCGCCCACGAAGATCATCTGATCATCGTGGAAGCTAGGAGACAGCGCCACAGTGGTGACAGGTACTCCCTCCAATGCTCCTGCCTGAGGCTGCCAACTGCAGCCGCCGTCGTCGGAGCGATACAGCCCGTCGGTAGTGGCAGCGAAGCACAGGCCATCCTCACCCTTCGGGTACTCCGCGGCAAAGTGGGATGATAGGGCAAAGGCCAGGACAGAGCACTGTGTGCATCCTCGGACCTGTTGCCACTCTCCTCGCACCACCTTCTGCTCCTCACCCTTCGGGTACTCCGCTCTCATCCTCTGTTCCAAAGGCTATGGCTCCAGAGATTCCGGCGGCTTACGGCGGTGCACCAAGACCTCGGTGGTCAGAGCCATGACTGCCCCACTCACCGCCGTCTCCGCCGCCGCCTGCAGGACCACCGCCGGATCCAGAATGCCCTCCTGCCATAGGTCCACTATCTGCCCCCTCCGGGCGTCGAATCCCCAGCCCGGCGGGCTGGATCGGACGCGGGCGACGACAGACCCCGGCTCGTAGCCGGTGTTTTCCGCGATCACCCGCAGTGGCTCCTCCAGCGCGCGGCTGAGGATGCGCGCCCCGACGGTCTCCGACAGTGCCGGCTGGCAGGCCAACAGGGCTGCTCCACCCCCGGGTACCACACCCCCTTCCAAGGCCCTCCGCAGCGTGGCCACCGCGCGCTCTGCGACGGCCTTGCGCGCCTCTAATTCTATCTGGGTGGAAGCGCCGATTCGCAGCCTGGCTACCCCGCCCAGCAGTCGGCCCAGCCTCTGCCGCAGTTTGTCCTGCTCATCGGCATCCTCAGTTCCTTCGATCTCGGCACGTACCTGCTGTATACGGCTGCGCAAGGCGTGGGCATCGCCCCTGCCGCCCACGATGCCGAAGTAATGTCGGTTGGCCCACGCCCGCCGCGCTCGTCCCAGGTCCTTCAGTTGGGCGCTGTGCGCCTCCTCTCCTGCTACGGAGGTGAGCACCCGTCCCCCGGTGAGGATAGCGACGTCTTGCAGGATACCGCTTCGCTGCGCTCCGACGGAGGGGGCACGCACAGCCAGGGTTCCCAGCTTGTCCGCCTTCTGATTGGCGATCAGGATACTCAGCGCGTCATCGCTCACACTGCCGGCGATCACCAACAGACTGGGAATCCCAGCCTGTACCACGCGAGCCATCACCGGCGCCAATTGATGGGCTTGCTTTATGTGGAGATCACTGATCAGGATAGCGGGCTCATTCAGCGTGGGTTCTTGACGAACCGGGTCCGTCGCAAAACTGGAGGAGAGCCAGCCCTCTTCCCAGTAAACCCCCTCCACGTACTCCCGCTCCAGCCCACAGTGTTGGCCACTTTCCACCCGCACGTAGCCCTCAGCGCCCACGATGTCGAAAATCTCACCCAACAGGAGGGCCAGTTCGCGATCCTGGCACAGCGCCTCCGCCGCCTGTGCGATGCGGCTTTCGCCCTCCAGTGGTCGGGCCATGGCCTGTAGCGATGCACGCACCGCCGCCAGCCCCTGCTCCATCTGCTGGCGCAGGCGCATGGGGTCATGTCCGGCGGTCACATATCGCATCCCCTCTCGCAGGAGGGCCTGAAAGAGGACGGCGGCGGTGGCCGTGCCGTCGCCCACCTCCTGGTGCAACTGCCACAGGGCATGGCGCAAAAGCATCGCTCCCATATCCATGTCTCGGTTGGGCAGTTGGAGGATGCGGCGGAGGATAGTGGCCCCATCGTCGAGGATCTCTGGCGCTTTGTCACGCTGCGCGACGTGCTCCAGCGCCACCACGCGGGGGTGGGGGCCCAGGGTAGGACGCAGCAGGTTGACCAGTGCATCCACTCCCCCTTTGAGCGCCTGATGGGCCCGAGGCTGAAAGACCACTTCTGGAGTCTGTTCTGTCACTGGCAGCTTACTCGATCGGGGTCGTGGTCTGAATGCAGGGCTCATGGATCTCCACGCTGTATCCTTTTCGCTAATGCTGCTCTCCGCCTGGGCGGAGTGAATTGTACCACAGTTCCCAGCGGCGGGCAATTCGAGGCTCTCTCACCACCAAAAACGAAGCCACCCGTGGAGGATGGCTTCGTTGAAGGGCTGTATGTATCTCTCAGGTTCTCTACTTCAAGACGCCTGTGAACTCGTCAATGGCATCCATGATAGCTCGTACACCCTCCTTGAAAACGCGCTCACTGTGATCATCAGTGACGCCATAGATCCCCATTTCCGTCATGCCGATGACCAGCCTATCTGGCCGGGGATCGCTTCTCAGAGGGTGATTGTCGCAAATGCGACACACTCAACATATACGGGCTCGGGTCCAAACCTGATACCGCGCTCAAGGCACTTTAACACCTGATGAATTGGCCCATCCTGTCCGCCAAGCAAGCTTTGACATTCCAGGCCGCATCTGATACAATACTGGTGGGGACAGGAAGGGAAAGACCATCACGGCCTGGATATCAGCTTGGTCGGGTCGTGGCGTCTTTCTCTTTCTTTTTGTCCGGGGCCGGACTGGCTGACTCGGCTTTCTTCATTGCTTCAAACTCCTTCCACAGTCCGATAAGTTCCCGCACCAGGTGAGGGCGCAGGCCGGTCACGAAGCTGATCTGGGCAATGGATTTGCCTTCCTGGGCCAACTCGATCACCCGCTGGTAGTCGTAGATGTAGCGGTCGACGTCCTCTGGGGCGTGCTGGATCTGCCTGGCGATCTCCGAGGTCAGGTGCCCCTGCAGGTAGAGCAAGATTGCCTCCCGTTTGTGAGTCTGCGTGCTGCCCATGTCCAGCACGGAGCCGCAATGGGGGATGAACTCGCCTGGGTGGGCTTCCCGGTACTGCCTGACCAATTGGGAGATGCGGATGGGCGACTGGCACATCACCAAACCGACGTCGGTGAAAGAGAGGATGGCGTTTTGGGCATAGGCCTCCCGCAGGATGCGTGCCGCCATCTCGGACCGCAACTTGGGTAGGCTGGCCCCGTCCCGCAGTCGGGCGATCTCTTCCGCCGTGACTATCGTAACACGAGCGGTGCGAAGATGCAAATGGTAGGGCTGGCGCGCAAACTCGAACTTCTTGAGTTTGTCGTAGCCATAGATCACGGTCTGGAACGGCTCCAGCGGCCCATGGACGGCATCCGCCTCTTGGATAATCGTCAAGAAACGGTCAATCAGCACATCCGCCATGAGAAACATGTGCTCGAAGCCGAAGTTGGTCAACAGCTCCTGGCGCAGGGTGGCTCGGATGTTCTTGTTGGCAGCGGGGCCGTAGGTCTCTTTCTGGGACAACCGTTGGGCGGTTTGGCCTTTCATGCTGTCCCCCCCTTTGGTTATGGTCCTCTATCATTATGATGGCGCTTGGGCAGAACGGGAATGGAAAGCA
>CAYRNM010000092.1:8640-10851 GCA_964425465.1 uncultured Anaerolineae bacterium | reverse complement strand
TATGCGAGTTCTGATCACCGGCGGGGCCGGGTTCATCGGCTCCCATCTGTGCGATCGGCTTCTGGTAGAGGGCCACGAGGTCATCGCCATGGACAATCTCATCACCGGCTCCATTGCCAACATCGAGCACCTCGCCGGGCGCGACGATTTCCTGTTCATCAAGCACGATGTGACCAACTACATCACCATTGATGGCCCGCTGGACGGTATCCTGCACCTGGCCTCCCTGCCCAGCCCGGTGGACTATCTGCAGGAGCCCATCAAGACCCTGAAAGTGGGTGCGCTGGGCACCCATAAGACGCTGGGGTTGGCGCGCGCCAAATCCGCCCGCTACCTGCTGGCCTCTACCTCCGAGGTCTACGGCGACCCCCAGGTGCACCCCCAGCCGGAGAGCTACTGGGGACACGTGAACCCCGTAGGCCCCCGGGGCGTGTATGATGAGTCCAAGCGCTTCGCCGAGGCCATGGTCATGGCCTACCACTGGCATCACGGCATTGATACCCGCATCGCCAGGATCTTCAACACCTACGGCTCCCGCATGCGGCTGGACGATGGCCGGGTGGTGCCCAACTTCATCGGCCAGGCCCTGCGCGGTGAGCCGCTCACGGTGTACGGCGATGGCTCTCAGACACGGGCTTTCTGTTACATTGACGACATGGTGGAAGGGCTGTATCGGCTCCTGATGTCCGACGAGATCACCCCGGTCAACCTGGGTAACCCCCAGGAGATGACCATCCTCCAACTCGCTCATAAAGTACTGGAGATCACCGGCAGTGCCTCGGAGCTCACCTTCGTCTACCCTAAAGACGAGCGCATCAAGGATGACCCCCAGGTGCGCCGGCCCGACATCTCCAAAGCCCGCCGGGTCCTGAGCTGGGAGCCTCGGGTCCCCTTGGAGGAGGGCCTGCGGCGCACAGTTGACTGGTTTCGGAGCAGGGTGTGAATCTGCTGGCGATCAGACTCCGAGATGACACTGCTCGTCCCCTTTTGCTGGGGCTTTTGATCCTGGCCTTGGGTCTGGCCCTGGCGCGATGCCCCCTCCCCTGGGCCGCCGCACTGGTGGCCGGGGGCATCGGGGGCCTGCTTTTGCTTCTGCGCCCTGTATGGGGGCTGATTCCCCTGCTGCTGAGCGTGCCCCTGGCGAGGCTGGGCGGGCTGACGGTGGCGGGGATGCGCATCAGCCCCGCGGAGGTACTGCTGGCCGGTGTGGTGCTGGCCTGGCTGATCCAGATGGCGGCTCAGCGCGAGATCCGATTCCCCCATCCCCCTCTGCTGCTCCCCTTCCTGCTGCTTTTCGGGGCCATGCTGGCCTCGCTGCCAGGGGCGCTCTCCCTTCGAACGGCACTCAAAGAGCTGATCAAGTGGGGGAGTATGCTGGCTGCCTACCTCTTTGTGGCCGCCCGTGTGGAGCGCAGGCACCTGGGCTGGCTGATGGGCGTCATCCTAGCTGCTGGATGTGGACAGGCTCTGCTGGGGATCACTCAGTTCCTCACGGGCCGAGGTCCCGAGTGGTTTCTTCTCCTCGGTCGGTTCATGCGTGCTTACGGCACCTTCGAGCAGCCTAACCCCTACGGCGGCTACCTGGGCCTCACTCTTCCCCTGGCCATCGCATTGGCCTTTGAGCTTCGCACCTGGCCCGGACGCCTGGCAGCCCTCGCTGCGCTGCTCCTGATGGCCGCAGCCCTGGTGATGAGCTGGTCGCGGGGGGCTTGGCTGGGGTTCGCGGCGGCGACGCTGGTCCTCAGTGTGGCCCGCAGTCGGCGGGCAGCGATCCTGGCTGGAGCTGCCATAGGGCTCCTGGCTTTGGCCCTACTCCTGAACAGTGCCCACCTCTTGCCCCCTATGCTGACCCAACGCTTTGCCGGACTGCCAGCCTATTTTACCGTACCCGACGTGACCACCGCCGAGGTCACCGAGGCCAACTATGCCCTGATTGAGCGGCTGGCCCACTGGCAGGCGGCGATCAGGATGTGGGCCGACCATCCCTGGCTGGGGGTGGGCATCGGCAACTACACCGTGGTCTATCCCGCCTACGCCCTGCCCCACTGGCCCGAGCCCCTGGGCCATGCCCACAACACCTATCTGAACATCGGCGCGGAGACCGGGCTGGTGGGCCTTGTTGTTTATGTCATCTTCTGGATCGCTGCTCTGTGGCAGGCGCTTCGAGCCATCCGCAGCGCAAGCGACCTCTCCCGGGCCGTGGCTCTGGGC
>CAYRNM010000092.1:0-8540 GCA_964425465.1 uncultured Anaerolineae bacterium | reverse complement strand
GGGCCGTTTCCTTAGATTCTCGGTGGTGGGCACCATTGGTGCGGTGGTGGACTTCGGCACCCTTAACCTGCTGATCCTGCTCTTTGGATTGGCCAAGGTGTGGGCCAACACCTGCTCTTTCTCCCTCGCTGTATGCAGCAATTTCCTGTGGAATCGGCTGTGGACCTACCCCGAGACGCGGGGTGACCCTATCCTGCCCCAGCTTACCCGGTTCGCCCTGGTCAATGTCATTGGGCTGGGCATCAACCAGGCTATCTTTCTCTCCCTGGACCGCTGGGCCTTCGCCGGCTGGGGGCCCTTGGGATACAACCTGGCCAAGGTCATCGCCACGGGAGTGGTGCTGTTCTGGAACTTCGGCGTCAATCGGCTGTGGACCTATCGGCACGTGTGAGCCATGCGCATCGGGATAGATTACACCGCCGCTGCCCATCAGGGGGCGGGGATCGGGCGCTACACGCGAGGACTGATCAGGGCTCTGACTTGTCTCGATGGGAACGAGTACCAACTTTTCGTGGCTGGAGGAGGTGGGCCCTTTGGACAGGCTCAGTGGCCTTCCAACGTGCACCTGCGCACCATTCCCCTTTCCCAGCGGAACCTCACTCGCATCTGGCATCGGCTGCGCCTCCCGCTGCCTGTTGAGCTCTTCACCGGCCCCCTGGATCTCTTCTACTCCCCCGATTTCGTCCTGCCCCCGGTGTGGAGGGCGCGCACGCTGCTGACGGTGCACGACCTTTCCTTCGTGTGCTATCCCCAGACCGCTGATCCCCGCCTTTATCGCTACCTCAACGTCGTTGTGCCGCGTTCCGTGCGGAGGGCGGATCACATCCTGGCTGACTCTCAGAACACCGCCCATGATCTCACGGCGCTGTGGGGTGTGCCGCCGGAGAAAATCAACGTCCTCTATTCCGGCGTCGAACCCTATTTCCGCCCCCTGACCGACGGGACAGAATTGGCCCGCGTGCGGAAGCGGTATAACCTGCCGCCGCGTTTTATCCTCAGCGTGGGCACCCTCCAGCCGCGCAAGAACTACGAGCGGCTCATCCGGGCCTTCGCTCAGTTGATGGATAACTTGCAGCATGGAACGTGCAACTTGCACCTATTGATAGCGGGCGGCAAAGGTTGGCTGTACGAATCCATCTTCGATTGCGTGCGCCAGTTGGGCCTGGAGAAGGAAGTACTGTTCCCCGGTTTTGTGGCCGAGGAGGACCTGCCCGCCCTGTACACCCTGGCCGACTTATTTGCCTTCCCCTCGCTCTATGAGGGCTTCGGGCTGCCGGTGCTGGAGGCCATGGCCTGCGGAACGCCGGTGGTCTGCTCTGAGGCCTCCTCTCTGCCAGAGGTAGCGGGTGATGCCGCCTTGCTGGTGGATCCTCTGGATGTAGAGAGCTGGACGGAGGCGATGGGGCGGGCGCTGGAGGATGAGGAGTTGCGGCGAGAGCTGGTCGCCCGAGGGTTGGCTCAGGCGCGGAGGTTCACCTGGGAGCGAGCCGCAATGCAGTGGTTCGAAATCTGTGGGGGCAGAGAGTCCTGAATGTGGACATGGCACCTCATCCATGATATAATAACGTCTGGAAGGGCATCCCCCACCTGGGCCAAGTGGAAGACAGAGAGCTATGATCTGAAGAACTCCCTAGAAAGGGCATCACATGCAAGGACAGGATAGTGCATTGAAAGCGCTGCAAGAGGCCATAAAAATTGAGATCGAGGGGCTGGAGTTCTACAACAAGGCCGCAGAGTGGACCATGGACCCCAATGGGAAGGAGGTGTTTCGCTCCCTGGCTCAGGATGAGGAACTCCATCTACGCATCGTACGCCAGCAATACCAATCTCTCAGCGAAAGCGGAGAGTGGGCCACATCCGATGAGTTGGGGGAAGCAGAGGCGAATCTGGACCAACCACTTCTTTTCCCAGCGGGCTGGGAGGGGTTGAAGGAGGCTATCCAACCCGACGCTAGTGACCGCGAGGCATTGCTCTTCGCACTGGAGATCGAACACAGGAACTACATGCTGTACAAAGAGGCGGCCCTGGAGACAGTGGATCCCAGAGGCAAGGAGATGTACCAGCGTCTAGCCGGTGCGGAGCAGAACCATTTCAACCTGGTGATGCTCAACTACGAGCATCTGACCACAGTGGGACACTGGCGGGGTCTGGGAGTTGAGGTGTAGAAGCGACACCCCTGCCTCATCACCACTGCCTAAAGCGCAGGTAGAATCAGAAAGATGCGAACACAGGCGTCTACCGAGGAGCCTTACGACCTGATCATCATCGGCGCGGGGCCGGCAGGGCTTTCGGCCAGCACCTTCGCCCGTGCCAAAAATCTCACCACCTTCATCCTCGAAGCCGACCAGGCCGGCGGACAACTGGCCACGCTTTATCCCCAGAAACAGGTCCATAACTTCCCCGGCTTCGTAGAGACCACCGCCGAGGAGTTCGCTCAGAAGCTGGTCCAGCAGGCCCTGAGCCACGGCAGCGTGTTGCACGAACAGGAGAGTGTCGAGGGACTCAAGAAGGCCAACGAAGGCTGTTTCCTGATCACCACTGCCCAAGGAGAGTACCAAGCCCAATCGGTCATCGTGGCCACAGGGCTGGGGAGGATCAGGCCTCGAAAACTGGGCCTGCCTCGGGAGGAGGAGTATGTTGGGAAGGGCCTCTCCTACGCCGTGGTGGATCCCTCTGCCTTCACCGGCAAACGGGTGCTGGTGGTGGGAGGGGGGGATTCGGCAGTAGACAATGCCCTCCTGCTCAGCGATTTTGCCGCTCAGGTGCTCATTGCCCATCGCCATGCCACCTTTAGAGCTCAACCACGAAGCGTTGAGATGCTGGAGCAAAAAAGGGTGGCCCTGCTGACTAACACCCAGGTGACCCATCTCTTCGGTGACAGCTCTTTGACTGGCGCGGGCTTGGTGAACACGGAGACGCAGGAGGAGATGTCGCTTCCGGTAGATGCTCTGTAGTGAGCATTGGCCTGAGGCCCGACCTGGGGCCAGTAGCAGACACACTTCTCACTGCCTCAACCCCTAGTAGTGTGACGCTTTCTGAGCGGGTGAGTGAGTTGATCCGGGAGGCGATAGACAGATTCGGAGAAGGATGAAATGGACCTGCGAAGCATCGGGATGATCCTCCCTCAGCAGCGGGAGGTCCAGGCCCAGCCGGCTAATGAGGCGACGCTCTACGACCTCATCATCATCGGCGGCGGGCCGGCGGGGATGACGGCGGCGGTGTACGCCGCCCGCAAGAGGTTGGCAACGCTTCTGGTAAGCAAGGACCTGGGAGGGCAGACCCTTGTGACCCCCGAGGTCGAGAACTACATGGGCTACCAGTACATCACCGGCGAGGAGCTGGCGGCCAAGTTCCAGGAGCAGGTCAAACAGTTCCCCATCGCTCTGGATGTGGGCGACGAAGTGGAGAAACTGGCCACTGAGGGGGGGCAGTTCTCGGTCACCACCCAGGGCGGAAAGCGATTCCGGGAGCGGACGGTGATTATCGCCTCCGGCAAGCGCTCCCGAGCCCTGAATGTGCCCGGCGAAAAGGGGCTGATCGGCCGAGGAGTAAGCTACTGCGCCACCTGTGATGCGCCGCTCTTCGCCGGAAAAGATGTGGCCGTCATCGGGGGTGGCAACTCGGCCTTCACCGCCGTGGCGGACCTCATCCCCATCGCGGGCCAGATCTACGTGGTCAACTTCGCCACCAACTGGCAGGCGGACGCCATCCTGTTGGAGCGGGCGGAGCGCTCAGACAAGGTGATTCCCTTCCTGGGTCACCAGGTGGTGGAGATACAGGGTCAGAATAGGGTGGAAGGAATCGTGATCCAACCTCGCAACGGTGGGGAAGCGAAGGAACTGGCGGTACAGGGCGTCTTCGTCGAGATCGGGCTGGTGCCCAACTCGGAGTTCGCCCGAGGCTTGGTACAGCTTAACCGCGAGGGCGAGGTGGTGGTAGACTGCAAGGGGCAGACCAACGTGCCCGGTGTGTTCGCAGCAGGCGATGTGACCATTGTCCCGGAGAAGCAGATCATCATCGCCGCCGGGGAGGGGGCCAAGGCCGCTTTGAGCGCCTACGAATATCTGCTCACGAAGGTGGGGATATAGCACCTGGCTGATCGCTGATGGCTGAGCGCTACTTTGCCCCATGCCACGGAGGCTCTTCCAGAACTGCGGAGCACCTCCAACTCGCTTTTCGTGCTTCCTAGTTCTTCCAGAGCCTCGGTTGCGTTTAGAGAGAAGAGGACATGCTGATCCGCGTGGAGATTCGAGAGAAAGCTTCTTTCAAGGATCGCCTCGGCCAGGCCCTCGCTGGCCAGATCGCCGATCTGGGTATCCAGACTGTACATGCTGTGCATACCGCTCAACTCTACTTCATCCAGGCCGATTGGACTGAGGCCCAGGTGGAGCGGTGCTGCCATGAACTGCTGATGGATCCCCCGGTGCAGGAGTACAACTACTGGGTGAGTGAGAGGGCTATGCCCCAGCCAGAACCTGCCTTAGCAGATGATGCCCACGTCGTGGAGGTGATCTTCAAGCCCGGCGTCACCGACAACCTGGCCAACGACGTGCTGGCCGGGCTGCGCACTTTGGAGCTGGAGGATGGGGTGCAGGTACGCACTGGCCAGCGATTCACCCTCTTCGGCCCGCTGACTGAGGGAGAGCTGGAGAGAATTGCCCGACAGGTGCTATGCAATCCCCTCATCCAGACCTATACCTTCGGTCCCATCGCGCCCGCTTTCGCCCGTCCCCCTTCCACGGCCCGTCCATGGACAAGGGAGATCCCCCTGCGAGAGGCTGGTGACGAAGGGCTCATGGAGGTCAGCCGCCAGGGGGTGCTGGCCCTCGATCTGGAGGAGATGCAGGCTATCCGGAACTACTTCTGTCTGCAGGGCCGCGACCCCACCGACGTCGAGCTGGAGACACTGGCCCAGACCTGGTCGGAGCACTGTGGGCATAAGACCTTTAAGGCCGTGATTGAGTACGAAGAAGAAGGGAAACGAAGGGAAAGGATTGACGGCTTGCTGCGGACGTACCTGTGGCGGGCCACGGAGCAGATCTCAGCCGAGTGGGTGCTGTCGGCCTTTGTGGAGGATGCGGGGGTGATTCGTTTTGATGACGAATACGAGGTGTCCTTCAAAGTGGAGACCCACAACCACCCCTCCGCGCTGGAGCCCTTCGGCGGGGCCAACACCGGCACCGGTGGGGTGATCCGCGACATCCTGGGCGTCTCAGCTCAGCCCATCGCTGCCACCGATGTCCTCTGCTTCGGCCCGCTGAACCTGGACTGGGATGAGCTGCCCCCACAGGTCCTCCACCCCCGCCGCGTGTTCGACGGCGTCGTGTCGGGCATTGAGGACTACGGCAACAAGATGGGCATCCCCACCCTGAGCGGCGCGCTGCTTTTCGACCCCGGCTACACCGCCAATCCGCTGGTGTACTGTGGCTGCGTGGGACTGGCCCCCCAAGGGGCACATCCCCGCAAGCCACAGACAGGGGATCTGATCCTGCTCATCGGAGGGCGCACCGGGCGCGACGGCATCCACGGCGCGACCTTTTCCTCGCTGGAGCTCACCTCCCAGACCGGGGAGGAGCTGGGTTCAGCGGTGCAGATCGGTAACCCCATCGAGGAGAAGAAGTTCGCGCAGGCCATCCTGGGGGCTCGCGATCGGGGGCTGTACTCGGCCATCACCGACTGTGGCGGCGGGGGGCTGTCGTCGGCGGTGGGGGAGATGGGCGCGGAGCTGGGAGTGGAGGTCGCTCTGGAAAAAGTCCCCCTGAAATACGCGGGCTTGAAACCCTGGGAGATCTGGCTATCGGAGGCCCAGGAACGGATGATCCTGGCTGTGCCTCCGGAGAACCTAGGGGCCATCCAGGAACGGTTCGCCGCCGAGGAGGTGGAGACGACGGTTATCGGCTCCTTTACCGGAGACGGACGATTGCGTCTCACCTACCGGGGGGAGACGGTAGCGGATCTGGAGATGGCGTTCCTCCACCACGGCCAGCCACGGCTGCACCTGCGCACCGAGTGGCATCCACCGGACAAAACCGATCCCGATCTGGACGAGCCCGCCGATCTCACATCTTACCTGTTGCAGATCCTGGCCGATCCCAATGTAGCCTCCAAGGAGTCGGTGATCCGTCGCTACGACCATGAGGTGCAGGGCCGCACCGTGGGCAAGCCGCTGGTGGGTGCTCACGACGATGGCCCGGCGGACGCAGCGGTGCTGCAACCCCGCTACGATTCGCCCCAGGGTGTGGTGATCAGTTGTGGTATCAACCCCCGCCAGGGGGTGATGGACCCCTACTGGATGGCGATGGGGGTTATTGACGAGGCGGTGCGCAATGGAGTGGCCGTGGGGGGCGATCCGGACCACACGGCGATCCTGGACAATTTCTGCTGGGGCAATCCCCGCCTTCCCGACCGGCTGGGCGCTCTGGCGCGCGCGGCCAAGGGGTGCTACGACGGGGCTGTCGGCTTTGGCACACCCTTTATCTCCGGCAAGGACAGTCTCAACAACGAGTATCGGGACATGCACAGTGGGGAGCTGGCCTCGATTCCCCCCACGCTGCTCATCTCGGCCCTCAGTCTGACACCCGATGTGCGCCGGACGGTGAGCATGGATCTCAAACGAGTCGGTAGTTTCCTATACCTGGTGGGAGAGACTCAGTCTGAGCTGGGAGGGTCGTACTACTATAAAGTCCGTGGTGTGGGGGGAGGACAGGTGCCACGGGTCCATCCCCAAAGTGCACAGGCGTGCTACCGCGCCCTCTTTCGAGCCATTCAGGGGGGGCTCATCCTCTCCGCCCACGACTGCTCCGAGGGTGGATTGGGTGTAGCGCTGGCGGAGATGGCCATTGGAGGGCGGCTGGGGGCGGAGGTGGATTTGTGGGCCTTGGCCGGCCAGGTTAGCCGCTCCGACCACGCCCTGTTCAGCGAATCGCACTCCCGGCTGGTGGTGGAGGTGGCGCCGGAGAATAGGGTGGCCTTCGAGGAGGCGATGGCAGGACACGTCTGCGCTCGCATCGGCACAGTGACCGGAGATAGTAGATTACGTATGACGGGTCTGGGGGGGAGGAAGGTGGTGGATGTCGGAGTTGGACAACTCAGAGCAGCTTGGCAGGCGCTGAATGCGCAGACCTTGAGGAGGACAGCGAACGGTGCCACAATATCATAGGCTGGCAGTTTAGGCTATTGGTCAAACTGGGGCTGGTTAAGAGTTTGCTGTAACTGCTCAGCCTGCTGGGGCAGTTTGAGCACAAACGGTGGGAGAGACAGCGGATCTGGCAAAAGACCTGGGTGCCCGCTTCGCTGCGAAAGCGTTAGTGTCACTCGGTTTTCGCAAAATCGACTCGCTCATGCTTGGCATGCTCCCGCACCATGACCAGATGAAAGACTGTCAAACCACTATCTCTGTTGGGAAAAGCACTAATCTCATCCGCCTTGTTGCGGAACTCCCGGAAGAAGCGCTCCAGCAGGTTGGTCGAGCGCACTAAAGGGTGTAAGGTGGCGTTCAACTGGTAGAATGTGAAGCAGCGCTTGATCCCCCAGGTGAAGCTGTGCACGGCTTAGGGCTCCAGGGACTCCCACTTGGCCACAAACTCTGCCAAACGCTGTTCCGCCTCGGGGCGCGTGGGAGCGTCCAAGGATATTCAACGCCTCCCTCTTCATGGTGCAGCGGCGTTGTTGGCAGGCCTCGGCCTTGGTCATAGGTTGACCGGTTTGTGGATTGGTGCTGGGTAAGTCACGGTTACTGCAGAGTCCCTGCTAACCAGCACCGGCTCTTCAGGCCGGTGCGAAAGGAGGTTCTTCCATGCCCAATCCCTTCTTCTACGGCGGTCCGATCACCGAACCCCAGAAGTTCTTCGGCCGCAAACGCGAGTTTCGCGTCATCTTTGGCCGTCTTTCCACCACCCCACCGCAGAGCGTCTCCGTGGTAGGTGAGCGGCGCATCGGCCGGACATCGCTTCTCTATCACCTGACCCAGGTCTACTCCCAATGGCTGACCGACGCCGAGCGCTATCTCTTCGCTTACGTTGACCTACAGAGCGCTCGCTGCCACACCAGGGCAGGACTGCTGGCAAAGATGCTGGAGGCGCTGTTGCAGCAGGCCAGACTCGACAGAAGATCCGATGACGGGCAGTGGCTTACCGACCTCCGAGAAAGGATTAGCGAAGGGGAAGCCATTGACCTGCCCTGCTTCGGGGAGGCTTTGGAGAGAATTAAAGCACTAGGGTATAGGTCCGTGATCTGCCTCGACGAGTTTGAGAAGTTAACAGCCCGCCCTCAGGAGTTCGGCGATGATCTCCTCGACTCCTGGCGCAACATGGCCCAGTTCGGTCACATCGCTTTCATTACCGCTTCAAAGGTGCCTTTGGAGCTACTCTCCCGTACTGGCAGGCTCACCTCGCCCTTCTTCAACATCTTCGCCCAAGTGCCCCTGGGGGAACTGGAGCTGGATGAAGCCCGAGAGCTGATTACACAGCCCAGCGATCGCCCCTTCACTCAGGTGGCCCGATCTGAGGCCGAGCTGGCTTGGCTGCCCGATGATCCCGGGA
>CAYRNM010000091.1:0-10857 GCA_964425465.1 uncultured Anaerolineae bacterium | reverse complement strand
TAAGTGACGGTGCATGCCCGAAGAGGGCCAACAACACCCAAAGACAAATCACGAGCTATACCAAAGCCGCCGGAAGAAGGTTGTCGGAGAGCCGTATGAGGGAAAACCTCATGTAGGTTCGAGGTGGCAGGGGATGGAAACCAGGATAGGGTATAGGTAAGTGAGGCACTCTCAAAGGAAACGGAGAGTAACCGGTCTGCCTCACCTAAGTCTCAGGCGCCATCCTCTGACCCTACCACCTGACCGCCTATAGCTGGGCCAAATTCGAGGTTTCGCACGCTAGAGAACATTCTGTGTAGTGAGCGCACGCGAGCAAGAACCGGCGGCAGGTGAGTTTTTCCGTTAGGCGCCGTGCGCCGAAGGTTTATGGTCTAAGGGAAGTCACAGTGGCGATGCGATCCACGGGGGCCGCGTATGTTGTTACAGTTTCATATGTGATATGGAAGGAAGAACAATCATGCATGCCATATTGACCCTGTTTACTCTGGGGCCAGGAACGCGAGAGATAGCAGACAAAACGGGCAAGCAGATGGCTCCCGTACTCGCAGGTCTGAAGGGGTTCAAGAGCATAACGTTGTTCGGAGACTATGAGACCGGCGAGTATGGGGGCGTGAGTCTATGGGAGACGAAGGAGGATGCGGAGGCTGCCATAGCAGCTGTACGTCCGAAGATGGAAGAGGCCTACAGAGATATGCTCAAGGAGCCACCAACCATGCGGGTGTTTGAGGTTTTCGAAGCGGGAGAGTAGGAAGGCAGGCAACTGAGGTAGGGGATTCTGTTTCCCCGTGGGTCGCAAGCCATCGTTGCGCTAGATAGCCGAGAGTCCGCTGCTTGAGGGGATAGGGCGCACATTGCAGGTTTGAGGCGCCTAACCACTCACTGGAGGCGACGCGGCTGGCCGCGATGAAACTGCGGGCGGTTGTCCGGCTTCGTGCGGGTTGGTGAAAGGGGGTGGGCCTGGGTCGCCGCGCGCCTCAGCTCGATACCGTTAGGCCGCCTAGCAGCATACGCTTCCAGCCTAAGCCATTAGCCAAGCTCTAAACTGAGACACAGCGCCGTCCTTCATGCGTGACTAGGGACGGCGTTCGTACAAATATGCCCTGTGGCCCTGAGCATGAACATCGCCATACTCGGCCCCTTCGGACTGCGGCCCAAATCCACCATGCGCCGCCGCGCCCTTCCCCTGGGCAAGGCGCTGGCGGCGCGGGGACATCAAGTGTCGGTCATCGTTCCCCCCTGGGATTGGCCGGCCGACGCCGGGCGCCAGTGGCAGGAGGATGGCGTCGAGGTTCGGTGCCTGACCCTTTCTCCTTCAATTCCCGGCCTCTTCTCATTAGCCCTGCTAGGACGGCTGGTGAGAGCCGCCCTCGAAGCCCAGCCCGATGTGATCCATTGTTTCAAGCCCAAGGCCTACGCGGGACTGGTGGCCTTTCTGCTGTGGTACGGACGAGGGGCAGAGCTGTGGCAGGGGCGGCTGGTGGTGGACAGCGATGACTGGGAGGGACCAGGAGGCTGGAACGAGCGGGGAGGGTACTCCTGGGCCCAACGCCAGTTCTTTGCCTGGCAGGAGCGGTGGGGGCTGCTCCACGCCGATGCGGTGACTGTAGCCAGCCACACGCTTCAGACTCTGGCCTGGAGCCTGGGGGTTCCACCACAACGCCTTCACTACCTTCCCAATGGTATCTCCCCGTGGCCCATGTTGCAGGAGGAAGGACAGAGTGTTCGACGACGACACGGGATGGAGGATGGCCCAGTCGTCTTGTGTTATACCCGCTTCGTGGGCTGCAGGCCGAGCCGTTGGGCGGACATCGTGGCGGGGGTGGCAGCCCAAGCACCACTGGCCCATTTCCTAGTTGTGGGGGCAGGACTAGCCGGGGAGGAACGGGAGTTCCGGGCCCGAATCCAGGCGCAGGGGTTGACGAAGAGGGTCACCCTGACGGGATGGGTTCCGGAGGAAGAGCTGGTGGGATATTTCGCCGCCGATCTGGCCCTCTTTCCCCTGGATGATACGCTGGTCAACCGGGCACGCTGCCCAGCCAAGCTGGCTGACCTGTTGGCCGCCGGAGTGCCGGTGCTGGCCGAGGCAGTGGGGGAGGCCAAAGCATACATTGAGGATGGCGTATCCGGCGCGCTGTTACCTCCGGGCAGTCAGCCAGCGACGTGGGGTGCAGAGGCGGCAGCGCTGCTAGAAGATGAGCCACGACGAAGGCGGCTGGGGATAGCGGCCCGACGACGTATGGAAGAAGGGTTTTCCTGGGATCGGCTGGTTGAGGGATTGTTAGCCCTTTATTCGAGATGAGAACTTTCGCTTGAGGCCCCGGCGTACGGGGAGATGCATAGCGTAGTGGTGTCAGAGACGCCCGCTCCGCTCTCCAAGAGGGAGAGTCAGTGAGTGGGCTGCGCTTTTTCAAGGTGTGGTAGCCTGAGAGGGGAGGAGAAAATGGACAAGATCTACATTGATGACACCACCCTGCGCGACGGCGAGCAGACGGCAGGGGTGGTCTTCGCCAACTCGGAGAAAATACAGATTGCCAAGCTGCTGACCGAGATCGGGGTGCCTCAGATCGAGGCCGGCATCCCAGCCATGGGAGGTGATGAGAAGGAAGCTATCAAAGCTATCGTGGACCTGGGACTGGGCTGCTCCATCCTGGGGTGGAACCGGGCTGTGATATCCGATGTCCAGCATTCGCTGGACTGCGGTGTGGATGCGGTGGCCGTCTCCATATCTGCCTCCGATATCCACATCCGAAATAAACTGCGCAAGGACCGCCAGTGGGTGCTGGACTCGGTCAAGAGGAGTGTGGACTTCGCCAAGGATCACGGGCTCTATGTCTCGGCCAACGCGGAGGACGCCTCCCGGGCCGATCTGGAGTTCCTTATCGAGTTCGCCCGCACGGCCAAGGAGCACGGCGCCGATAGGCTCCGCTACTGCGATACGGTGGGGATGATGGATCCCTTTGGCACCTACGAGCAGGTGAAGATGCTGATTGATGAGGTGGGGCTGCCCATCGAGATGCACACCCACAATGACTTTGGCATGGCCACCGCCAACGCCCTAGCCGGCATCCGCGCTGGAGCGACCTACGTCAACACCACTGTCAACGGGCTGGGCGAGCGGGCCGGTAACGCAGCCCTGGAGGAGGTGGTCATGGCCCTCAAGTACCTCCATGGTCAGGACATCGGCATTGACACCACCCAGCTGCGTGAACTGGCGGAGTATGTCTCCCAGGCCTCGGGGCGCTTCCTGCCCACCTGGAAGGCCATTGTGGGAGATCACATCTTCACCCACGAGTCCGGCATCCACGCCGACGGGGTGCTCAAGGACCCGCAAAACTATGAGGCCTTCCCACCCGAGGCCGTAGGGCTCACCCGTCAACTCATCATCGGCAAGCACTCCGGATCGGCAGCCCTGCTGCACAAATTCCGCGAGTTCAACCTCGAGCTCACCCGTCAGGAGGCGGCGGAGATCTTGGAGTTGGCCCGAGCCATGGCCGTTGAGTTGAAGCGCCCTCTCTTCGACAAAGAACTGGTGTGCATCTACCAGGACTACAAGCGCAGGAATAGGAGCTCCGCTTAGGGAATAGCCAAAGCCCCGAGTTTCCGCTCGGGGCTGAACAACACGAGTTCGCTATTTTCCGACCAGGGCCCGCTCAAAGGCGGCCGCCAGCTCTGGATCCACCCCACCGATCTCTGCTACCGCCCGCACCGGCGAGGGCAGAGGAACTCCTCGAAGGTCATTTTCTCCTCAGCCCTCTGTCCTTTAGTCACTGCCATGTACCCTCCTTGCTTCCCCTAAGTTATGGGGAGCGCTGATCACAACCTCCCCAAATACCCCCTCCTGCCAAGCCACCATCTCCCTCAGCCGGATGAGCTCCAGAAGAGCCAGAAAGGTGATGATCACCTCGATCAGTTGCAGCAGGTCGAGAGGACCCTCGAAGATGGTCAGGCGAACCTGGTAGGGCATACGAGGGGGGTTATGGGTTTAGGAACCGCTTTCCCTCCTCGGCCATCTGATCCAACAGGGCCTTGGTGGCCTGGGGGCTGTTGCCAGCGACGCGCTCTACGATGCAGCCACTGGCCCGCAGGTCTTCAGCGACCGAGTCGGGCACACCCAATGGCCCCCCGATGAGGGTCACACGCTTGGCCTGTTTGGCATCATCCACCGAGAAGCCGCAGGTGGGACGGAAGCGGCCGATGTACTTCTCCGCCCCTAGCCAATCCTCCCGCGCCCAATCCTCGGCCGTCTGCCAGAAGAGGAGGTAGTGGCCTAGTAGGGGCGTGCGGCCGAACGCCCCTACTGTCCCCTCCGTCAGAAAGCTTCGGATTTGAGCCTGCAGCAGCTCGCCCCACTTCTGGCCGCTGTCCCATTGGTCGCCGGGACAGGCAGTGGTGGGCACGTAGAACTTGTGGCCCTGCACATGGTCAAAGGGGATGTTCAACTCCTGCATCAGCCAGGCGATGAGCTGACCGCCGCTGCGGAGCTGAGCCTCGGTGGGAATAGCATGGGTGAAATCCCCGGTGAAATAGAGGCCGATGGAGTAGGCATTGGCCTCACGGGCGTGATAGGAGATGGTGGTCAGCTCGTTGGTCTGATAGATGGTCCCGTCGGCTGCGATCCCGAAGTGATAGCCGATGCCCGGCCAATCCTGGTCCTCCACATGGCTTCGGGCGATTCGTTCGGCGGAGACTGAGGGGTCAGTGACAGTGTGGTGGATGACGATGTGGGTGATGTCCTCCTGGCGACGGGTGGTGTAGCGCTTCGTCGGATGCTTGGGCAGCTCATCAGTGATGTCCTGGATGGGCGGCTTCTCCACCTCGGCCGGCGGAGGGGTGGGGATACCGGCTATCTGCTGTTCCAGGCTGGCCACCCGATCCTCCAGTTCACTGATCCGGGCCCGAGATTCGTAAGCCTCTGTGCCCACCAGCTTCAGGCGCACCTTGCCCGGTTCGTATTCCTCCAGTGCCATCCGCTGGAAGTACTGGCTGGGCAGCCCCCACTCCTCAAACTGCTCGGTGATGGGGTAGCCACAGATGTCCAGCCCGTAGCGGTCGAAGAACTCCAGGAAGGGCCCTCGGACGGTCTTTCCCGTCTCGGGGAAGGTGCGCTCCTTCGGTTTCGGTGGAGGTGGAGAAGGTGGGGATGGTGCATAACCCCAGGCGTACTCCTTCTGCAGGGCGGCCTTGAAATCGGCGATGATTTTCTGTTTCCCGGAGATGTTCCACTGGTCGGCGGTGCTCCAGCGGTACAGGATCACGCAGCGGATCTGCTGTTTCCCCTGTCGGTTCCAGTTGTCAATCTCCTCGTAAACTTTTCTCACCCAGCCGCTATTCACATCCTCCCAGCGCCCCATTTCGTCGGCCTCGGTGATGTACACCGGCAGGTGGCGCATACTCGCCGGGATGGCCTCCATGAAGTCTCGATAGGCACGGAACTGCTTGCGCCGATGGTGGAAGGGGGAATCCATCTTCTCCTCACTGGTCACAAGGCTGGGATCAGGCTCCCAGGTGTAGGCGTGGAGGGCGATGCCATCGCACGCTCCCTGGAGGAGGTTCAGAATGTCAGAGAAATACGTGATCCAGTCGCCGCTCTCGTTGCCAGGGTAGGCAGTGGTGGCGTTGTAAGGCGCTACGGCTCCTACAACCACCTTGTGCGCGCCTCCGGCCCGGGCCTTGATCGCGTTGCGGCACCGGCCAAAGCACTGGGCATAGAGCTCAGGGGTGATGAGTTGGTCCTCAGGGCGTTCCTGCCCGTGGTTCATCTCATTGCCGATGACCCAGGTGTGGCAGCCCTTGGAGTTACCCACAAAGTTGGCACACCGCTGGGCGAAGGCATCGTAGTGTTGAGGCAGGGGAATGGTCCCCGCCGAACCATAACCATGGTTGAGCCGGACGATTACTCCCAGGCCCTGGTTGGCCAAGTTGGAGTAGTCCCTGCCGCTCTGATTGCCGGGGTTGTGTCCCAACTCCTCGGTGACCAGAACCCAGCCGGGTTTGCCTGCCTGAAGCATGATGGACTCGCCGCCCGGGTCGTGAAATCCGAAAAGGTAGCGCGGTTCCTGATCGGCCATGATTGATCTCACCTCCCTTGCAGACCCTGCAATGGTGTAGCGGGGCTTGCCCCGCACCAACGCGCAGCAAGCTGCGCTATTCCATGTAAGCACCAGCGGAAGTTGTTGGGTGGACAAAATCGGGCTTCTGAATTATACTATAAGCAGCATCCTTTGTCCAATAAGTAAAGATGCCCTTGTGGGGGAGGCGTGATGGATCAACGAGGCATCAAGTCGATGAGTCACCAGGGCAATGAGGCAACAGGGCAACAGGGCAACGGGTCAACAAGGCAACGGGGCAACGAGCTGGCTCTCTCCAGCGACTTATTGACTCATTACTCGTCACCTCATTACTCCGTAGGGCTACCCCTGGCCCTGCTGATTGCGCACGGCCTGCTATACCTGCGTGCGCTGGCCTGGGACGTGGTGGATGACGCCTACATCTCCTTCCGCTACGCGCGCAACCTGATGGAGGGGCATGGCCTGGTCTTCAACGTCGGGGAGAAGGTGGAGGGGTACACCAATTTCCTGTGGACAGTGCTGTTGGCCCCCTTCATCGGGCTGGGGATCCCGCCGGCACCGATCGCTGTGCTGGGCGGGCTGGCCTTCGGGGGGGTGACCCTCTGGCTGGTCTACCGGCTGGGCCGACGTGTGGGAGGACTGTGGGTTGGCGCACTCGCATCGCTGTTTCTGGCCCTGGATGGCTCCTTCGCCCTGTGGTCCGTGGGGGGCATGGAGACGCTCATGTTCACCTGCCTGACCTTTGCCGGCGCAGCAGCTTACCTCCACGAGCAATCGGAGCCTGACCACTGGCCCCTTTCAGGCCCTCTCTTCGCCCTGGCGGCCATGACGCGACCCGAGGGGGTGATGCTCTTTGCCGTGACCGCAGGACACCAGGTGTTGGTGCGCCTGTTCGAAGAAGGGCGTCCCTTCCGAGGCCGCGATGTGGTCCGCATCCTGCTCTTCGGTGGGCTGTGGGGGAGCTACTTCCTGGGCCGCTGGTGGTACTATGGCTTCCCTCTGCCCAACACCTTCTACGCCAAGGTGGACCCGGAGGGGACGCGGGCTCAGCTCATGCGCGGGGTTCGCTATCTCCTCACCTTCGCCCGCATCCACCTGGGGTACGTCGCCTGGCTACCCCTGGCAGTGCTCTTCCTCCGCCGACGGGTGGATCGCTGGGTTACTTACGCGCTGGGGATGATGGGGAGCTACGGGGCCTATGTGGCCTATGTGGGTGGCGACTGGTCGGTGGGGCGCTTCCTCGTCCCCCTGCTGCCCTTCTTCTACCTGCTGTTGGTCCAGGGCCTGACTGAGGGATACCGCTGGCTAAAGCAGGCTCAGGGGACAGGGCTCTCTATTCTGCTGCATCGCCTCAGTCTGGGAGCGCTGGTCCTCTTCCTGGTGGGCATGGGGCTGGCCTCATCTTGGTGGGGGGAGTACGGGCTGTTCATCCGCCCCTTCGAGGCCGGGCTGGCTAACCGGGCGCGGATCGCCATGGGCTGCTGGCTGCGAGAGAACCTCCCGCCCGATACAGTGATTGGGGTGGATGCGGCGGGGGAGCTGCCCTACTATTCCCGCCTGTGCACCATTGACCTCTTTGGCATCACCCAGCCGGCCATCGCCCACATGGCGGTGCCCCATATGGGGCAGGGCACACCCGGCCATGAGAAGTTCGGGCTGGGTTTCGTACTGGCCCAGCGGCCCGATGTCATTATCATTTACGGGAATGGGCTGAATGGTGTGGAGCCCTACCAACGGGTGGATGTGGAGTGGACAGAGAATTCGGAACTCAGAGCCTTCTTGTCCATCTACCGGTTGAAAGCCCAGAACCCCTAAACCGCAGAGACACAGAGAGCACAGAGTTTTTAATTTTCTCTGTGTCCTCTGTGCCTCTGTGGTTTTCAATATGCCCGAGCGAAGATGGCCACTTCCTTCGCCGGTTGGCCACAGTGGATGCAGGGCCCTGATCCCTCAGGCTGGTCGAGGGGGATGCAACGGGCGGTGGCCTGGGTCTCCTCCTGGATCTGAGCCTCGCAGTTGCCATCGCCGCACCACCAGGCCTGGGCGAAGCCGTCGGCCACGATGGCTTTGAACTGCTCGTAGGATGTTGGCTGGGCGGTATTCCGCTCCAGGAAGTCCCGTGCCCGCGCCAGCAGGTTGGCCTGGATATCCTCCAGCAGGGCTGGCACGCGAGGGGCCAGCTCATCCATTGGCACGGATGTCTTTCCTTTACGGCCTGGCCGGTCGCGCCGGGCCAGCATCACCTGCCCCTGCTCCACATCCCGAGGGCCAATCTCAACCCGCAGGGGCACGCCCTTCATCTCCCAGTGGTTGAACTTCCAGCCCGGGGTGTACTCCTCCCGGCCATCCACTTCCAGGCGCAGCCTATCGCCTAGTGTCTGTCGCACCCTCTCCACCGCGGCCATCACCTGTTGCCTCTGTTCCTCGCCCCTCCAGATGGGCACCACCACCACCTGGATGGGGGCCAGCCGTGGGGGAAGGATCAACCCCTGATCGTCGCCGTGGACCATAACGATGGCTCCGATGAAGCGGGTGGTCAGTCCCCAACTGGTCTGCCATACGTACTGCAGCTCATTGTTCTGATCGAGGTATTGGATGCCAAAAGGACGGGCGAAATTCTGCCCCAGGTTGTGGGAGGTGGCGGCCTGTAGGGCCCGCTTATCGCCCATCATGGCCTCGATGGAGTAACTGGCCACCGCCCCGGCGAACTTCTCCTTTTCACTCTTACGGCCTGGGAGGACGGGGACGGCGGCTTCATTCTCCGCGAAGTCATGGTACACCTCCAGCATGCGCAGCATCTCCTCCTGCGCCTCTTCGGCTGTGGTGTGGGCGGTGTGCCCCTCCTGCCACAGGAACTCCGTGGTGCGCAGGAACAGCCGGGTGCGCATCTCCCAGCGGACAACATTGCACCATTGGTTGATCATCAGAGGCAGGTCCCGGTAGGACTGAACCCACTTGGCGAACATGGCATTGATAATGGTCTCCGAGGTGGGCCGCACGATGAGTGGCTCCTCCAGCTCCTTTCCGCCGCCGTGGGTCACCACGGCCAGTTCTGGGGAGAACCCCTTCACATGTTCCGCTTCCCGTTGGATGTAGGATTGGGGGATGAACAGAGGGAAGTAGGCATTAACTGCGCCGGTCTGCTTGATGCGCTGGTCCAGGGCCTGTTGAATGTTCTCCCACAGGGCATAGCCGTAGGGTCGGATGACCATGCAACCTCGGACGGGGGCGTAGTCCGCCAGCTCCGTCTGTTGGACGACGTCGGTGTACCAGCGGGAGTAGTCTTGGCTGCGGGGGATGATCTTTTCTGGCATAGGGTATCCTCATGTGAATGGTTGGGAATTGGGGACTCGCAGGCTATTGGCAATATTGTACCACAATTTTACGCTGCGGCCAATCAAATGATCTCTGCCCTCGGCCCTTACGGTGGATAAGGCAACGAGTGGGCTGAACCCTTGGCGACTCGGTGCCTCGTTAACTCGTTGACGTATACGCTTCAACGCATTTGCATTTGACAAATAGGCGCTTTTGGCTTATAATCCATCAACGAAATTGTAGCGAATTTTTAATGAATCGGGGAGTGACAGCTCCCGAGGCAGCGGGGATGGGATACATAGCCCTGGGTGTTATAGCTTTTGCCATTGCCGGGTTCTTCGATCTGGCTGCGCTGAGGGGATGGCGGTATCTCAAGCAGGCCATTAGCCTTGCAGCCCTTCTGCTTTGGGGGGTTGCCTTCTATGGCCTTCTGCGCACCTCTTCTCGATTCTGGTTGCCAGCTCTGCTGATCTGGTTGGGCTGGCCGCTTCTTCTTGTCTCCCTCTTTCTCCTTGTTTACTCCCTCTTCTTGGAGATCCCCTTCTGGCAGACCTACGCCGCTGACGGTGTAGGAGACAGGCTGGTGAAGACTGGAACCTATGCTCTGGTGCGTCATCCAGGCGTCCTCTGGTTAGCCCTCTTCCTGGCCTCTCTCATCCTGGTCTCCGGATCAAGGCTGCTCCTTATCGCCGCACCGGTATGGCTCCTCATGGACGTGCTGTACGTGTGGATTCAGGAGAGGTTTTATTTTGACAAGATGTTTCCCGGCTATGAGCAATATGAGCGGGAAACGCCTATGCTGATCCCCACCGCCGAGAGCATTGCCAAATGCATTAGGACCTTTGGGGTCGGGGTTAAGGGTGGAAAAGGTGGAAGAACACGCATATTTTGAACAGCAGCTTGAGGTGTTATGCCAGGCGCTTCTGCACGCCGATCCGGATATCCAGGAGATCATCCAGTTCGGCTCTTCGGTCTACGCCCCAGACCTGGCATTAGACCTCGACCTCCTGGTGACAACCACGGCCCAAAAGGACGATGACGCCTACTGGGATGCTGTGGCGGATTATCCGCTCAGCGTGGATGTGGTAGTGCGTCGGCCGGGTGAGCCGATCGGGGGCTGGATAGCGCTGGGGGTTTTAGCAACTCACAAGGTGCTCCATGGCGATGGCGCTACAATGAGGGAGGTGAGAACAACCATGCCCGTTCCAACCTATGACGAGGCGCGCATGGTTTTACAGGCAGGTGACCAATATCTTCGAAATGCGACCGAGGCCAGCGACGAGCCGTTGCGTCACATTCACTACCGTACTGCCTTTAATGCCCTCTTTGATGCCGCGCGGATGGCGGCCATGACTTATCTAGCCACAGAAGAAACACGATGGGGTGAGTTGCGCCGGGCACTGCCGGTGCCTTACGCTAAGGAGTTTCGGCATTTCATTGAGACCCTTCACATCGCCTACTTCTATCATGGCGA
>CAYRNM010000090.1:0-11038 GCA_964425465.1 uncultured Anaerolineae bacterium | reverse complement strand
GGCGGCTGGGGATGACTCCTGAGGAGGTGCGCGAGCACTACGAGTCGCAGGTGCCTTTGGGCCGGGGCTGCACCTACGAGGATGTGTGCCACGTTGTCGTCTTTCTCGCCTCCGACCAGGCGGCCTACATGACTGGGCAGGCCATCAACGTCACCGGCGGACAGGAGATGCACTAAAACGCAGATAAGCGTCGAGCAAAGCTTCGCTGACGCTTTGTCTGGTTCTGCTGCAAGAGATGCATCCGTACGCATGCTTTGGTACTGATACATTCTGGAAAGAGGTTACCATGAGCTGGAGAAACCCCCCTGCGACGAGGCACGGCGACAACTTTCCTCAGGTTCTATCCATGAAGCAGCGAGCCGGCGTGATCCGCCGGGTTCTCAAGGAACGCCTGGATACCATCCTGCCCATGGCGATGCGGGAAACTGGGTTCGACATGTGGCTGATCCTCTGTCAGGAAGACGATCTCGACCCTGTGTTCACCACGTTGATCCCCATGGACACCTGGTGTCCCATACTTCAAATGCTGATCTTCTACGATAAGGGTAGAAAGGAAGGCGTGGAATGCATTAACATCTCCGGGACCAACACGCACGATCTCTATGATAGGCCCTACAAGGGCCAACTTCAAGAAGAGCAGTGGCCCCTTCTCCAGAAGATCATTGAGGATCGGGACCCGAAGCGGATTGGCATTAACATCGGAGGGATTCAGTGGGCAGCGGGTGGCCTGACACATAACCTCTACACGCAGCTTGTTGAGGTGTTGCCTCCCAAGTATGTGGTCCGGTTGGCGTCAGCCGAGCCTTTGGTCATCCGCTGGCTGGCAACTCTCACCGACGATGAGATAGGGCTGTACGAACACGTGGTGAACGTCGCGCACCACCTTCTGGCGGATGGTTACTCCCGCAAATCCATCATCCCTGGGGTGACGACTACCGACGATCTGGAATGGACCTACTGGCAGCGCTGTGCTGACTTGGGCCTTCAGGTCTCATTCAAGCCGTTTTTCAATCTCGTTCGCAGTGAGGCGATGAAGAAAAAGTTCGGCGAGGAGGACCGGGTCATTCGCCCCGGTGATTTCATCCACTCCGATGTGGGCATCCACTACCTGCGGCTCCACACCGACCACCAGCAGTGGGCCTATGTGCTGCAGGAAAGTGAGAACGATGTCCCACCAAGCATGAAAAGCCTCATGGCACAGGCCAACCGGCTGCAAGACATTTTCATGGCCGAGTTTAGGCGAGGGCTCACCGGCAACGAGCTCCTGGAAAACATCCTCACGCGCGCTCGGAACGAGGGCCTCCCCAATCCCAAGGTGTACTCCCACTCCCTCGGTCTCTTCCTACACGAGCCGGGCCCGCTCATTGGGCTTCCCTGGGAGCAGGAATGGTGTGCTGGCCGAGGTGATGTCACGCTGGAATACAACAGTTGTTTCACTATGGAGCTGGCTGTCCGCGGCAACCTCCCCGAGTGGGGCGGTCAAGAGGTCCTTATGTCTCTGGAGGAAGATGTGGTGTTCACCAGGGACGGATGCCGCCCTATTGACGGCCGCCAGACAGAGTTCTACCTGGTCTAGAGGAGCTCGGCTGGCAAACTAACCTCAGAGGGTCTGTGCCACTCGTTTGCTGGTGAACTCGAAACTGGGGGTATCATGGCTACGCTTTTCGGAAAAACCTACTCTCGCAATGAGCTCTCCCGCAAGACAGGGGAGCTGTGGCAACTGGGCGGCGTGAAGCCGATGGTGCTGGATGAGGGGCCGGAGCAGGGGGTGCGCATCGCCGAGTTCCGTACGGGTGGAGGCCTCAGCTTCGCCGTGCTCCTCGACCGAGGGATGGACATCGGCTGGGCGGAGTACCGAGGCGTGCCCCTGGCCTGGCAGTCGGCGACGGGCCCCATCGCGCCCGCCTTCTTCGAGCCGGAAGGGCTGGGGTGGCTGCGGGGCTTTCACGGCGGGCTGGTGGTGACCTGCGGACTCACCTACGCCGGCGCACCCTGCACCGACGAGGGGAAAAAGCTGGGCCTGCACGGGCGCATCTCCTACACTCCAGCGCGACTTGTCTACTGCGACGGCGAATGGCAGAACGATGAGCACCTCCTGTGGGTTCAGGGCGAGATGCGCGAGGCAGTGATCTTCGGCGAAAATATCGTGTTGCGGCGCAGAATCTGGTCCCGGTTAGGAGAGAAGCGGCTCTTCATTGACGACCTCGTGACCAATGAGGGGTACCACACCACCCCTCACATGATCCTCTACCACATCAACATCGGCTTCCCCATTGTTGACGATGAGGCAGAGTTGGTCACCTCCCCGGCCCAGGTCCGGCCGCGCGACGCCGTCGCTGCTCAGGGCTTCAGCCGCTATAATCGCTTCGAAGAGCCCACCCCTGAGTACGCGGAGCAGGTTTTCTATCACGAGCTGACACCCGATGCTGAAGGTTTCGTGCGGGCCGCGCTGGTCAATCCCGCCTTCCAGGGAGGGCAGGGCATCGGTGTTTACGTCAGGTATCGCAAAAGGGAGCTGCCCTACTTCATCGAGTGGAAACAGATGGGCGAGGGGGACTATGTAGTGGGAATGGAGCCGGCCAACTGTCTAGTGGAGGGGCGAGATGTGGACCGGGCGGCGGGACGACTGCAATTCCTGAAGCCGGGCGAGAGCCGGGAGGTCCATCTGGAGATTGGTGTGCTGGCCTCAGCAGAGGAGATCGAGGCCTTCCGGGAAGCGGCGCGAGGATGAACCGACTGCGTTAGGCGCTCATTCAACCGGCGCATCATGTGGAATTGGTCCGCTGTTCCGCTACCCTTTTGCGGCTGGTGCTCAGGCAGCGCTGGTAGATATGAGACTCCAAACAGCGCGTTCGACACCGGCGGTGGTCTATGCTGGAGAACTCTTCGGTGAAAGGCTGCTCACAGGTATCGCAGTCGAAGTGCCGACTGGTAAAGTACACACCAGACGTTTTGACAGGTGCAGGTAACAAGAGTACACTGAGTATCGTTGGGCCTCCTATGGTGGGGGATTGGGAACGTGCACTCCCATTGTGCACCAAGGTGGCCTGTTTGGCTAGTTCAGCCCACTAGTCCACGTAGCCCCAGGAGATATTGGCATGGCCAAGAAAATCATCGCCACAGACGAAGCACCGGCCGCCGTGGGCCCCTACTCCCAGGGGGTGCAGGTGGGAAAGTTGATCTTCACCGCCGGTCAGGGGGGCCTTGACCCCGCCACTGGCCGTCTGGTGGAGGGGGGCATCGAAGCCCAGACTCGGCAGACGCTGAAAAACCTGAGCAGCATACTTCAGGCGGCGGGAAGTTCTCTGTCCCAGGTGGTGAAGACCACCGTTTTCCTCCAGAACATCGCCGACTTTCAAACCATGAACCGGGTTTATGCCGAGTTCTTCGCTGATCACCCACCGGCTCGCTCGACGGTACAGGTGGCTGCTCTGCCCCTCGGTGCGCTAGTGGAGATCGAGGCAGTGGCCATCGTGGAAGATGGCTAAAACGCATGTAAGGCCGCCATAAGAATGGCGGCCTTACGTTATCTCAGGCGAATTCCCCTGCCCCACTGATCAGCCAGCGCGCTTCAGACATGGGCACGGATGTGGTGGAAAGCATCCCAGCCCGCATAAAGGGCTGTGTCTCCCCACCTTTCTTCAATGCGCAGCAGTTGATTGTACTTCGCCACCCGGTCGGAGCGACAGGGTGCCCCGGTCTTGATCTGGCCAGTGTTCAGGGCCACCGCCAGGTCGGCAATGGTGGTGTCCTCTGTCTCCCCACTGCGATGGGAGACCACGGCTGCCCATCCAGCCCGCTGAGCCTCGGTCACAGCGGCGATGGCTTCGGTCAAGGTCCCGATCTGGTTCACCTTGCACAGCAGAGCATTACAGGCCCCCAGCTCGATGGCCTTTCGCACCCGCTCCACATTGGTCACCAGCAGGTCATCGCCCACGAGCTGCACGCGATCCCCTATCCGCTGGCAGAGCAACTGCCAGCCCTCCCAGTCATCCTCAGCCAGCCCATCCTCAATGGAGATAATAGGATACCCCTCCACCCATTGGGCGTAGAAGTCCACCATCTCCTCGAATGAGAGTTCCCTTCTCTCTTTCTGGAGCACGTACCGGCCATCGTGGAAGAACTCGCTGGCTGCAGGATCCAGGGCGATGAAGATGTCCTCGCCCGGCTCATAACCCGCCCGCTCAATGGCCTCCAGGATCACCTCGATGGCCTCAGCGTTGTAGCCCAGGGAAGGGGCGAAGCCTCCCTCGTCGCCCACGTTGGTGTTGTAGCCCTTGTCCCGGAGAACCGCTTTGAGGGCCTGGTAGGTCTCTGCTCCCCAGCGCAAGCATTCGGAGAAGGTGGGAGCGCCCACCGGCATGATCATGAACTCCTGCAGATCGGTGGAATCGGCGGCGTGCTTACCCCCGTTAAGGATGTTCATCATGGGCACAGGCAGTGTTCGGGCGCTGGTGCCCCCGATGTAGCGGAAGAGGGGCAACTCCACCGCCTCCGCCGCAGCCTTGGCCACAGCGAGGGAGACGCCCAGGATGGCGTTGGCTCCCAGGTTCCCCTTGTTGGGTGTGCCGTCCAGTTCTATAAGGAACTCGTCAATCCCCACCTGATCCAGCGCGTCCCACCCCAGGAGCTCCTCGGCTATCTCATCGTTGACATTTCTTACAGCGGTCAGCACCCCCTGGCCCCCGAACTGCTCCGGATCATCGTCGCGCAGTTCCAGGGCCTCGTGCGCGCCGGTGGAGGCGCCAGAGGGCACTGCGGCCCGGCCCATGGCTCCACCGGAGAGAAGAATGTCTACCTCCAGAGTGGGATTGCCCCGCGAATCGAGAATCTGGCGGGCGGTGATCTCCTCGATGATGGTCATAATGTCACCTCCAGCTTACAGCCCCAGAGCTTGTTCCAGCCTGGCGAAGTCAAAGTGTTCCTCTAGGACCCGCTCGAAGCACTGGATCTTCTTGGGCTGGTGGAAGCGGGTCTTGCCGAAGAAGGCCTCGATGTTCTGGACGGTGGTCAGTGTGTCCTCCTTGACCAGCAACACGGGCACCCTGATCTCCTCAGCCCGGCCCAGGATGATGGGGCTGGGCTCCAGATTGCCGGTCAGGATCAGACACTTGGTGGAGGTCTCCAGGGCGGCCAACTGGATGTCAGGCCGGTCGCCGCCGGTGATCACCGCCTTGTTGGGTTTGCGTCGGAAGTAGCGCAGTGCGGCCTCCACATTCATGGCTCCCACCATGAGGTGCTCCACCAGCTCGTCGGTGTACCCCTCCCCGCACAGCAGCTCGCCGGCCAGACCATCCACCAACTCGCCCACGCTCACCGAGGAGAGGACGCGCTCTCTTGGCAAGGCCGCCAGCACCGTCACGCCCCGTGCCGCCAGGAAGGGCTGCACCACCTCTTTGATGAAGGGCAGCCGCTGTCGAGGGACTACGTTGAAGACCACTCCCAGAAGCGAGTCGTCCAGGATGGCACGGGCTGCCAGCGCGTCATCCACGATCTGGGGGTCGCTGTTGTATTTGACCACTACTAGCTCCTGCGCTTGGAAGAGCTCCGACACCAGGGGGGGAGCCAGGCCAAGCAGGTATCCCTCCCGCAGGTTACCGCCGCCCTCCAAGATGAGCACATCTTTACCCGTTGACGCTCTCTCGTAGGCCGCATGCAGCCGCTCCTGGTAGTCCACTGGCCCTTCGCCCTTGAGGATCGCTTCTACTGTGAAGGGGGTGAGGGTCACCGGCGACAGGACCTCAAGTGATTCGCTCAAGCTGAAGACCTGCTTCATGAAGTTAGCGTCCTCATCGCTGGTTCGTTCCGGAAGCACCCGGTCCGAGGTGCTCACTGGCTTAAGGTATCCCAAGGCGTATCCTCGGCGCTGAAATGATCGTCCCAACCCGATGCACAGCGCGCTCTTCCCCGAGAACTTCTCCGTAGACGTAATATACAATGTCACCATCTCGTCTCTCCTTTTGGCGTATTGCTTGTCGCCTATAGTGCCCACGCTAACCGAAGTTGGCCGCGTTGTTGGCAGCAGGATTCATTGTCGTCTATGGCTTTTGCGGAAGTGGACGCTGACGTATCCAGCCGCGTCCAATTACAGTGAACTGCCGCTCAAGTGTGATGTGACCTATGTCCAATAGTTCGATGAAACGTTCCGCCGGTTCTTCCGGAGTGGTTGGGGCAAACCGAAAATACGCAACACCGGCTGGAGTAGGCAAGCGGCGTCGGTATATTAACTCGCCGTAGTCACGGTCGAAAGTTAATATGATGCGTTGTTCTGTGTGAGCCCGTGATAAGACGGATTCATCCTTCGCGCCCGGAGAGTCTTCAATGATGCTGGCAACGTCATAACCGGCAGCACGTAGACGACGAATGCTTGCTACCGGGACATCCTCATTCGCCAAGAACTGCATCAAGCTGCTCCAAGGGGTGTAAGGACGAATAGTGCTTCTTCACGCATACATTCTGTGGCAAAGGCAAACACTGCCCGCAAGCTTTGAGGTGTGAGAGTGGGATAATTGTCCAGAACTTGTTCCTCAGTCCACCCTGCAGCAAATAGGCTGAGAAGAAACTCAACGGAAAGCCGTGTGCCTTTGACCACCGGTTTGCCCAACAACACTTCCGCATCAGAGTGAATGTACTCTCTCCAGTTCATCAGCTCCTCCTTTCTCCACACCTATTCTATCACAGGTTGGAATTTTGGAATTTCACAAACTCATCAGTAAACCCGGTTCGCCGTCGTTCGTCGTTGGGGCACCGGGGCAGGCTGCAGTCGCCCCCGATGGCTAGTTGCACCTACTGGTTCTTAAGCACCAGCGGCAGAAAGACCTTGTAGGCGGAGAAGCGCAGTATAAAGAGTCCCGCCTCCTCATCTGCTATGTAGATATAAGGAGTTGCTACAGCCACATCTCTCGCATACAGAGGAGTGTCATAATAGCCAACCTCGGTCGGGATACTTGGATCAGATACATCTACCACGCGTAAGCCTGCGATTCCACCGGCTAAATATGCATACGAGCCTGCAACAGAAACTTTATAGGCCGCTGTTGTACACAGCCCTACCTCTGCAGGAGCAGTCGGGTCAGAGATGTCTACTATCCGTAAACCTCCTTGGGCAATATAAGCATAAAACCCTGAGACAAAGACCCCGTGACTACATGCGGGGGGTGTTTCGTAAGAGCCCACCTCTGCAGGAGCGGTCGGATCAGAAATGTCAACAATTCGCAAACCAGCCTCCAAGCTGGCTATGTAAGCATAGTTGTCGGACACAAAAACATCCCAAGCATAGCTCGGGGTCTGGTAATGTCCTACTTCATAGGGATCGGTGGGATCTGAGATATCTACTACCCGCAAACCAGCGTCATAGGCAGCTATATAGGCATAAGAACCTTCCACATCAACTGCAAAGGGAGCCCCCAATGTTTCATAAGAACCTACTACAACTGGACTTGTGGGATTGGAAACATCTATTATCCATAAGCCCATCCAGGCATCGGCGACGTAAGCATAGGTACCAGTGATAACCACATCGCGTGCAGACCAGAGATCATGGCTACTGCCAACCACTGTGGGGCTTCGTGGGGTCGAGACATCGAAAATGTGCAGGGCCCCATTCTCATCAGCCGCATATACATGGGTATCACTTACTGTCAGACCGTCAATTTCACTGGCAGCATCATAGCAACCAACCTCCACCGGGCTGGTAGGGTCAGAGACATCAACCACACGTAAGCCCCTGTGATAATCTGCCATGTAAGCATAGGTAGCAGAGACGACAACACCCCACGCATGTCCAGGTGTATAATGTTCCTCTACCCCTACGAGATGAGTTGGATCAGAGATGTCTAGCACTTCTAGATTCATGGCTGCCACATAGGCATATCCCTCTTTGATGAAAATGCTTGCTGCGAAATCATCTGTCTGGTAAGAATCAAGAGCGGATGGATGGGTGGGATCTGAAATATCCAGTGCCTGCACACCCTCATCAGCATCCGCTACATAAGCATAGATGCCAGAAACAAAGATGTCCTGGGCTCTACCAGGCGTATCAAATGATCCCGTATGTGTTGGATGGGTCGGGTCAGAGATATCTACTATCCGAATACCGTCATATCCGCAGGCCAGATATGCATAGCTATCAGTAACAGAGAGTTCCTCAAACCAGACTGGTTCATAGTATGAACCAACTTCCACTAGATTGCTAGGGTCAGAGACGTCAACCACGCGCAGGTAGTACCCGTCTGCTATATAAGCATAGGGGCCAGACACATAGACGCCGAATGTGTCTCCTGGCGTGTCATAAAAGCCCACCTCTGTAGGATGAGAGGGATCAGAAACGTCTATGACTCGCAGCCCAGCGTATTGAGCTGCGATGTAAACATTTGCGCCATTCACGGCTATATCATTTACTAAGCCCGGCAATGCTTTGGTCTGTCCTACCTTTGCTGGTTGTGTGGGATCTGAGATATCCAGCACAATTAACCTTGGTCCTATACCGATATAAGCATACTGCCCCTGCACTTCTACAGCATAGCTGGCCCCGCCAATCTGACCCACTAGTTCCACGTTCTGCGCCTGCTGCTGGGCGAGCGCAGCGTTCCCTATTTCTGCTGATACCGGTCCCTGGGCCACGATACCTAATGCGCCGGACACCAGCGCCAAGCTTGCAATGAGAACAAAGATGGTAAGCAGTTTGGTTTTCATTGTGCTACTCCTCTCAGTTATGTGATAGGCGAATTGCGCCTAAGGCCCGCCATCAGCTATCACCCATCCGCCATCAGCCAAGCACCAGCCGCATGTCAATCCCCACCACACCCTGCCCCTCATCGTGCACCAGCAGGGGGTTTATATCCAGCTCCACCACCTCCGGGAAATCGGTCACCAGTTGGGAGACGCGGAGCAGGGCCTCGATGATCCCTTCAATGTCCGCAGCCCTCTGGCCGCGCACGCCCCGCAGCAAGGGATAGCCCCGGATCTCTTGGATCATTTCCTCGGCATCCTCGCGGCTCAGAGGGGCCAGACGAAAAGCGACGTCGTGCAGCACTTCCACGTAAATGCCCCCCAGGCCGAACATAAGCAAGGGGCCAAACTGCGGATCGTGGTTCATGCCCAGGATCACCTCCCGCCCGCCGGTAACCATCTCCTGTACCAGACAGCCCCATATCTCGGCCTCAGCCATGTAGCGCATGGTGCGGTACATCAAGAGATCGAAGGAGTCCCGCACCTCCTCATCATTTCGAATGTTCAGCCGCACCCCGCCGATGTCTGTCTTGTGCAAGATATCGGGCGAGGCGATTTTCATCACCACCGGATAGCCTATTTGCCGAGCGACCTCCACCGCCTCCTCCGGGGTGTGGGCCAGTTGGGATCGGGGCACAGGGATACTGTAGGCCTCCAAGACGGCCCGGGCCTCCGCATCACCGATGGCCAATCGGTCCTCTGCATGCACATCAGCGAACAGCTCCTCCACTCGGTTCTTGTCCACCTGGAAGACCTCAGGCTTGCGCTCTGGTTGCTCCTGCCACAGTCGCTGGTCGAGCATGGCTCGCATGGCCTCCACCGCCCGCTCAGGGGTAGGATAATTGGGGACCCGATACTCGTTGAGGATCTTGACGCCGGGACCAGTGGTCGCCCGGCCCATGAAGCAGGCCAGGATCGGCTTCTCCTCTTCTTGAGCTGCGATCTCCCCGATCACCCGGCCTGTCTCCTCGATGGGAGTGACATTCTGGGGGGTGAGCAGGACGATCAGCCCGCTGACGTTGGGATCCCTCAGCACGGCTCGGATGGCCAGCTCATAGCGGTCCGCCTGAGCATCCCCCAACACATCAATGGGGTTGAGAAAGCTGGCCTCGGGAGGAAGGCCCTGCCGCAGGCGAGCGCAGGTCCTCAAATTGAAGGAGGCTAGGTGGAGCCCTGCGTGCTCGCAGGCATCGGTGCACATGATGCCCGGCCCACCGGCATTGGTGACAATGGCGATGGCATTCTCCCGCAGCAGCGGCTGACGGGCGAAGGCGATGGAGAAATCGAACAACTCCTCCACCGAGCGGGCGCGAATGATGCCTGCCTGCTTGAAGGCTGCCTCGTAGGCCTGCTCCGACCCGGCCAGGGTCCCAGTGTGAGAGGAGACCGCCCGTGAGCCAGCATCGGTAGTGCCGGACTTGATGGCAATGATGGGCCGCTTCTTGGTGGCCTGGCGGGCAACCTCCATGAAACGTGACCCTTCGGCAATGCCCTCCAGATAGGCCATGATCACCCTCGTGTCAGGATCCTCCATCCAGGCCTGGATGAAATCCATCTCATTCAGATCGGCTTTGTTCCCCAGGCTGACGAAGGAGGAGAAGCCCACCTCTTCAGCCAGGGCCACGTCCAGAACAGCGGTACACAGGGCACCGGACTGGGACATGAAGGCAATGGTACCTTGGAGGGGCATAGCTGCGGCAAAGGAGGAATTGAGGGGAGTAAAAGTGTTGATGACCCCCAGGCAGTTGGGGCCCAGCAGTCGCATGTCATACTTCTGGGCGATCTCCACTAGCTCATGCTCCATGCGGCGGCCCTGTCCGCCCACCTCACGGAAGCCAGCGCTGATGATCACCGCCGCTTTCACTCCCTTCTGGCCGCACTCCTCCAGCACCTTGGCCACGAGGGGGGCAGGGATAACGATCACCACCTGTCCCACCTCACCAGGGATGTCCAAAACACTGGGGTAGCAGCGGTGCCCCAAGATCTCCTCGGCTGAGGGATTGACAGGATAGATGTCCCCCTGGTAGCCGCTGTCAATGATGTTCTTCAGAATCCCATGGCCCAGCTTCGCCGGGTCACGGGAGGCGCCGATGACGGCGACCGATTGAGGGCGAAAGAGTGAATCGAGCATAATCTTTCCTGTCACCCTCCCGCAGGCTTGCAGCCTGCGGGAGAATTTGAATTGATGATATATCAAAAGTGTGGAAACCGCAAATGACGAAGGGGCAAATGGACGAATGAGCGAATCTCGTTATCCTGATCCTGATCGGTGTGCTCTTTCTGCTCAACAATTTCGGCCTCTGGCCCT
>CAYRNM010000089.1:5276-11045 GCA_964425465.1 uncultured Anaerolineae bacterium | reverse complement strand
CGGCCGCCCTTTACTGGCGGTCAAGGAGCTCTTCGCGTAATTTCGAATAATCGGCTGAATATTCTCTTATAAGCGCTGAGGATAACCTCCCTCTGGAACATCATAGAGTAGTCGCCCAGAATGCCCAACTGTGCATAGAGCTCTCGGCTAAGGCGGTGACTGCTTACATCGAGGAGCCCTCGTGGACCCACGACCCGAGTGAGCATCTCCTGAGGATTTCAGAGGAGCATGGGGGAAAGTTGGCGGAGGTATTGGAACTGGAAAGCCTTCGTCTCCTTGCCGAGGATGCAAAAACGGCTTCCCCCTGGCATGTCTGGTCCACCTATGGAAGGGTGGAAGATGGAGCCCGGATCGCATCGGTGGACCTCTGCACCAGGGAAGTGGCCGAAGACCTCTTGAAAAGGGCACGAAGATCATACGAAACGGCAGTGAAGTTCTTCCGAAGGACTTCAGTTGCGTGAGTAAAAAGGAGTTTCCCATGCCAAGTTACACCACTCTGCGACGCCTGGTCCACGACGAGATCATCCAACGGGGCGAAGAGGGCTGCGACGTGACAGGCCTCGAGGAGGCACTGGACATGGTGCTCCCTGGTGACTTGGACGCACTCGACACTCTCTACGAGGCCCTGGATGAATTGGACCCCGAGCCCGATTTCCTCTACCATGAGCCCTCCACGCTGGATTCCATCCGCGCTGCCCGACCGAAGGGGGTGCGTCACATGGAGATGGAGCACGGCGAAGAGGCGCTCTTCGACCGCATCTATGGGGCCTGGCTAGGCCGCTGCGCGGGCTGTTCGCTGGGCAAGCCGGTCGAGGGGTGGTCACGGGAGCAGATCGGGTGCTATCTGAGGGTAGCTGATGCCTATCCCCTGTCCGATTACTTCCCCGTGCTTGAACCCTTCCCCGAAGGGTTGGCCCTACGCGACAACTACAGGGAGACGGCCAAGGGATACATCCACTACATGGCTCGCGACGACGACATGGACTACACCATCCTGGGGTTGCACTACCTGGAGCACTTCGGCCCCAGCTTCACCACCGACGATGTGGCCGATACCTGGATATCCCATCTGCCTTTCCACAGGGTCTATACCGCCGAGCGGGAAGCCTACCGCAACCTGGTGAACGACATCCGCCCGCCCGACTCGGCCCGCTATCGCAACCCCTACCGGGAGTGGATCGGAGCCCAGATCCGGGCTGATGCCTTCGGCTGCGTCTGCCCCGGCTGGCCAGAGAAAGCGGCTGAGTTCGCCTTCCGCGACGCGGCGGTGTCGCATGTCAAGAATGGCATCTACGGTGAGATGTGGGTGGCAGCCATGTTAGCTGCGGCGCTGGTGAGCGAGGATCTGGACACGGTGTTGGCAGCCGGGCTGGCCGAGATCCCGGCTCAGAGCCGGCTGGCGGAGGCGGTGCAGGAGACCGCTGCGGTCCACAAACGGTACGCCACCTGGCAGGAGGCGTGGGATTCGCTGATGGCCAAGTACGGCCACTACCACGGCGTGCACACCATCAACAATGCGGTGATCGTGCTGCTGGGACTGCTCTATGGGGAGATGGACTTCGGGCGCACCATCTCCATCGCCGTCATGGGCGGGCTGGATACCGACTGCAACGGGGCCACGGCGGGGTCCATCATGGGGGCCCTGCTGGGGGCCAAGGCCCTGCCGGATAGGTGGATCGAGCCCCTGCATGATAGGGTGACCAGCTACGTCATCGGCTACTTCGACAACCGCATCTCCGATCTGGCCCGCCGTACTCAGTCGGTGGCGGAGCAGGTCCTGGCACTGCCATGATGTGGGCTCTTACCCCCGAGTTCGTGGTCGCCGAGCGAGACCGACACTACCGGCGACAGCCAGAGTTGCGGCTTCAGAGTGAGGAGGAAGCAGTCCACTTCGTGGAAGAGGTGGGGTTGTGCATTCTATTTCCCGTGCAACGCATGGAACTGCCCTCCCTCTGGGAGGCCATCAACGGCTGCACCCGCCCTCTGCCCCGCCACCACGACGACGAAGCGCTGGGCAAGACCTGGCGCTGGAAGGACACGCTGCCGGATCAGAGGCGGATCTACTACGGCAAGCTGCTGCGGAGCAAGGCTACACTCCTGGCCCTGGACCTTCTGCCCAGTTTCTACGCCCTCTCGCCCAACTTCGGTGGGGAGGAGGATTACCTTCTGGAATATGAGGCCGGGAGGCTGAGCCGAGAGGCCAAGGTCATCTGCGATGTGTTGCTGGAGCAAGGAGCGCTGCCCACCGGTGAGCTGCGGCGGCTGGCGCATCTGGCCAGCAGGTCGCAGAAATACCGCTTTGAACGGGCCATGGTCGAGCTACAGCGAAAGCTCATGGCCGTCAAGGTGAGCACTTCCGACGCCGGCCCCTGGCACTACAGCTACGTCTACGATCTCTTCATACGCGCCTATCCCGAGCAGGTGGAAGCCGCGCGCTTCCTTATCCCTCGGCAGGCGCGACGAGCCATCCTCCAGCGTTACTTGCGTACTGCGGTGGTGGCCCGCCGGGAATATCTGGCCTGGCTCTTCGGCTGGGAGCAAGAGGAGGTGGACCGGGCCGTGGAGGATCTGGTGAAAGCAGGAGAGGCAGAGCCGGTCGCCATGAGGGGCTGGGAAGGGGAATATGTGACGACTGTCAGTTGATCAAATGACTGTTGAGGAAAGGACACAGACTCATGGAACTCAAAACCCTCATTTTCGACAAAGCAGGCAAGCACAACACGGATGCTACGCTGCAAATCGCCAAGGAGCGGGCCCTGGCCCTAGGGATCAAACAGGTGGTGGTGGCCTCGTCTCATGGCTACACCGCCCGCAAGGCCCAGGCCCTCTTCGCACCCGCAGGGATCCAGGTCATCGCCCTCTCCATCTGTCATGGTTGGGAGAGCGAGGGCTGGACCATGTCGGCGGAAACAAAGGCAGAATTAGAAGGGCTAGGAGTCATAGTGCACACCGGCATCCATGCCCTGGGCGATGGTGTGGGCTCGGCCTTCTCGGAGAAGCACGGCGGACGCGCACCGGAGGAGATTGTGCGGGATACCCTCTACCGCTTCTCCCAGGGGATGAAGGTGGCGGTGGAGTGTCTGCTCATGGCCGCCGACGCGGGGCTCCTGGACATGGGCCAGGAAGTTATCGCCGTCGCTGGCACCTCCAGCGGCGCTGACACGGCCATTGTCTGCAAGCCTGCCTACCCGCGTACTTTCCATGATTTGGAGATCCGAGAGGTGCTGGCCAAGCCCCGCGTCCCGGAGGTGCTCTAAGCGACAAGAGAGGAGGTCCCCATGGCCAAACGGGCTCCGATTCAGCAATCCCAAGTCCAGATCAGCGTCGAGCTGCCTGAGGATCTGGAAGCCATCTACTCCAATTTTGCCGTCATCACCCACGCCCCCTCGGAGGTGGTCATTGACTTCGCCCGGCTGCTGCCCCGCATGCCGCGCTCCAAAGTCCATGCCCGCATCGTGATGACCCCCATGCATGCCAAGCTGCTATACCGGGCATTGGGGGAGAACCTGGCGAAGTTCGAGGAGAAATACGGTGAGATCAAAACGCCGGAGGAAGGCTTCCAAGAGGAACGGCCCATCGGGTTCCGCCGCTAGCTCTTACGCTGGGGAGCAGCGGAGCTTGCTCCGCGCCTATGTATAGAGGAGCAAGAGGTGAATCAACTGAGCGCTACCATCGAGCGCATCCGCTCTGCGCTGGAGCAGAAGAATGTGGCCCGGGACACAGCCTACAACCGCTCGCGGCAGCTCACTCGTTTCTGCGCCAACGCCATCAGCGCCGCCCACCGTGACGATTGGGATCAGGCCCACTCCCTTCTGACCGAGGCTCGCGCAGCGGCCAGAGAGTTGGTGAAGGATCTGGCCGACTATGCCGATCTCTACTATGCGGGCTACACTCAAGATGCTCTGAAGGAGTGGGTGGAAACTGAGTGCACCTGTGCCCTCATCGCCGATCAGCCCTTGCCGACACCTGAGGAACTGGAGGTCGAGCAGGCCACTTACCTCAATGGCCTGGCAGAGGCCGCCAGCGAGATGCGGCGGCACGCCCTGGACCTGATGCGGAGGGACGAGTTGGATCGGGCTGAGGAGGTCCTGATGGCTATGGATGAGATTTACCGCCTGCTGTTGACGGTGGATTTCCCCGATGCTGTCACCGGTGGCCTGCGCCGCCGGATGGACTCGCTGCGCGGTGTGTTGGAGCGGACACGAGGAGACCTGACCATCGCGGTGCGGCAGGAGCAGCTTCGCCAGGCACTGCAGGAGTTTGAGAAAAAGATGAATGCGGACAGGCAGAGATGAGCGAACGAATGATCCGCGCCAGTGAGATCGGACAATACGTGTATTGCGCTCGGGCCTGGTGGCTGAATCAGGTGCAGGGTTTGACTCCGGCCAATGTCGAGGGATTGGACCTGGGCAGGGATTTCCATGTGGAGCATGGACGGGCTGTGGCCAGTGCCCTGCGCCTGCGCCGCTGGGCTCTCATCCTCGTCGGATTGGCAGCGCTCTGCCTGATCCTGGCCCTGCTGCTAGGAGGAGAGACGCAGTAGCATGCTGCGCAATATCTGGCCCCGCCTATGCGTCATCATCCTTCCCTTGCTGATAGGGGGTGTGTTGTGGAGCCAGGTCTCCACCAAGCCTCCCCTAGCTACTCCACCACCTGAAGCAGTTCCGACCCGCACGCCCACAGCGACGGCCACCAGGCAGCCTACAGCCATGCCCTCTTCCACCAGGGCCCCAATGCCTACTCCGGCATCGACAGCCACGCCTGAGCCGATGGTGCCCGTGCCACCGCAGGCTGCCACACTCAGCCCCACTCCCCCTGTGGAAAGCCGCCGCTCGTTGGAGCCGCTGCCCTCCCTGCCAGCAGTGGTGCAGCTAGGTGCTGACGAGAGGGGGCGCTACATCCTTATTGATCAGGCCACTCAGACCATGCACATCTTCGAGGATTGGCGTGAGATACAAACCTTTCCCGTGAGCACTGGCTTCCCTGACCCTCAGTCGCAGACCCCAGAGTGGAGCGGGACGGTGGGAGCGTATGTGGGCACCTTCGAGGCCTTCGGCACCTACCAGGATGATGGCTGGTATCTCTTCAGCCGTGGGGGGAGCATTCTCCTGCACAGCGCCCCATATACTCTGGATGAAGCTGGCAACAAGATCCATATGGACCTCGATGCGCTGGGCCAGCATCCCGCTTCCCACGGCTGCATCCGCCTGGCTCCGGAAGATGCGGCCTGGCTCACCGCCTGGAATCCCCAGGGCATCCCGGTGACCATCACCGCCTGGCCCTTTGGGCAGCCGGGGCGGGAAAGCGACTACGACGAGGAAGGCGTGGGATGAGCTGGGGGTTGGCCCTGCTGGCTCTGTTTTTAGCGCTGTTGGCACTGGCGGCCTGGCTGTGGGCCAGACGCCTGCGCCGTCAGACCGGCCTGCCCTTCGGCCGGCTTCTCTACGCCGACACCGGAGCCTGGAGACGGCCGGAACACCCCCTCTTCTCCGCGCGCTACCAACTGACGGGCAAGCCCGACTACCTGCTGGAGGACTCGGGGCAGGTCATCCCCGTAGAGGTGAAGTCCAGCCCCTGCCCTTCGATACCCTATCCCTCCCACCAGTTACAACTGGCAGCCTACTGCCTTCTTGTTGAGGACACTTACAGTCAGGCTCCTCCCTATGGAGTGCTCAAGTACCGCGACGGGACGGCGACTGTCAACTACACTCCCGCCCTGCGGGCCGAATTGCTGGCCACACTGCAGGCCATGCGCCGGGACTTTGAGGC
>CAYRNM010000089.1:2438-5176 GCA_964425465.1 uncultured Anaerolineae bacterium | reverse complement strand
CGTCAACAGGAGGAACTCGGCATTGTCCGCACCGCTTTGGAGGAGGGCTTCCCCATCTACGGCGAAAGCGTTGAGTTGGTCTGACTCCAGAGGAGGGATTTTTGTTTACGGCACCCCGTGGCACTCAGGATATTTTGCCTGAAGAACAACCCTATTGGCAGTATGTTGAACAGCGCATCCAAGCCATCGCTCAGCTCTACGGCTATCAGCCCTTGGACGTGCCCATCTTTGAGCAGACGGCCATCTTTGTGCGGGGCGTAGGCGAGGGCACGGACATCGTGGAGAAGGAGATGTACTCCCTCCAGGACCGAGGCGGGGAGGAGTTGACCCTCCGTCCCGAGTTCACGGCAGGGGTGGTGCGTGCTTACCTGGAGCACGGCATGCACGTGTGGCCCCAGCCGGTGAAGCTCTATTGCCTTGGGCCGGCTTTCCGCTACGAGCGCCCTCAAGCTGGCCGCTACCGACAGCACGTTCAGGTCAGCATCGAGGCCCTGGGCGAGCAGGACCCGGCCCTGGACGTGGAGGTCATGTCCGTAGCCTGGCATCTCTACGATGACCTGGGGTTTCGCAACCTATCCTTTCAGCTCAACTCCATCGGCTGCCCCCGGTGTCGGCCTGGCTACATCGAGGCCTTGCGAGCCTACTACACCCCTTACCTGGAGGCAATATGCGAGGATTGCCAGCGCCGCCTGGAGCTCAATCCCCTGCGCGTGCTGGACTGCAAGGCCACACGCTGTCAGCCCATTATCGCCAGCGCGCCCCACAGCACCGATTTCCTCTGCCTGGAATGCCAGGAGCATCTCTCCATCCTTCTCGGCTATCTGGATCGCCTGGGCCGGCCCTACACCCTCAACCACCGGTTGGTGCGAGGGTTGGACTACTACACCAAGACTGTCTTCGAGGTGTGGGCGGAGGGGATCGGAGCACAGAACGCCCTCTGCGGCGGAGGGCGGTATGATGTCCTGGCCGAATCGCTGGAAGGGCCTCACGTGCCCGGTGTGGGGTTCGCCTCCGGGCTGGAGCGGATCATCCTGACCATGAAGGAACAGGGGGTACAGGTGTCGTCCTTGCCCCAGCCCCAGGTCATGATCCTCTACCTGGGGAAGGAGCCCAAGGAGGCCGCACTGCAATTGGCGAATGAGCTGCGTGTGGCCAGTATCCGGACCGAGACCTCCTTTGGTGACCACAGCCTGCGGGCCCAGCTCCGCCAGGCTGACCGGTTGGGAGTGGCCTACACCTGCATTCTGGGGGAGAAGGAACTGCGGTCCGGCCAGGTGACGGTGAAGGACATGGTGGCTGGCGGCCAACAGTCGGTGGACAGGGAGTCCCTCCTTGGCTGGCTGAAAGTACATCTGGGGATAGCGTAAGGCATGGAGTGTAAATCCGACATCGAAAAGGGCATTGGCATCCTTCACCATCCCAAGATCTCGGCCTCCCAGTCCTTGGGCGCGGAGATGGTCCGCTGGCTGGAATCACGGGGCTATCACGCCTGGCAAGGTTCCGGCTGGGACGAGGAGGCCGTGCGGGCTCACATAGCCCAACTCGACCTGCTGATCACTCTGGGGGGGGATGGCACTATCCTCCGCGCAGCGCGGATGGGAGCCCCCTATCGGGTGCCTATTCTAGGCATCAAAATGGGGCGGCTGGGGTTCCTGGCTGAGGTTCGGCCTGAGGAATGGCAGGAGAAGCTGGCGCAGGTGCTGAGGGGCGAATCCTGGCTGGAGAAACGGATGATGCTCTCCGCCGAGCTGTGGCGAAATGGTCAGCGCCTGCACAACTGTGAGGCGCTGAATGATGTGGTCATCAGCCGGGGTAGCCTGGCCCGCATCATCCGTCTGGCGACCGATGTGGATGGCGATCATGTGACGACCTACCTGGGTGACGGGCTGATCGTTTCCACGGCCACTGGTTGTACTGCCTATGCCCTGGCCTGCAGGGGGCCCATCCTGCCCCCCGAGCTGCGCAGCATCCTGCTGGTGCCCATCGCCCCCCACCTCAGCCTCGACCGGGCCATCGTCCTGGCTGAGGGGGCGACGGTGTCCATTCGCGTGTCCACAGATCATGCGGCCATCCTCACCATTGATGGCCAATCTGCCGTTGATCTGACTCATGGTGACCAGGTCGTGGTCCAGGCCAGCCCCCACAGTGGCCTCTTCGTGCGGACTCAGGGGAGGGGTTATTTCTACCGGTCTTTGATGGAGCGGCTGGGCAATCTCTATTATGAGGAGAGGGAGTGATGGGATGGATGAGAATTTGACCTGCGCCTATCACCCCAGTGTAGCGACAGTGCTGCGCTGCAACCGCTGTGGCAAACCCATCTGTCCTCAGTGCGCCGTGCTCACAGAGGTGGGTTATCGCTGTCCCGATTGCATCCGCAGCCAACAGTCCGTTTTCTTCAACATCCGAGTGAGCGATTATCCGGTGGCGGTGCTTGTGGCGGGGACGGTGGCGGGGCTGGCAGCGCTGCTTCTGGTTCGGGCGGGTTTCTTCATCGCCCTCCTCCTCAGCCCGGTCGTCGGGGGGCTGATCGGCGAGCTGGTGCATTGGGCCATTGGCCGGCGTCGAGGCCGCCACACGTGGCTGGCTGTTGGAAGTGCGGTCATCGTGGGGGGGCTCCTGGGCTCTGCCATCTCCTGGCTCCTACTTGGCCCGGCCACCCCCTTCGCGCTGCTCACCTATGTGGTTCTGTGCACTGCCACTGCCGCCGGCCGGCTGCGATAGAACTGATTGCAGATTGC
>CAYRNM010000089.1:0-2338 GCA_964425465.1 uncultured Anaerolineae bacterium | reverse complement strand
TTCTGTGCACTGCCACTGCCGCCGGCCGGCTGCGATAGAACTGATTGCAGATTGCCAATCCGAAATCTCCTGTGCGTCGTCCTGGCTGATGGCGCAGTCGTGGCCCGGCTGCAGTAGTAGAAGTGGAGAGCAAACGATGAGTGAAAAGCGTCTTTCTGAGGCGCAAGTGGCTTACGGCGCGATCGTAGCAGACTTGAGCACACCGATCATCCTGAAGCAGAACGGACAGCCCGTGGTTGTGGTCCTGTCCTTTGCCGAGTATCAGCGGTTGCGAAGCATAGAAGAGCAGGAGAAAACAGGGACGAACGCTGAGTGGTGTGACCGCCTGGAGCGGCTTCTGACCCAGGTACACAGCCACACGGCTCAGCACACTTCAGAGGAGCTCGAAGCCGACATCACAGCCGCCTTTGAGGAAATGCGAGAACGCTGCTATGGCCATCGTCGCTCTGATTGACACGAACGTCTGGGTGTCGGCTCTCATCAATCCCCATGGCTATCCTGCGCGCACTCGAGAGGCATGGCTGACAGGACATTTTAAGATCATCATCTCTCAGCCGCTTCTCGATGAGCTGGATGAGGTGCTCCATCGTCCCCAGATCCAACGACGTCTAGGCACAGCGAGTGTTCGGGTAGGAGAGCTATTGCAGCTCATTGCGGAGAAAGCCTCCCCTGTCGAGATCACTGGTCAGTTGCACCTGTGCAGAGATCCTCGCGACGACATTGTGTTGGAAACCGCCATCGTTGGCCGGGTCACCCACGTCGTCAGCCGTGACGAGGATATCACCCGCGACCCAGAGCTCCTGCAACAGCTTGAGGCACGGGGTATCAAGGCCCTCACCGTCAGCCACTTTCTGGCTGAGCTGGCCCCGAAAGAGACCTGAGCGACATACGATCAGCGATAGGCGATTTGCGATCAGCCACATGCTAGCCGAACTGACCATCCGTAACTTTGCGATCATAGATGAGCTTCACCTCACGCTGGCCCCGGCCTTCAACGTCCTGACCGGTGAGACCGGCGCGGGCAAATCCATCATCGTGGACGCCATGAGCCTGCTGCTGGGCGGGCGCGCCCCAACGGATGTCATCCGCACCGGCGCAGACCGTACGCTCATCGAGGGGATCTTCCACCTGGATGCCGCATTGCAGGCCGAGCTGACCCCCCTGTTGGCTGCCGATGGGCTGGAGGGGGATGATCCGGCCACGCTCACCCTGGCCCGCGAGATCCGGCGCGAGGGACGAAACATCTGCCGGGTCAATGGGCGGGCGGTGACGCTGTCGGCGCTGGAGGCTATCGGCCAGCAGCTCGTCGACATCCACGGCCAAAGCGACCATCTCTCACTGCTGCGGGTGCGGGAGCATATGGATTTCCTGGATCGCTACGGAGGGCTGTGGCCTCAGCGAGAGGAGCTAGCGGCCAGGGTTGTGGCCCTGCGGCAGGTGCAGAGGGAGTTGGCCGATCTGATGCGTGACGAGCGGGAACTGGCCCGTCGGGTGGACCTCCTGGAGTACCAGGTGCAGGAGATCAACGCTGCAGGGTTGGTTATGGGGGAGGAGGAGGAATTACGGGCGGAGCGCACCCGACTGGCCAACGCCGAGCGGCTGCTGACCCTGGTGGGAGCGGCCCACAGGGCCCTCTACTCGGCTGAAGAGGGCCACCTCGGCGCCTCCGACCTGGTGGGAAAGGCGATAAAAGCCCTGTCTCAGTTGGTGGCCATTGATCCCAGCCTAGCTGAAGTGCTGCAAGCCGCGGAGGAACTGAGCTATCGGCTGGAGGATCTGGTGGCTGCGGTGCGGAACTACCGCGAGACAGTAGAGTACAACCCCCACCGGCTGACACAGGTGGAGGAGCGGCTGAGCCTCATTTACAGCCTGAAGCGGAAGTACGGGGACTCCATCGAAGAAATCCTGGCCTTCGGACGGCGGGCGGCACAGGAGTTGGAGGCGATCACTCACAGCGAGGAGCGGATCGAGGAACTGCGAGCTCAGGAGGAGGCCCTGCTGCGGGAGATCGGGGGGCTGGGGGCAGCGCTCTCCGAGGCGCGCCGCCAGGCCGCCGAGCAGTTGAGGGTTGCGGTGGAAAGGGAACTGGCAGACCTTTCGATGGAGGGCGCACGTTTCGCCGTGTCCATCGAGCAGCGGGAGGATGCCGAGGGGGCCTGGGTAGATGGCCGACGACTGGCCTTCGACCGCACGGGGATTGACCGCGTGGAGTTCCTCATCTCGCCCAATGTGGGTGAGCCACTCAAGCCCCTGGCCCGCGTCGCCTCCGGTGGCGAGACCTCGCGGCTCATGCTGGCCCTCAAGACCGTCCTCTCCCTGGCGGATGAGACACCCACCC
>CAYRNM010000088.1:0-11218 GCA_964425465.1 uncultured Anaerolineae bacterium | reverse complement strand
GGAGCTGGCGGATCTGGTCAATCTTGAGCGAACCCCCCTCCGGCTCGACGACCCGCACATCGGGGTGGGTAGCATGGGCGATCTTTCGGCAGGCCCAACATTCCCCACAGGGGCGCTCTTCCTCTTTGGCCAGGCAGTTGAGAGCTTTGGCCAGCTCCAGGGCCAGCGTCCGCTTGCCAATCTGTGGTGGGCCGAGGAGGAGATAGGCATGGGCCAGCCGTCCATTGGCCAGGCTCTGCTTGAGGAAATCAACGGTCCAGGAATGGCCGATCACATTCCACATCTGCTTCACTCCGCTCACATCTACCGTTCGCCTCGTACACGACGATGCCCTTTTCTCGGACCTCACCCAGGAGACTCAGAGGGCCGGCGGATTGGAACTCTTCCGACGTATAACCGAGCGGCTCTATCCAGTTGGTACCGGCCTCCCAAGCTGCCCAGTAGAGGAACTGCAAGCGATCTATTGTAGAATCTGGGGTCAACTACACCAGGATATCGAGTACCAAGATAATGGGGCTCAATCTGCACTGTCTTTCTCACTATGTCTTCAGGAGGCTCAATTGTACCAATCTGCTCGAGAAGCAAACGTAAGCTGTGCAGGTCAGGCGGACGCCTCCAGGTTTCAGCCACGATAATGGCCTTCAGCAACTTCTCCACCCCCTGCTGGCAGTGAAAAGCACAGGCCATGTAGTCGCCGCTTTCTAACAGATGCTCTGCCGCTCGCCGATCGGCTTCGGCATAAGCCAACCATTCTTGAACATTCGTTTCGTTAATCACAATGCTGGCCTCCTCTTGTGCCACTCCGTGGCCTGCTCGTAGGCGTAGGCCACGCGGAGCACCGTGGCCTCGTGGAAGGCAGCCCCCATGAGCTGCAAGCCGATGGGCAGGCCGTCGGCAAAGCCGCAGGGGACCGAAGCGCCGCAGATGCCGGCCAGGTTCACGGACAGGGTGAACACATCCGAAAGGTACATCTTCAAGGGATCATCCACCTTCTCTCCCATGCGGAAAGCCACGGTGGGTGAGACGGGAGCGGCCAGAAGGTCCACCTCCTCGAAGGCGCGGTCGAAGTCCCCTTTGATGAGGGTGCGCACTTGCTGCGCCTTGAGGTAATAGGCGTCGTAGTAACCGGCGGAGAGGGCGTAGGTGCCCAACATGATGCGTCGTTTTACCTCGGCCCCGAAGCCGTGCTGACGGCTCTTGCGATAGGCATCTTCCCTGTCCTCGGCCTTCGGATGGCGGAAGCCGTAGCGCACGCCGTCGTAACGGGCCAGGTTCGCCGAGGCCTCGGCCGGGGCGATGAGATAATAGACCGGCAGGGCATACTCGGTGTGAGGCAATGAGACCTCCATTACCTCAGCCCTCAAACCGGCCAGCACATCCATCGCCTCCCGCACTGCTCTCTCCACTTCAGGCTGCATGCCCTCGATGAAGTACTCCTGAGGCACGCCGATGCGCACGCCCGATAGGTCTTCAGCCCCCTCCAGCGCCATTACGTAATCGTCCACCTCCACGGGCATGGAGGTGGACTCGCGCTCATCGTAGCCGGCGATGGCCTGAAGCAGGATGGCGCAGTCGCGCACCTCTTTGCCCAGGGGGCCGATCTGATCCAGCGAAGAGGCGAAGGCCACCAGCCCGTAGCGGGAGACGCGCCCATAGGAGGGCTTGATCCCCACCACCCCGCAGAAGGAGGCTGGCTGGCGGATGCTGCCTCCGGTGTCGGAGCCCAGACTGCCCAGACACTCATCTGCCGCCACCGCCGCCGCGCTCCCCCCGCTCGATCCGCCCGGCACACACGTCAGGTCCCAGGGGTTGTGGGTAGAGCCAAAGGCGGAGTTCTCGGTGGAACTTCCCATGGCGAACTCGTCCATGTTGGTCTTTCCCAGGATGACCGCTCCCGTTTCTCGCAACCGCTCGATCACTGTGGCATCGTAGGGAGGCATGAAATTCTCCAGAATTCTGGAGCCGCAGGTCGTGGGCGCTCCCTCCATGCAGATCACGTCCTTGATCGCCAGGGGAATGCCCAAAAGAGGGGTGTCCTCACCCTCCCGACGCCGCTGGTCCGCCTCTCGCGCCTGGGCCAGGGCGAGTCCATCTGTGATGGTCAGGTAGGCCCGGACTCGCTCATCCACCGCGCTGATGCGCTCCAGGCAGGTCTGAGTCAGTTCCACCGAGGAGACTTCGCCGCTGCGCAGGAGTTGACGGGCCTGGTGGATGGTCAATTCATGAAGCTTCAATCGGCTTCCCTCCCATACGTCCAGTGATCGTGCACCGCCTGAACCATGGCCAGGATGTTCTCCGGCGGAGTGCCGGCCTGGATGTTGTGGATCTGGGTGAAGACGAAGCCCCCGCCGGGTTTGAATATCTCCACCTGCTGGGAGACGTGCTCGTACACCTCCTGCGGCGAGGCAAAGGGGAGCACATGCTGGGTGTCGCAGCCGCCGCCCCAGAAGGTGAGTCGGTCGCCGAACTCCTGCTTGAGCCGCACCGGGTCCATCCCCCGGGCGGTGGTCTGCACCGGATTGAGGATGTCGCAGCCCGCGTCAATGATGCCTGGTATTAGCTCGTAGATTCCTCCGCAGGAGTGGAGGAAGAGAGCGCAGTCCGACAGGGCGTGGATCCGGGACCAGTACGCCTTCTGGCGGGGCTGGATGATCTCGCAGTACCACTCGGGCCGGATCTGGGGCCCACCCTGGGTGCCCAGGTCACCGCCCACCTGGATGATCTGAATATAATCCCCCACCGCATCCAGGTAGCGCTCCACATTGACCAGCAGGTTCTGCAGTACCCTGTCCAAGATGGCCTCAGCGAAGGCACGGTTCAAGGCCAGGTCCATCATGAACTGGCCCCAGCCGCGCAGCCCCTGCCCGGCTTCCAGAAAGGCTCCACCGAAGGAGCCCAGGATGGCATAGTCGGTCTCCTCGTACAGCCGCCTGGCCTCCTGCTGCAGCCACTCCAAGGCATCATCCTCCATCGTCGGCCACTCGTATCTATCAAGGTCGGCGATGGACTCCGCCTCCGCCAGGGGGTGGTAGATGGTGTCGAAGTAGAAGCTGGAGGCGGGCATGTGGGAGGCTCGGATGCCATCCTGGATCCAGTACAGGCCGCCCTTGCCATTCGGCTCGCTCTCGAAGTCGGCCGGGATCTTGGCCGGTGTGCCATCGGGCAGGGTGTAATCCTGCCAGGGGCCCAGGGCCCCCTGGTCGAGGATCACCACGTCGCAGCCGAACTGCTCCAGGATCGGCTCCTCGACCAAGGCCAATTGCTGCATGATGTCAAATACGTAGATGTCACCTTCGGATATGCCCAGGTATTTCTTCAGCCGGGCGTAGGCCAGGGCCATGATACCTGTGGAGCGCATGCCCCCCAGGTCTACCGGCATGCGATCAGGCGTTTCATGGCGAATAGTGGCCAGAACTCGCTCTCGGGAGTTCATTGGCATCCCTCCGATCCTTCAATGATGCTTTGGGCAAATTGGAGAAAAGCGCGGATTGCTGCTCTCGGCTCGGTAGGTAAGGTACTTGCCTGTACGATGGCCTGAGCACCATTGTGGAAGTGCTGAGGAAAGGTGGGAACATACTGCCAACGCGGGTGGGGCATGTTGTCGTGCCGGTAGATAGTCCTGTCCACATGTCTGCGCTCCCAATGGTGAGCAAAGCGTCCTGGAATCTGACTGGACCACCAAAAGTCAATATAGGAACCATCCCGCAGGACTAACCTGAGCTTGTCATGAATGATCGCGGCAGAGCTCACCAACTGTGGAAACTCCCGCTCCGCCATCTCCTGCAGCGAGAAAAGCTCCATCAGTGGAGACCCTCCAACATCCGTTGGATGTGTTGAATGCGAGTGGTCAGATAGTCTACTTCTTGAAAATCCTCCAGGATGTCTTCCTCTTCCACCTGGCCAGTCCGAATCAATTCGTCCATCTCCTCCAGCGATGCAGCGCCAAATTTGGCGCATCGCGCCCGGCACTCCGCATCAAGTATCCGCATCCTATCCAACAGGAAAGCGCGCAGCCCATGCCGGATCAATTCCTCCTCGCCAAGCGAGAATTCCTGTGCGATCTCTTTGATAGCGATCATGGTAAGCTCACCTCCCCCCTTCTGCCGTAGGAACTCCAACACACTGGATCCATGCAGGCATCCCCCCGCAACCGCTCCTCCAAGTTCTCCATGCCGGCCCAATCCGCCAAAGCTCGTTGGGTCGCCTCATCGTAAACACCATGTATCGGCCCTCGGTAGAAGTGGAGACCGCGCAACAGGGCCTGGACCTCGCGGGTCAACTCTTCCTCGAGGGGCAGCAATTGCGCTTCGTCGCTCTGACCAAAATACAGCCGGTGCAGCTCCAGCAATCGCTGGAGCTCCTGGATAGGGGTGGGATGGTCGTCCACCTCAGCCGCCGAGAGCCCCTGCGCCAGCAGGTCCAGCCCTCGGGGGCCGTAGCTGAGGTTGACACAGGCCTGGGTGACGGCCATACGATGTGTCTCACATCCTCCCCTCTCACCACCATCTGACTGGAAGAGAGAGGGTGCGCCTTGGCCCTCGGCGAAAGCGCACCCTGTCTCCTCAACGACAATGGCATCTACCTCCCTCTACCCATGTAGACGGTGGTACTTGGCCAACAACTCCGTGTGCGTCTCCTCGTGGTCCGGATCGGGCACACAGGCCTCTACGGGGCAGACAGAGGCGCACTGGGACTCGTCGTAGAAGCCCACGCACTCCGTGCAGCGATCGGGGTCAATGACGTAGGTGACATCGCCCTCGCTGATTGCCTCATTGGGGCACTCTGCCTCGCACACGCCGCAGAGGATACAATCTTCGGTGATCATGTAGGCCATCAGATGTTCTCCTTTCATCTCATCTTGAACTGAGCTCCGAGGCCGATGCGGGAGCTGACGGCAAATTACCCACGTTATTGTATCACATCCTGACAGGCCGTCAATTCTCCTGCCCTGCCAAGGGAAGGGGGACCACCGCGGATGCCTCAGGCAGGATCGCCACCGCGGGCCTATCAGACGGTCACCACCCCCATGGGACGCGAAAGCAGCGGAACTCCTGCTCTGCGCAGAATTGATCCCATTGTCGAGCCATGGCCTCTACCTCATCCGACTGCCGGCCGTCAAAGGTGAACCCCCGCCACTGCCCACGCGCCACATCGGGCCGGGCGTAGGCCGTCCGCTGGCAGTAATGGTGGTAGTCCATGAAACAGCGCATCTCCACTTGGATGCCATACTGGTCAGGGGTCAGGCTCATGGGAGACAGGGGATCAACGGTATGGCATATATTGTGCATCCGTAGAAGCTCCCCTGGATAGTGGCGAGCGACCCTTCGAGCCAGATCTATGGTGTGGCTGAAGGTCTCTCTCCTCTCTCCCGGCAGATTGGTGGAGAAGTAGACAAAGATGGGGATATGGTAGCATCGTAACCAACCCAAGACCTGGAACAGACGGTGATTGGAAAAGAATTTCCCATTGAGCCTTCGCACCCTCTCATCCCCCGACAAGAGGGTGATCGCCACCTCCGAATGGTTCAAATCTGCTGTCTCCGCGAAGGCCCGCAGGAATTCCTCGGAGGGGAGTTGAAAGAACTCATCGTAAAGGCCGATCTTGATCCCTCGCTGCTGCAGTCCCTCAAAAAGGGGGCGCCAGTACTCCAGCCCGAGGATGGCCGGATCCAGGGAGAAGGAGACCTGATGGATGCCTTGCTCCTGGAGGCGCTCAATATCATCCACCACTCTCTCCACCGAGCGCAAGATAAGACCCCTTCGGCCGGCGAACTGGCGGTGGGCCGCCTTTCCCCCGCCGCAGAAGGCGCAATCGAACTCGCATCCCCGGCCGATGGAGAGCCAATGCCCCCTCTCTGAGGCATCGCGGATCACACCTGCTCCACCCGTGTGCTGCATGGCGGCATAGTCATCGCGATGCTCGAGGAAATCGGTGTCCACGAAGTCCAGCCGGTCCAGGTCCGCCGGGGTAACGCAGTAGATTCGCTCCTGCTCAATAACCAGGTCCCCATCCCGATAGGCCAGGTTGGGGATAGGACTCAGGTCCCCTTTCCCCTCCAGTGAATCCACTAGCTTCAGGAGGGGCTCTTCCGCGTCTCCCCGTATGATGAAATCCACCTCCCGGAAGTGCTCCAGGATCTCCGACGCAAAGATAGAGGCGGTGATCCCTCCCAGGAGCACCGGTGTCTCTGGATAGACCTCTTTGCACAACCGAGCCACATCCAGCGCGCCGAAGGAGTGCTCGTACCAATGCAGGTCTATCATCACCAGTCGTGGGGGATCTCGACTCTCCAGCCAGGTCCGCAGATCAAAGGTGGGCTTGAGGATCAATTCCAGGGGCAGATTGAGCCCCCTGACCTCCAATCCCCTTTGGCGCAGCAGATTGACCAGGCCGATGACCCCCACCGGCATGAGCAGGTAGGGCGGGCTGGAGACATATTCATCGTAGCGAAATCCCACCTCCTGCTTGGCGGGGTGGATGTACAGCACATCCCAACTCATCTTAAGGAAAACCTTCCGCCGTGACGATGACCGGCTGCCGGAGCAGCTTGCCACTCCGAGCCGACAGGGGGCCTGAGGGGCACGTCGGTCGCCCGGCGCGTGTCAATCCTCGATCACAATGGCCCGGCAATAGGTCTTGGGGGTTGTCAAGCAGAACCCGTAGCCGGTGGGGATTCCCTTCTCATCTTTGGCCGAGGTCGCCGGGATAAGGCGGGGGATGAGGGTGTTGTGGCCGGGGGTGTTGAAGTGCGGCCGGACCAGCACCCCCCTCTCCCGGCCGTACGCCACAACTTCTCCGAAGAAGTCCTCGGTGACCATCCTAGGCAGGTAATCCAGATGCTTCCATTCGCCTGAAGTGGGCGAGTAGAAGATGAGCCGCCCTCTGCTCCATCCTAGAGGGAGCTTCCCCTATGAGAATCACACACTGGGCCTGACCTCTATCCACCAGTGGAATGAGCTTTTCCCCCCCACTGGACCTCCTGCAGCTGAGGGAAAAAGACCCTCCAACCCTGTTGTACGTTGTTCATAGTGTCATCCTTTCCTAGAGGAAGGAGTGCAGACGCAAGCGCGGGGCTGAACCTCCACGCTGATGGAGCAAAGCCCCTATGGGACTACGAATGACCAGCCCGAAGGGTTTCGCCCTTTCAGCCCGATGGCTTCAGTCTCGGGCTTCTCTAGCTCAGCAGGTTTCTCCGTGCTCTCTCGACGACCTGGCCATGCGGGCCAGTGTATCCGGGTCCACCTCCGGCTTTCGATACGCGGAGGTGAGATCATCCACCTTCCGCTGCGTTGCCTCCAACAGCGCCTTCTCCTTCACCTCAGCCGCCGAGAGCCCCTGCGCCAGCAGGTCCAGCCCTCGGGGGCCGTAGCTGAGGTTGGCCCAGGCCTGGGTGGCGATGGCCCCCACGCCATCTCGGGCCCAGGGCACTGCCACATCCACAGCCAGGAATTTGGACTGCACCGCCACCCTAGGTTGCCAGTGCTCTGATCGAAGGCCACGATGGAGAAGGTTACAACAGGCGGCCATACGAGGTGTCTCACATCCTCCCCTCTCACCACCACCTGACTGGAAGAGAGAGGGTGCGCCTTGGCCTTCGGCGAAAGCGCACCCCAACTTTCCATTTACTAGCGTCTGTGCTTCCTAGCCGTGCAGCCGTTCGTACTTGGCCTGAAGCTCCTCCCTGGTCTCCTCGTGATCTGGATCGGGGACGCAGGCCTCCACGGGGCAGACAGAGGCACACTGGGACTCGTCGTAGAAGCCCACGCACTCCGTGCAGCGATCGGGGTCAATGACGTAGGTGACATCGCCCTCGCTGATTGCCTCATTGGGGCACTCTGCCTCGCACACGCCGCAGAGGATACAATCTTCGGTGATCATGTAGGCCATCAGATGTTCTCCTTTCATCTCATCTTGAACTGAGCTCCGAGGCCGATGCGGGAGCTGACGATGAATCATCTGTGTTATTGTACCACATCCTGGCAAGGTGTCAATTCTCATGCCCCGCCATCTGCCTGTCCTGGCGGTCAGGCCAGGGTGCCACCAGACCCACCAGCAGACAGAAGGCATACGCCAGGTCAATGACGAAGAACCCATTGTCCACTAGTCCATGGGACAACACGTTCACCATTCCCCCCATAGCACCCAGTATGAGCGCCCGTTGGTCTCCTTCGGGCAGACGATGGTAGAGCTGCCACGCCTGCCGGAAAAAGCGGACCTCCACCCAGGCCAGCACACCCACCCCCAGGACCCCGACCCGGGTCCAGAACTCCAACAGCAGGTTGTGAGGGTGGGAGAGATTGGGCTCCTGCCAGGCAGAGGGCAGGATGTAGCGGCTGCAGTACTGATAGAGGAAGTTGTCCAGCCCCACGCCCAGAAGCGGATGGTCACGGATCATGGCCAGGGAGGATTGCCACAGCCTCAGCCGGAAGAAGAGTGTTCCCTGGTGAGGGGTGAGGAGGGAGCGAAAGCGCTCGGTGCCCAGGATGGGGACGCTGCTCAGCCCTCCCAGGATGAGCGCGCCCACCGCGCCCCAGACGGCCCGTCCCCCATGTACCAGGCCCAGAAAGAGGAGGGGCAGCGGCAGCCCCGCCAGCCAGCCGGCGCGGGAGTAGGTCAGGTAAAAGGCAGCTCCTGCGGGCAACAGGATGAATCCGTAGGCCAGCCGACGGTATCGGCCCCGGCTGAAGGCAGCTACGGCGATGAGCAGGGGGAGCTGACGGCCCAGCATGAGGGCCAAATTGTTGGGCGAGCCGTAGGGCCCTCTGACCCGCCACACCCCCTCGGCGGTGATGACCTCCTGACCGCTGGCGAACTGGAGCAGACCCCAGAGGGCGATCAGCAGCCCGCTCAAGGCCCACCCATCCACCACCCACCACAGCCGCTCCCCATCCTTGAGCGTGGCCCGCAGCAGCAGGTAGAAGAGCAGGGGCTCGAAGACTATGGTGCGGAATTCCCGCAGCGCGACCCGCTTCTCTTGGGTCACAAAGAGCGAGAGCAGCGAGACAACCCCCAGGGCCACCATGCCCCAGTCGAGGGGGGTGAGCTTCCATTGAGAGGGGCTCAGGATCGAGAGGCCCCAAGGGGGGCGCTCCCCCTTCCAAAGATTGGCCAGCCAATCTAGCAGCAACCGCATCGCCCAGGCGGCCAGTGTCATGAGGGTCACGATCTCGGTCATACCGAAGATCTGGCCCGCGATCTGTTTAGGCTGGCGGTAGAAGGGGATGGCCAGGGCCACCACCGGCAGGCCGGTGCTGGGGGCCAGGAGGAGGAAGAGGGCCAGCATTGCCAGGCCGGGCAGGCTCAGGCGCAGGCCAGGGGCGAAGTAGAAGGCTGCAGCGCTGATGAGAGTCAGCAGTTGGGGCACCGCAGGGGGCAGGGCGTCATAGCCACTGAAGACTTTGGCCATCCACTGCGGCCAGGACAGGGGCCAGAGGAGGTAGGCTGTGAGCGGAACGGTGGCCAGCAGCCCTAGGATGAAGATAATCTGTAGAGCATCATACACCCGCATATCCGCCTCATGGTAGACCGACCACCCCCCTATAGCCCACTGGCCCCAGCCCCCCTGAGCCACGATCTCCACAGTGTGATCGCCATAGGGCAGATAGCGGGCCAGGGGTACCTCCACCGTGCGGGGCTCAGGGCTGTAGAGCACCAGGTAGCTTCGCCCATCGTCGGTGCGGGGCAGGGTATCGGTCGGCTCCCTGTCTACGGCCACGTACAACAGGGCCCAGTAGTTACCCTTGCGGACCCTCAGGTCGAGCCGAGTGCCGCGGAAGGGGATGGCCAACCGGTCGCCACTGGAGCCGATATCCGCCCCCTCTGGTGTCACCTGCCACCCCCCGTCGTAATGGCCCGTGGGGTGATCGGAAGGATAGCGGCCCACGTGGGCCACCGGTGAAGCGGATGCTGTTTCATGCAGGCGTTGCAGTAGGGGCTGGGGGCGCCCCCCCCTGTCCACCAGGGCAAAGCCCCAGATGGGATCATCTGGAGGAGCATCGGGTTGCCAGGTGGCCAGGATCATCGCGCCCATCCAGGGCCACTCCTCCTCCGCGCGGGCCAGGGCGCCCAGAGTGTATGTGATCTGCTCCTCAGCGCCCACGCTCTTCCAGGGTGGGGAGGCCCCTGTCCAATCCTCGGGCAGGGAGTTCCAGCCGAACTCCACAGCCCAGATGGGGGTCGCGGCGTCACCGTGGCGCTCCATGGCCTGGCGCAGGAACTGGACGCGGGAGAAGTTGAGCAGGCCGCCCTCCAGTCGGCGGTCCCAGGCATCGTACTCGAAGCCATAGCATTTGGCCGCCACGATGTCAAAGTAGGGCGCTCCTCCAGCGGCGTAGATACCCTCCAGGTAGCCGGAGGCATTCACGTTGAGGGGGCCCACCTCCACGGTGGGGGCCAGGCCGGCGGTCAGGATCCAGGCCACCGGGTCGGCGTCGCGGATCTGGATGGCCCCCTCCCGCAGGAGACGGGTGTAGGCTTCCGCATCCACGGCCTTCCCGCCCCAATGATAGGAGAGGTTGGGCTCATCCCAGATTTGGTAGTAATCCACCCGGTCGCCATAGCGGGCGGCGAAAGCGTGGGCGAAGCGCCCGAAATCGGCCACTTCCTGGGGCGGGGTGTGGGCGTCACCTGCCTGATCCTTTCGCGCCCAACGTGGCGAGGTGTGCAGCACGGCGATGAGTTGCAGCCCCTGTTGGCCCACGGCCTCCACGATGCGATCCCAGCGCCCCCAGGCGAACTCTCCCGACTGAGGCTCGATCTCCGCCCAGGGGAAGGTCTGTCGCACCCAGTAGAAGCCGGCCTCGCGGATCTGGGTCAGCGCCCGCTGCAGTTCCTGAACTGAGTACTGGTGTAACTCGGCATTCACCCCCCGTTGGGGCACCACCATCTGGGAGTTGAGGGGGGGAAGTGGGCCAGGCAGGCCAGCCTGGGCCCGTCGCTCGACCCAGAGGGTGGAGATCAGCCCTGATGTGAGGAGGAGCAGAAGCACGCCGCAGAGCGCGAGGGGGAGCACCACCCGAATGAGTGACCGGACAATCGAGAGTGGAGGTAGGGATTTCATGACTACATGATCCTCATCAGTTTAGCCATGCTGATCAACCTAATCCGTTGACTGCAGAGCTATTGTATCATGGATGGCCTGGACCAGCAAGCCCTGGCCTGATGCCAGCCTTATAGGGTAAACTAAGAAGGGCAGCTCCACAGTGGTGGTACTCAGCGT
>CAYRNM010000087.1:6525-11481 GCA_964425465.1 uncultured Anaerolineae bacterium | reverse complement strand
AGAGATTTTCACTTTCAAATGGCCCTCGACATGCTGGTCAGAATAAGGAAAGCTCTGCAAGAGGGAAGACAATTCGTAGGGGTGTTCCCAACAGGGCCCATCTTCCAGTACCAGCTTCTCGCCGATATGGTCAATGCCTTGAACATCCCCTTAAAGCATGTTCACTATTTCTCCATGGATGAGTACGCTGACGAGCACGGAAATGATATAAACCCTGAGTGGCCTGGCTCATTCCACTATACAATTGATAAGCATTTCATGTCAAGGCTAAGATCCGAGCTTAGAATACCTCAGGAGCAGATTCATTTCCCATGCAAGGAGAACATTGACTATTTCGATGAGATGATAGTGGATGCGAGAAAGGAGCCGGGCGCGAGAGGAGCGAATGTCGTGTATGGGGGTACAGGCCTATCAGGCCATTACTCTTTCTGGGATCCCCATCTTGCCAGAAAGTATGGTATGGACATTGAGGCCTGGAAAAAGGCAACTCCAAGGCTCGTGGATTTCCATCCTATATCTACCATTCAGATGGCGGTGACAGATATGAGTGGTGCATGGGCTTTTGTGCCGCCCAAAGCCTATACAACGGCGACAGCAACCATGCTGAACGCGGATTACAGAAGCTGGTGGAATGATGGATGTGGGCTGACCGCTGAGGGGACCTATGCGGGCGGAGTAGTCTGGCAGAAATTCATCACCAGGCTGGCCCTGCATGGCCCTATAACCCCAGAAGTTCCCTGCTCAATATTGCGCACAGCACCTGGCGAGTTCAACATCATCGAGCCCGTGGCTGAAGACCTAAAGATTGAGCTGACGGCGTAAAGGTGTCTCTTAAACGCACTCAGTTACTTCCCTCACTGGCCGGTGTCCTGTGGGGCACCGTTTTCCCGGCTTTGAAGCTGGCTTTGGGTGGCTTCTCGCCACTGGAGATTGCCCTCTTGCGAGGTCTGATCGGCGCCCTCAGTCTGGGGCTGGTCTACAGTGGGCTGGGCCGCTGGGAGGTGTTCCATCTGGATAGAAGGGCTTTTCCCCGTCTGTTCATCCTGGCCCTGGCCGGGGCAGGTGCCTTCTGGCCCATCCAGACCTTCAGCGTGGCGCGCTCCACCTCAGCGAACGCCGCCTTTCTGGTGACCACTTATCCTGTCCTGGTGACAGTGCTAGCCCCGATTCTGCTGGGAGAGGCATTGAGCCGTGAGAAGGCTGCGGGGTTAGTACTGGCCCTGTCTGGAGCTTACCTGGTCATCAGTGGGGGGCAAGTGCTCGGCCTCTTCGGCTCGCGGACGCTGTTGGGAGATGGCCTGGCTCTGCTGGCTTCCCTCTGCTTCGCGGGTTACATTCTCCTCAACAAGAGATGGTCGCCGGGCCTGAAACTGTCCCCAGAGACGCTGAGCTTCTACACCTTTGCTCTGGCCCTGCCGCCTCTGCTGCTGGCGGCTGGGTTCAGCTCAGCCACCTCGGGCTGGGGACAGTCTGCCCCTACTCCGGTGACCTGGGGAGCGGTGCTGTGGTTAGGAATCATGGCTACGGCTGGGGCGTTCCTGGCTTTGAACCTGGGATTGAAGGAAGCAGCCGTCTCCCGATCGGTAGTGCACCTTCTGCTGATCCCCCTGGTGGCCACTCTTCTGTCCTATCTGCTGCTTGGCGAGGAGATGACGCCTGCCCAGATCACTGGCGGCGGGCTCATCCTGGTGGGCATCCTCGCCTCCAACTGGCGGTCTCTGGCCGGCAAAAGAAAAGCGTCATAGCGTCTAAGCGCCTAGGCGTCGTAGCTGAGACGCAACGGCCCTACGACGCTAAGACGCTTTTAGGAAGTATGAGATGAGTTGGTTGTTGACCATTGATGCGGGCACTACCGCGGTGAAGGTTTGCCTCTTCAGCCAGGCCGGAGAGCTGGTGGCGGCATCCTCCCAGGAATACGAGCTGCTCACCCCGGCCGAGGACTGGGTGGAGTTGCCGGCCGAAGTCTACTGGAAGTGCTGCGTCGCCGGCATCCGGGAGGTCTTGGCCCAACAAGGGGTGACTCCACCGGGGATATTAGCCGTGGGGGTGACGAGTCAGGGGGAGACCCTTATCCCTATTGACGAAGCAGGCCAGCCGTTGCGCCACGCCATTGTCTGGCTCGATAACCGCGCCGGAGCTGAGGCTCAAGCAGTAGCAGCTTCCTTTGAGCTCGATCGCTTCTACGAGATCACCGGCCTGCCGGAGATCATCCCCACCTGGCCGGCCTGCAAAATCCTGTGGTTGCGGGAGCACGAGCCAGAGGCCTTCGCCCGGGCGCACAAGGTCCTGCTGGTGGAGGACTACCTCCTCTACTGGCTCTCCGGCCGCTACGTCACTGAGGGAGGCATCTGCACCTCCACCGGCTACTTCGACATCCGCACCGGCCAGTGGTGGGGGGAGATGCTGGATGCCATCGGCCTGAGGCCGGAGCAGTTGCCAGAGCTTCTCCGCTCTGGAGAAGTGGTGGGGCCGGTGACGGAGGAGGCTGCCCGTGAGACAGGGCTGTCTACTGAGACACTCGTCGTGACCGGGGCGATGGATCAGATCGCGGGCGCGGTGGGGGCGGGCAACATCGCCCCCGGCCTGGTCAGCGAGACCACAGGCACAGCGCTGGTGCTGGCGGCGACGGCCCATGAGCCCACCTACGACCCCTGGAAACGGCTCCCCTGTTACTACCACGCCCTGCCCGGTAAGTACCTTCTCCTGCCCTACTGCCAGACGGCGGGGATGGCCCTCCGTTGGTTCCGCGACCAGTTTGGGCAGGGGCAGAGCTACGACCAACTGACGGCCCTGGCCGCCGAGGTCCCCCCCGGCTGCGAGGGATTGGTCATGCTGCCCCACCTGACCGGCTCCACCAGCCCCCACTTCAACCCCCAGGCCAAAGGCGTCTTCTACGGTATCACCCTGGGGCACACGCGGCCCCATTTCGTGCGCGCCATCCTGGAGGCTGTGGCCTTCATGCTGCGGGAGAATGTAGAGCTGCTGGAGGAGTTGGGGGTGAATGTGGGAGAACTGGTGTCGCTGGGGGGTGGGGCGCGGAGCAGGCTGTGGCTGCAGATCAAGGCCGATGTGACAGGCCTCCCGCTGCGCACCGCAGAGTGTGAGGAGGCCACCTCGCTGGGGGTGGCCATCCTGGCCGGAGTCGCGGTGGGCCTCTTCCCCGATGTAGAACGGGCCTGCCAACAGATGGTCAGGATGGGGGCCCGGATAGAGCCCAATACAGCGCATCACACCCTGTATGAGGCAGCCTACGACAGATATCTGCGACTGTACAGCAGCCTTCAGACCCTCTTCGGCTCTTAGCCAAGAATCGGAGGCGAGCACCGTGAGCGACTTCGAAAAAACGAAAGGAGGAAATGCAATGGACCCTCTGAAAGCTGGCTACGTCGCACTGGGTACGGAGTTTTATGTACCGGAGCGATTGAAGGAAATCTCCGCTGGCGCAGCGAAACAACTGGCCGGGGCAGGGATTGAGCTGGTGCGAACCGATCCCGTTTTTGCCCTGGGCCAGGAAGAGCGGGCCATCAGAGAGCTCAAGGCCGAACCGTGGGATTTCCTCATCGTCAATGTGATCAACTGGATTGACCCCCGGGCTGCCACCCGGCTCCTGTACGAGTTCCGGAATGAACCCATCGTGCTCTACAGCTACGGCGGGTTCACCGAGGGCGATACCCTGATCTCACCCGCGGCCGGCGCGGGCTCCACCGCCCTTCGCTACCCGCTCGAGCGATGGGGCGTGAAGTTCAAGTACCTGTTCAACGGGCCCGACATGCCCATGGATGTTGAGGGCATCCTCAAATTCGGACGGGCAGCCCAGGTCAGGCGCAAGCTGCGCACCGCGCGGGTGGGGATGGTGGGCTTCAATGACATGGGGCTCTACACCACCGGCTACAATGTCACCAGGCTGCGTGGTCAGATCGGCCCCGAGGTCGAAAGCCTTGACATGCTGCAGCTCGAGCGGAAAATGGATGCGCTCGATGACGAGGCGGTCAAGGCGGAAGTGGCCCAGGTGACGCAGAACTGGGAGTACCCACTGGGAAAGCCCAAAGATGAGGTCATTGAGCGTGCCATCAGGATGTATATGGCCACCGTCGAGTTTTGCCAGGAGAAGCATTTCGACGCCATATCCTACAAGTGCGTGGAGGGCATCGCGCTGTGCATGAACGCCGTGCACAGCGTCCCCTCAGCGCTGGTCGCCTCGGCGGGGTATCCCTACGTGGATGAAAATGATGTCGGCAACCTGGTCGCTGAGTTGATGCTCAAGTGGTTATCGGGCCAGCCCGTGACCTTCCTCGAACACTACGAGCACCACCCCGAGTGGATCCTGCTGGGGGTTGACGGGTTCATTCCCGATCAACTCATTGACGGCCATCCGCAGATAAAGGACATCTCCACCATGCTACTGGATGGCATTGCCCATTGCTCACGGATGCAAACCGGCCGCCTGACGCTGGCCTGCCTGTCGGAGGACGACAAGGGCTATCGCATGCACATCGTGACCGGCGAGGGCCAGGAGCCACCACAATGGGTGGAGATGGGTGTGCCGCTGCCTTCGTGGCCGAGCGTGAAGTTCTACCCCGATGGCAGCGTCCGCAGCATCCTGGACCACGTGCAATCCCAGCACTTCGCCGCCGTGTTCGGCGACTATGCGGACGAATTGTTGGACCTGTGTTACCTGCTGGACATCAAGCCTATTGTGGATAGATAGCGAACAGGCTTTGGGCGAAGAAACTTTGAAGGAGATAGAGTGGTGAAAAACAAGATCAGCCTTATCGGTGCCGGCAGCGCCGTCTTCTCCCTGAACCTCATCAGGGACCTGTGCCTGACGCCCAATCTGGCGGGCAGCACCATCAGCTTCATGGACATCAACCCGGAAAGGCTGGATGCGGCCCACACACTCTGCACCCGGTACGCGGAGGAGATGTCCATCGAGCTGGAGCTTCAGAAAACAATGGA
>CAYRNM010000087.1:3270-6425 GCA_964425465.1 uncultured Anaerolineae bacterium | reverse complement strand
AACCCGGTGCTGGCGGGCATCACCTACCTGGCTCGAAAACATAAAAGGGCCAAGATCGTCGGCCTGTGTCATGGGTACAGCGGGGTCTATCACCTGGCCGAGATCCTGGGCCTCGAAAGAGAGCACATCAGCTTTGAGATACCGGGGGTAAACCACTTCGTCTGGCTGACCCATTTCTACTACAAAGGCCAGGGTGCCTTCCCCCTGGTGGACGAGTGGATTGAAAAAGAGGCCCCTAAATACTGGGAGACCTGCCGTCCGAGCAGCGGTCTGGGGCCGAAAGCCGTGGACCTCTACAAACGGTTCGGCGCCTTCCCCATAGGGGATACCTGCACACCGGGCGGGGGCACGTGGCCCTGGTGGTATCACACCGACGCGGAGACGGAGAAACGGTGGAAGGAAGACCCCTATGAATGGTGGGAGGCCGGTTACTTCCCCCATCTGGAGAAGGAGGTGGAAGAGATCAATCGGGTGTCCAGAGACCCATCCGTGAAAGTGACGGATGTGTTCCCGCCGGAGAAGAGCGGCGAGGTGATGGTGCCTCTGGTGGAATCCATCGCCTGTGACATCCCCCGAGTGCTGATCACTAATATCCCCAACAGCGGCGACTTTGTGCCCGGCATCCCACGTGACTTTGAGGTGGAGAGCCCCACACTGGTGAGCAAGCGGGGGATTCAGGGGATCAAGACCCATGGCTTGCCTGGCCCCTTGATCTCCTACACCCTGAGAGACCGGGTGGCGCCCGTCGAGGTCGAATTGGAGGCCTACGAGAAGGGCAGCCGGGAACTCTTGCTACAACTGCTGCTCATGGACCCCTGGACCCAATCGGAGAAACAGGCTAAGAACCTCCTAGAGGACATCCTGGCCCTGCCCTATCACGAGGAGATGCGCCAACACTACGGATAGGTTGCACCGGTGGAGAGCAAGGGAGATGAATGGCAGCGCCCAAGAGGGGATGAAGCGCACAGAAGCGCTGGTGCTGGTCAACTCCGCCAGCCGCCTCTATACCGACTTCGAATGCTACATCCAGCCCTACCTGGACCATTTCGGCGTGCCCTATCGGCCCCACGACCTGGCGAGCGCACCGCTTCCCACTGATGCGGAGCGCTACGCCCTGATCATCGTGGGGCATGGGGAGCTGGATGTGACCGGCGCTCATCTGGATGGGGCAGCCCAGCAGCGATTGGTGGCCGCCGTGCGGAGGGGCAGTGGGCTGGTGAACTTCGATGGCGTGTTGGCTACTCCCTCCGGCCAGCCCCGGTACGGCTACATCCAGGAGGTCTTCGGCTTCACCTACCAGGGCGGTCCTCCGGTTGCTGTAACTTCTATCGAGATTCAGCGCGGCGGACTGAGCACTGCCATCACCGTCCGCCATCCGGCCGGGGAATCCCTTCCCCTCTTCGGCGGGATGTCCCTGCCCCACCTCAGGCCGTCCGATGGGGTGGACATCCTGGCCACGGGAGAAGGACATCCCCTCCTGCTGGCTACACTCTGCGGAAAGGGCCGGGCGGTGCAATGGACGAGCACCGCCTGGGCGCACACCTCGGTCCGGGGGCCCCTCTTCGGGCTGGATGACCTGGTGTGGCGGGGGCTGGCCTGGGCCGCTTGCAAGCCCTTCGTCATGCGAGGGTTACCCCCCTTGGTGACCATGCGGGTGGATGATGTCTCCGGCTGGGGGCTGAAGGCCGGCCCCAGCCCCCTGTGGTGGGTGAGCACAGCCTGTCGGTATGGGTTCAAACCCTGGCTGGGGCTCTTCATCGGGGAGCTGAGCTGGCAGGCGATAGAGGAGTTGAAAGGCTACATCGCTGCCGGCCAGGCCACGGCCAGTGTCCACTCCTTCACCTGGTATAACTTTTTCTACTACGATCACTGGAACCGCCGACCCTTCTCGGACGCGCTGCTGGCCGATCACTTCCGCCAAGCCGAGGCCTGGTACACGCGGCACGGCGATTTCCCCCGGTCGAAAGTGGTCCTCGGCCACTTCTACGAGCTGGGGGCCAATGGACTGGAGCGGCTGGCCCGCTGGGGAGCGGAGTTCCTGGGCACAGTCATGGATGTCGGCGCACCCTACGATCCGCCGGAGGGGACGCCCTGGCTGGTGGCCGGTCCCTATCGGAAGCATGAGGAGCCCCGTCCGGCTAACGAGACCCGCTGGCCGCTCTACTATGCCGACTTCCTCCCGGTGCCCAGTTGCCCTTCCTATGGCCGACGGTTCTTCAACGTCCTCACCGAGATCCGGGACAACGCCGGCTATGAGTGGGCGCCGGATAACGATGTGGCGGGCACCGTCGAGCGGGGGGTAACCCAGTTGCGCCGTGCGCTGGACAGCATGGCCCTGGCCACGCTCTTCACTCACGAGTCGGATTACATCCACCGCATCCGACCGGAGAACTGGGAGGCAGCGCTGGCCGGGGTCACGGCCGGGATCGCGCGCGATGATCCGCTGTACGTGACGCTGGATGAGGCCTGCCGCTACCTGCGTGCCCTCCGTACCTCGCGGGTTGAGGCCAGTCGGTGGGACCCCCAGACGCAGCGGCTGAGTATAACGCTCGTCGGTCAAGCGGATGTGCCCACCCGGATCGGCCTCTTCCTCGACGAGGAATTGAGTCCGTCGTGGATAGAGGTGCCCGCCTTCGAGGGTCGGGTGACAGTGGAGTACACCCTGGATTGAGAGAAAGCGGCATGGATGAGGCAAGGGCCCTGAGCCTCGCGCGGCGGATCATCGGCCAGGAGGTGGAGACGCTGCGCGAGCTGGCGGAAGGGCTGGAGGGGGTCTTCTGGGAATGCGCCCGGCAGATCGGTGAGTGCCCAGGGATGGTTTGGACGACGGGGGTAGGCACCTCGGCTGCCATCGCGGAGCGGTTCGCCCACATCCTCAACTGCTGTGGCCGACGCTCCATGTTCCTCCACCCCTCCGACAGCCTGCACGGGCACTCGGGCGCCCTCAGCAAGGGGGACCTCCTCATCACCATGTCACGCGGGGGAGAGAGTTCCGAGGTGAACCAACTGGTCGCCATCGCCAATCGGCTTGGCCTGAGCACCATGGCCTTCGTCCACCACACGGACTCCACCCTCGCCCGTTCCTGCCAGGTAGTGCTGCCCATCCGCAGCCGGCAGGAATATGAACTGCAGGGGGTGCTGGCCACTACCAGCAC
>CAYRNM010000087.1:0-3170 GCA_964425465.1 uncultured Anaerolineae bacterium | reverse complement strand
CTGGACGTGCCGCCGCTGGGGGAGCAGGGGCTGCTGCTCAAGGTCCTGGCCTGTGGGGTGTGCGGGTCGGATGCGCGTATGTATTTCCATGGGCCCACCCCCCGCTACGATCTGCCCATTGTGCTGGGACATGAGTTCACAGGGGAGGTTGTGGATAGGGGGGAGGAGGTAGAGGGCTACGGGATCGGAGATCGGGTGACCGTGGCCCCCCTAGTGCCCTGTATGAGGTGCGCGGCCTGCTCCCATGGCCAGGACAACCTCTGCCAGGAGGCGAAGCTCTTCGGCGTGCACCTCCCCGGCGGGTTCGCGGAGTGGGTGCATGTGCCGGGCCAGATGGTGCAGGTGGGCGGAGTGGTCAAACTGCCGACCAGAGCCGACCACCGGGCGGCGGCACTCACCGAGATCCTCGCCTGCTGCCTCCACGGCCTCCGACAGGTGGGGGGCGTGGTAGGGGCGATTCGCGAATCGCCCCTATCTCAGGTCCTGATCCTCGGGGATGGCCCGGTGGGGCTGACCTTCCTGCAACTGGCCAGGCTCATGGGGGCGGGGCGTGTAGTGACCGCGGGGCACCGCCCCCGGCGGCGGGAGCTGGCGGCGGAGCTGGGAGCGGATGAGGCGCTGGATGGGACCGCCATCGAGATCTCCACTTACGCCAGGGAGCACAATTTCACCCCCGACCTGGCCATCGTCGCCGCCAGCAGCCTGGAGGCCACCGCGGATGCGCTCTCCGTGGTGCACTCCGGCGCCACCGTGCTCCTCTTCGCCGGCTACCTTCCCGGCTCCACCCTGCCCTTGTCCGTCAACGATGTGCACTACCGGGAGTTGCACATTCACGGAAGCATTGACTGCACCATCCGCGACTTCCGCCAGGCGGCGGAGCTATTGCCTCAACTCCAGATGGACAAGCTGATCACTGCCTCTTTCCCCCTTGGAGAGACAGTAGAGGCCTTCCGCGCGACGCGGGAGCCGGATGCGGTGAAAGTGCTGGTGGAGCCGTAGAATTCAACCACGAAGACACCAAGGCACAAAGACAAAAAGGCCTGGTGACTTTGTGCCTTGGTGGTTGATGATTGTCGCGAATAACGCACGTACTGGAAGAGGAGATTTGAGAATGGCTGACGCCTCATGGGTTCACGAGATGTACGAGAAAACGAAGCCTGAGGAGATAGAGGTAGGGCGGCGAGCACTGCTCAGCGGTTCGGTGGGGGGGGCGCTGCCGCTGATGGTGGCCAAGGCGCGGGGGGCATCCCTATGGGACAACACAGGCCGAGAGTACATTGACTGCACCTCCCAGGCCTGGACCCTGACCATCGGGGCCTGCCATCCCAAGGTGATAGCGGCGGTGAAGGAGCAACTGGAGTACTTCACCCATGTGCGCACCAGCTTCGAGACAGTGCCCAAGCTCCTGCTCTCCAAGAAGCTGGCCGAGCTGGCCCCCGGCGATCTCAACCGAGTGGCTTACTGTCTCCACGGCTCCACAGCCATCGAGGGGGCGATGAAGCTGGCCATGCGCCACTACCCGGACCGTCGCTTCTTCCTGGTGCCCTGGGACAACTTCTCGGGGCGGACATTGGCCGGGATGAGCCTGTGCTATCCTCACCCCGATAGCTTCCTGCAACACACTGGCTACGGCGTGCGAGTGCCCCAGGGATATTGCTACCGCTGCGCCTATGAGCTGGAGTATCCGGCCTGCGACCTCTTCTGTGTGAAGATGATGGGCAAGTTCATCGAGAACGCGGTGGATGGCAAGCCCCTGGCCCTGCTGATGGAGCCCATCCAGGGCAGCGGGGGGATGATTGACTTCCCCAAGCCCTACTACCAGGCCCTCCGCGAGCTGTGCGATCACTACGATATGCTGCTGATCTTTGATGAGATGCAGACTGGCTTCGGGCGGGTGGGGCGGATGTTCGCCAGCGAGCTGTACGAGGTAGTACCCGATATTCTGGTCTTCGGCAAGGCGCTGGGCGGCGGCTTCCCCCTAGCGGGAAGCATCTCCCGGCCACATGTGGCTGGCTTCAAACCTGCCGATCACTCCTTCACCTTCGCCCACTTCCCCGTCTCCATGGTCGCCGCCCTAGCCACACTGCGCGTGCTTGAAGAGGAGAAGCTGCTGGAGCGGGCGGAGAGGATGGGCCAGTGCTTCACCAGCCGACTTTTGGAACTGAAGGACCGCTACAAGCTGATCGGCGACGTGCGCGGGCCAGGGCTGATGATCGGCATCGAACTGGTGCGCGACAAGAGGAGCAAGGAGCCAGCGCGGGAGGAGACCCATCGCTTCGAGCGGGAGGGGTTGAAGCGGGGGGTGCTCTTCGGCACCTCCAAGTACTTGGGCATGGGCAATGTGGTCAAGATCAAGCCGCCGGCGGTGATCACCGATGCCCAGGCGGAGAAGGTGATGGAGGTCTTCGAGGAGGTGCTACGGGTTCTCTCCTCGTAGCAAGGGGATAAGGATGACAGGCAAAGAGATACGATTGGGAAAACTGTTCTCCGGTGGAGAGAATGCCGTCGTCGTCGCCGCCGACCACGGTGAGTTCGACGGCCCGCTGCCGGGGATGATCAACCTGCCGGAGGTACTCAAAGTCGTGCCCCCTCAGGTGGATGGAGTGCTGCTGAGCCCGGGGATGCTGTCCCACTGCGGACATGTCTTCAGCTACAAAGGTGCGCCCTTGCCCATTGTCCGGCTCAACTGGAACTCGGTCTACTGTTTCCACTGGGGATACAAGGAGGCGGTTGGCGTGCCAGCCCTGTGGCCGGCTGAAGCTGTGGCCCGTGGGGCGGAGATCATCCTCGTCTCCCTGACGCTGAAGACCGGGAGCGAGGCCACCGATGCTCAGAACGTGGAGCTCTTCTGCGAGCTGGCTGACGAGGCTCATCAGTTGGGCCTGCCGGTCATCGGCGAGTTCTTCCCCTCCCAGGCTGAGGGGCTGTCTCCAGAGGAATTGCAGGAACAGGTGTACACTGGCTGTCGCATCATCAGCGAACTGGGGGCCGATCTGATCAAGACCTTCCACACCCCGGAGTTCCCCCACGTGGCCGAGGCGGTGCCGGTGCCCATCCTGGCCCTGGGTGCCTCCAAGCTGCCCAAAGAGAGCCAGGCGCTGGAGCTGGCCCGACGGGCCATTGACGACGGGGCGCGGGGAGTGGTCTTTGGGCGCAACGTGCTCCAGGCC
>CAYRNM010000086.1:0-11703 GCA_964425465.1 uncultured Anaerolineae bacterium | reverse complement strand
GGCGTCCAGGGTGATCCACTTGTTGGATTCGCCCGCACGACCGAAGTCGGCCGGGGGACGGTGGATCTCCTCATCCAACGGCCACCTTCCATCCTCCTGCTGACGACTGAGCAGGTAGTCCACTGCCAAGGCGATTTTGGGATGCTCGACGGTGTAGCCCAGTACCACTAATGCCTCCAGCGCGCTCAGAATGCTGTAGCCGAAGTAGGGGTACTGGAGTGTCTCCCAGCGCCCGCCCACGTGATAGCGGCTCATGCGGGGCTCCATCAGCAGCTCAGACACCACTTCAGCAGCGTGGCGAGTGGCTTCCGATCCCGCCGTATCCGGGCGGAGGATAGCCACCCGCAGGGTGTCCAGCGTGGCCCGCAAGCAACCACGCCGTACCTCGCGCCGGCCGCACATCCACGTCCCATCCGACCGCTGCTTGGCCAGCAGCCAATCGAGCCCGGCCTTCACCCGGGGGTCGTCGCCGTAGCCGAACTGGGTGAGGAAGCGGAGGATGCGGGCATGGGTGCAGGGTCCTGGTTCCTCGTCCCAGACGATCCCCTGGCCCGCCACCCTTCGTCGTCGGCAGAAGGCCCCGCTCTCCCGCTGATGGTCGAACATGAACTCACACCCTCGGCGCACGCATTCATTCTCGGCTGTCAGCCCCAGGTCAGCCAGCACGGTCAGGGCCCAGAAAGTGGAGTAGTGCTTGGGTATGTAGTAGTCCCGCGTCTTGCCCCACCAGCCGTCACGTTTCTGAGCCGCGAGGATCGTCGAGGCTGGCGGCATTGTGGGAATAGCCGCCTTGGCCTCCTGCACCTGCGGATCGTCCTCGGGCCTGTCCAGCAGGTCTCGCAGGGCGCGATATCGGACGGCTGGGTTCTCTGCCTCCAGAAGCCAGGGAGTAGGCTCACCCCTGAGAACTGAAATCCATGTCACTTATGCTGCTCCTCTTCTATAACTGGCCAGCCGCACTCGCGAGCGATAGCTGCCAGTTCCCCGTCGGGGTAGACCGCTGTGGGGTGACCTACCATCTCCAACACGCTCAAGTCAGTGATGGAATCGGCGTAGGCAAAACTCTGAGCCAGGTCAATCCCCGGATGCTCATCCAGGAAGAGCTTGAGCCGTTCCGCCTTGCCCTGTCCCATGCAGATGGGCTCGATGGCCCACCCGGTGTAGCGCCCGTTACGCACCTCGACCCGGGTGCCAACGGCGGAGGCGGCCGGAAGGTCCAGCCCTTGGGCGATCCTTCCCAGCAGTGGCTCCATGGTGCCGGAGATAAGGTACACGCTGTGGCCCTGGGCCTGGTGTTGGCGCAGCTTTCCCACGATCTCCTCTCGCAGTTGCGGTCGGACGTACTCGGCCCATATCCAGTCGAAGACCCGCTGGCCCTCGGCCAGGGTCAGCCCTGCCAGCGTCCAGGGCATGTGGCGGGCCCAGGCTATCCAGGACCTTTCCCGGCTCATCAGCCCGGCCAGGTACAGAGGCCACATAGCCATGTGAAGGCCCACATAGGCGTAGAGCTGCAAACGCTGCATCTTGTGAGTGCGGTGGTGCAGGCTCAGCCCCTGCCAGATGTGGCCGGTAAAGAGTGTGCCGTCGAGATCGAAGAAGGCGGCGATCATAGGTTCTCCCTCAGTATTCCCGTGATAGCAAATGCCGGTTCCCCACCCGCACATTGGTCAGCCCCGCAGCGCGTGCGGCGGCCTCCGCTTCCTGGGCGTGGCGCACGGAGGTGCGGGGTAAGTCAGGCATCAGGAAATGGGGGGCAAAGGCCAGAAGTGCGTAGGGGATAGTCGGGTCCAGGTCGGCGATGAAGCGGGCGATGCGGCTCACTTCCTCGGCGTCCACGTAACCCGGCACCAGGAGGGTGCTGGCCACCATCAGGGGCGGATTGGGCCGTTCCCCGATACGGGATGCGGCGCGGGCGAAGTTCTCCAAGGTCCGCTGATGGTCCGCTCCTGTCAGCGCCCGGTGCAACGTCGGGTCGAAGGCCTTGAGGTCGAATTTCACCGTGCCGCCCGATTGCAGCGCCAGCTCCACCGCCCGGTCCATCAGCTTGGGATGGGCCGAACCATTGGTCTCCCAGCAGATCCGCACTCCTCGCTGGGCCAGCAACCGGCCGGAGGCCAGGGCGTGCGCCATTTGCGAGGCCGGGTCACCGCCGAAGTAGCAGACACAGAAGGTGCGCGGGTTGGCCGCATTGGCCAGCTCCTGGGCGCTCACCCCCTCACTCCGCACCGGGTCCACCTCCCGGTAGTGGTAGTTCTGGCAGAAGAGGCAGTCGAAGGTGCAGGAGCAGTAGAAGACGGCCAGGTTGTGGTCGCCGTATTTCTCGTGGCCGGCGCACACCCAATCGGCCACACAGTTGGTGGGCAGGGGGTCACGATACCAGTGCAACACCCCGCGCTTCGGCGTCCCGGCCAGGTGCACCAGTCGCCCCTCTTGCATCGTGCGCAACCCACAGTAGCCCCGCTGTCCCTCGCCGATCACGCAGTTGCGGGCGCACAGGCCACAGCGCACGCCGTCGGCGGCGCGGGGCGCTTCCTCTGGCAGGCCGAAGAGGCGGCGTCCCTCAGCGTGGGCCTGAGCTGCGTAAGCCAGCGCCTCCTCGGGCCGGGCCCGCAGGCATTCCCTGCATACACTCAACTGGACCGCAATGAGGCGCGATGTGCGCCCACACAGCGCACAGCGCTGTTGCAATCCAGCAGCCGATTTCCTGGCTCTCATATTCAGGGGCTTTCAAACCCTATGCCAGCCCCAGCAGTGCTCGCGCGTTCTCCTCGGCCCGCACAGCCAGGATCTCACCGTAGTAGATGCGGTGGAAGTTGCCGCTGGGGTAGGCATCGGCCACGATTTGGAGATCCAGGCTGGCGTTAATCACATCGTTGGTATGGACGATCCGGCACTCGTAGATGACCGGGGACTCAGCGATGCCGGGCGTGGCGATGGTCCGGCTCGGTTCGGCTGCCATGTGGCACTCAGCGAACTTGTCGTAATCGCGCCCCGATCGGGTGCCACAGAAGTCTACGGCATCGTAAAGGGGTGGTGAGGGGAGGTTGACGGTGAAGGAATCGCTCTCTGCCAGCCGGCTGAAGGTGTAGCGCGAGGGGCGCACCAGGACGGTGAAGATCCTCTTCCCCCAGATGATGCCCACCATGCCCCAACCGATGGCCATGGCGTTGGGCACCCCATCCTGGCCCTGCGATACCAGCAGCAGGCCGGGGTCAGCCAGAAGGGTCAGGGTCTCATTTAGGTAGGCGGTGTAGGGAACAGGCTCTTTGGACATAGATGACTCCTTATCTTTCGACTACGGTTGGTTAGTTTGCTTCATATCCGCCTTGATCTGGGCCATGTGCGCCTCGGCCGCCTCTCGCCCCCGCTGGATGAGATCTGGGACCTGGGAGAAATCAACCCAGTCAAAGCGCCCCACCTGGGGAGTGATAAGGCAATCGGCCTGCTCCCCCTCGCGATGTGACATCCGCAACAGGGTGTAGAAGGTCAGGTACCATACCTCAAACAAGTTCCTGGGCGTCTGCTCCAACTGGGTGGGCGGCAGCAGGTCCACAGCGATCACATATTCGGCACCCATCTCCCGTGCCACTGAGACGGGCAGGTTGTTAAGTAGGCCGCCATCCACCAGCAGCCGTCCCTCCCACTCCACGGGAGTGAAGACGCCCGGCAGAGCGCAACTGGCCCGCACCGCATGGGCCACCGACCCCTCAGGAGGACAATGACCTCCTCATGCATCAGATCGGCGGCGACCATCGCCAGAGGGATAGGGAGTTGATCGAAGGGGTGGGGGCCGATGAGCTCGACGAGGCGGTTCTCCAGTTTGGAGCTGTCAAAGAACCCCAGGCGCGGCCGCACCAGACGTCCCACCCTGGTCCAGCACAGCTCCAGTGCCAAACGCTGAAGTTCCTCTAAAGGCAGGCCGGCGCAGTACGCAGCCCCCACCACGGCACCGGCGCTGACGCCGACCACGCAGTGGGGGTGTAGGCCCTCCCTTTCCAGCACCTCCAACACGCCCAGGTGCGCAGCTCCACGCACCGAGCCCCCGCTGAGCACCCATCCGATCCGGGGTCCAGTATCCATAAGGCGGTCTCCCTGTCAGCGGTGAGTTCGCTTTGCCTACTTCGCCTCCGGGTGAGGGATCAGGCAGATGAAGCGGAAGGGACTGTCGCCCGTGTTGCGGAAGCAGTGGCGCTCATCGCCAGGGACGAGCACCACGCTGCCGGGCTGGAGAGGGGTTTCCTCGCCCGATGCGTCGCGCACTGCACCCTCTCCGGCCAATACGAACACCTCATGCTCCCACCAGTGGGAGTGGCAGGGCGTGGAATGGCCGGGGGCCAGGTCGAAGACCCGCATGGCAAAGTGGGGTGCTCCCTCCTCTCGGGTCAGCAGCCAGCGTACCGTCACCCCCTCCGCTTCCTCAGCAGGGTGGGCAAGGACATCGGTGTAGTGGTGAATGATCTTCACTTCTCCCTCCCTTTGCTCCTGATAAGGTGGACACGGAATGATGCCATGGTAGTGTAGCACCCCCTCGCGGGTTTGTCAAAGGGGTACATGAGCGTTCCGCCAATGGACCAGGAACTCCCGATTGCCATCGTCACCCAGGATAGGAGAGGGAGTGAGGTTCACTGTCACCAGGCCCTAGTCAGCGGCCCAGGCCAATAGTTCCTCCAGCACCGCTTGGTGCACCGCCGGGTCGCGCACCACACCATCCCTGCCCACCCGCTCCGGCCCGGCCTCGAACTGGGGTTTGATCAGGGCCACGATGTCGCCATCAGGCCGCAGCCAGCAGCGCACCTGGGGCACCACCAGCCGCAGGAAGATGAAGGAGAGGTCAATAGCCGCCAGGTCTATGGGCTCGGGCAGCGATTCCAGATAGCGGGCATTGGTGGCTTCCATGTTGATCACCCGTGGGTCACACCGCAGTTCTCGGCGAGCTGCCCGTGGCCCACGTCAATGGCGTACACGCGGGCGGCATCCCGCTGCAGGAGGCAATCGGTGAACCCGCCAGTGGAAGCGCCGACGTCGGCGACGATGAGGCCGGCGGGATCGAGCCCAAAGGTATCCAGCGCGTGCTCCAACTTGAGGCCGCCGCGGCTGACATAGCGCAGAGGTTCCAGCAGCTCGATGGAGGCGGTGGGGTCACCCGCCGGCCGGGCCGGGTCTCCACCCAGCCATCCAGAGCCACCCGCCCGGCGCGGATCAGCCATTGGGCCCGCGACCGGCTGGGGACCAGCCTGCGCTCCAAAGCTCTTGTCCAAGCGTCGCCTGGCGGATGGGGAAGCCATGTCTAAAATCCCTTGCGTATCTCCCTGCCAGATAGGGCCATCTCATTATAGCATGCCACCACGAAATAAGGAAGCATGGGCGGCAAGGTCACAGGAGCATCGGTTTTAGGTTCTCCTTCGCAGAGGCGAAGGGCCATGATGAGCCGCTCCTGATTGGCCTTCCAAGCATCCATGTGGCTCAGTACAATCTGCATCAGCTCACTGGGGAGCATGAGGGTGAAATATGGCCCGGCATAGGCGGCCAACTCCCGCTCAGGCATTGGAAGGGGTGGGAGCGCTACATTTCGGGTGGCGGGCTCCTCTTCTGTTTCTTGTCGATACAGCCCCAGCAGAGTGAAAGCCAAGAGCGCGAAATGGACCAGGGCCAAAGCCACTCCCGGCCGACAAGGGGGCAGATGGTCAAAGTGCCAATAGCGGGTGAGCGTCATGTAGACCTCTTCCAGCGTCCAACGTTGTCCCCGACCATCGTAGGTCGAAGGGCTTTCGTCCGCCCTCCGTGCGGTAGAAACCCTCCTCGATCTGCCGAGCGTTAAATCCCAGGTGGCGCAGGATGTAGGGTGAACGAAATAACACCCGGCCCACGGGGGCCAAGCGTCGGAAGCCGAAGAGTGTCCCATGCACCAAGGTGTTGCAAAAGAAGAAGATGGGGATGCTGCGCCGAAGGCGGGGGTCAGGGAATTGCTCCCATACAGTTAGCACCCCAGCTGTCAATAGGAATTCGGCAAAGCCGTCCAAAAACCCTCGTGCTGCGGGTAAGATACCATCACATTCTCCCCGCTGTAGGGCGGCAATGACCTCATCTCGATTCTCAAGGAAGATTTGCCACCTTTGTTCATTTTGGCAAGCCATCTCTGGAACACCTCCTAGTCCAGCGATGTCGTACACCGACTAGCAATTCTTAAAACCGATGCTCCTGGATGAGCAGGCTTACTTTGGACAGGAGGATGGAGATAGGGTATAATCAGGCAGGAGTCCTGTTGTTACTGGCATCAAGGAGGGAAACAGATGGAAAAGGTAAAAGAGTGGGTAGGGCCCACCGGGCTCCAGGTTCCTCAAGAGATTTTGGAGCGGTGCGGGTTGGGAGAGGGCACCCCTGTCATTATAGAACTCCATCGGTCTTGGATTAAGATAGTGCCCGAAATAGTGTCAGAGGAGATCGAGAACATCGCCCTCAGCTATCTCCTGAACAACCTGGGTGACGCGGTGGGGATAGATACCCCCGTCCTCAAAGATGGCCAATGGACTGTACCGGTCGTCTTGCCCTATGCACGAAAGCGCATAGGCCAACTGGTATTCTCCCCTTCAGGAAATTTACTCATAGGAGAATCCTCCCCTATGGATGAGATGCTGAGGAAGGTCAATGAAGCTTGAACTTCCAATACATCGGCAGGCTCGGCCCTATATCTGCTTGCCAGCATGTGTAAGGATCGTCCTTCATTATTTTGGGGTCGAGGTGTCCGAGGAGGAGGTAGCCCAAGCGTGCAAGACCACCGGTGCAGGCACCCTGCCCAGCAACGTCGTTCCGGGCGTCAGGGCGCTGGGGCATCAAGCCTTGGCCTTTGAGTCCGGGATCCCGGGATTCCTGAGCGAATGCTTGTCCCGACAGCAGCCGGTCATCGTGTTTTTAGAGTTTCAGGCCTCCCTTATGGCTTCGCTGGCGTTCATGCCGTAGTGGTTTGCGGGGTTGAAGAGGATAAGGTCATCTACGTTGATCCTCAACTGGCAGGCGAGGTTGCCCTCGAAGCCGCTCTTTTCCTGAGAGCGTGGCACAGTCTGGGTGGTAAGGGGCTGCTGGTTTGGCGTTGATCCTGGCCAGGGCTGAGGCCCAGAATCCTGCCGAAAGCCCTCCCTCCTGCTGACTGGGGGCGTTAGACCGGTCAGGAGGCCATGGCCTGCGGGACGCCGGTCATCGCCTCGAACGCTTCCTCCCTGCCGGAGATGGTGGGGGAGGCGGAGATCATAGTGGAGCCCCATGATGTTCGCGCCCTGGTCGAGGCGATGAAAGGGGTGCTGATGGATGAAGAGAAACAGAGGGAAATGAGGGAGAAGGAGTTGCGGCAGGCAGCGAGGTTCTTCTGGGAGAGAGCGGCGCGGGAGACGATGGGGGTCTACAGGAGGCACATAGGGTACTCCGATCAGCGCCAATCTCAGGGCCTCCAATATGGGTTGGCCATTCTTCCGCGCCGTAGAAATGTAGCTGCGGACCTGGCAAAAGACTTGAGCACCCTCCTGCGAACGGAAACAGCCGGACACCTTCTGCTTCACTTTGACCATGCGGATGCCTCGCTGCCGCTAGCTTCCACCTCCTTCAGAGACGCCTGACAGTGCCGGCAGGTGGTGACCCGATGCACCTGCATGTGATCCGGCTGCTCGACAGCCTGGAGCGTATGCCCTGGATGGCCCGGCTGCCCGCCGCTCTTCTTGCCGCTGGGAGAGTGCAAGCTAGCTGTGTATGATTTGCGATAGAAAAACGTTAGAGTTTTGTTAGAGCTGAGCAGTTACCAATCTATTTGTGAACCATCCTCAACTTTTTTGAACTTGGAGGAGCATCATGATCCTACTTGAGAAACTTAGCGAGAGAGCAGAACAGGCGGAAGTGTTTAACATGGAGAGCGAATCCGTCCAGGTCGGCTTCGAGGCTAACGTGCTGAAATCGGCCCAGGTGGAGGAGATGCGAGGGATTGCATTGCGGGCCATCGTGGATGGGCGGCTGGGCTTCGCTGCCTCCAGCGACCTCACCGCCGAGGAGAAGCTGCTGGACAATGTCTTGGCCTCGGCACAACACGGCGACCCTGCGCCCTTCGCCTTTCCCGAGCCCACACCCGGATCCCAGGTGGAGGTCTACGACGACAGAGTGGCGGGCCTCACCATTCCCGACCTGGTGTCCCTGGGCCAGGAGCTGATGGCCATCGTCCACCAGGTGGACCCCCAGGTGCATGTCAAGCTGGACATGGAGCGCAGCGTGCGGCGGGTGAGCGTGCACAACTCCCAGGGCAGTCGGACGGAGGAGGCCCGCTCGCCTTTGAGCATAGGCATCTGGATTGAGCGGGTGCGGGGCGATGACATCCTGGTGCTCTACGATTACTGGAGCGCCACCAACCTGGAGGAACCGCCGCAGGCCTTCATGCGCTCCATTGCCCACAAGCTGGAGCTAGCCGAGGAGTCAGCTACCGTCCGCTCCGGCCGCCAGCCGGTCCTCTTCTCCCCCATGGGGGCCACCGTGCTGGGCCTGCCCCTCATGGAAGCCGTGGATGGCAAGAATGTCTACCGCTCCATCTCCCCCTTGGCCGGTCGGCTGGGAGAGCAGCTCTTCGACCCCCAACTGACCCTCGTTGATGACGGCACGCTCGACGGCCGGCCGGGCAGCGCCCCCCACGACGACGAGGGCGTGCCCACCCAACGCACCGTGCTCATTGAGGGGGGCACCGTTCGGGGCTTTCTGTACGACCTGAAGACCGCATCCCAGGCGGGGACAAGGAGCACTGGAAATGGCTCGCGGGGTCTCTTCAGCCCCCCTCGCCCCTCCCCCTCCAACCTGATCGTCGCTCCAGGCACGACACCCCTGACCGACATCATCGCCGGGATCGAAGAAGGGGTACTGGCCGATTCCCCCTTGGGACTGGGGCAGGGCAATGTGATCAGCGGCCTCTTCTCCAACACCTGGGGGCTGGCCTATCGGATCGAAAAGGGAGAGATTGTGGGGCGGGTCAAGGATATCTCCATTGCGGGTAATATCTACCAGGACCTGCACCACATCGCTACCATCAGTCAGGAGAGCGAATGGGTGTACGGTGGCCTGCGGATGCCTTACATTCTGCTGGAATCGGTGAATGTGACGAGCAAGTAGGGGCAACCCTCGCGGTCGCCCTGTGGAGGGTGGAAGATGCACAAGATCCGCCTGGTATTGGCCGACGATCATGCCGTAGTACGACAGGGAACACGGGAGCTTCTGGAGCAGGAGCCAGACCTCAAGGTGGTGGGAGAGGCTGCCACCGGCCGAGAGGCTGTGCGCTTGGCACAGGAACTGAGGCCCGACGTGGTGATTATGGATGTGCGCATGCCCGACCTCTCGGGCCTGGAGGCCACGCGCCGCATCCGAGAGCTGAACCTCCCCTCCCAGGTGCTGGTGCTCACCGCCTACGACGACGATGAGTACGTCTTCGCCCTGCTGGAGGCCGGGGCGGCGGGCTATCTGCTCAAGACCGCGCCCATCAGAGAGGTGGTGCGGGCCGTGCGCCAGGTGCACTCCGGCCAGTCCCCCCTGGACCCGGCCGTGGCCCACAAGGTGGTCCGCCAACTGGCCGACGGACGCCCTCGCCTGCGCCGAGAGCGGACGATGGGCGGGCCAGATCGCCTCACCGAGCGGGAGATCGAGGTGCTGGAGGTGATCGCCCAGGGCAAGACCACCAATCGGGAGATCGCCGAAACATTGGTCATCAGTGAGCGCACGGTGCAGACTCACCTGAGCAACATCTTCTCCAAAATGAAGGTCAACTCCCGCATCGAGGCGGTGCTGGCCGCGCTGCGCAAGGGGTGGGTAAGTCTTGGCTGACCTGGGGGTGATGACACGCTGGCAGGATATGTGGCGTAGCCTGAGGCTGCGCATCCTGATCTGGGCTCTTCCCGCCCTGGCCATCCTCCTGCTGGCGGTCATCGTGGTGGATATCTTCGCCTATCAGTGGGTGATGACTATTGTTGCGGAGCAGCGCGTCGAGGAAATCGCCCGGGCCTCGGCAGACCGTCTGGCCCGTCAGATGCAAGAACAGGCTCAAAGGCTGATGAGTGTGGCCAACATGCACTCTATGCGCATCAATGACATCAGTTCCCAGGCCGTGGCCCTGGTCGAGGTAGCCGCCAGCAACCCGGAGCTTTTCGCCGATGAAGTGAGCCTCCTCAACGAGCAGGGAAGGGTGATCATCTCTCAGCCCCGGCGGCCCGCCCTCCAGGGCCGCAATCTGCACAACCGCCCCTATTTCCAGGCTCTCATTGTCCAGGGCGGCCCATTTTTTTCGGACGTGGTGGAGGATGAAGACAATGGCCGGCCGATGATCGTCCTCTCCATGCCCATGCGAAGCCCGGCAGAGCAGCTCCACAGCGTGTTGGTCAGGCGCTTTTACCTGGATGGGATGACGCTAGCCTCCATGATGCCGCACCTGGGGGCCGAGCACCCAGGGCACATCTATGTGCTGGACCGCACCGGGCGGGTGATCTACCATCCAGAGCAGAGGCTGATCAACCAGCAGTTGCCAACCGATAGCCCCATCGCTAAGGCCGTGATGCAGGAGGAGAGCGGTGCTCGCCTGCTCACCCTGCCCTATGGGGAGCCGCAGGTCGTCGGATACGCCACCGTGCCCCACATCGGCTGGCACCTGGTGCTCCAGGAATCGTGGGAAGCGACCATTGCGCCCCTGCGCACTTACCTGTGGCTGGGCAGCGGTGCACTGCTGGGCGGCGTGATCCTGTCCATTGCGGCTATACTCTGGGGTGCGCGGCACATCAGCATCCCGGTGGATGATCTGTTGCGCCAGGCGGAGGCGGCCATCCAATCCAACTATCGGACCCGCGTGAGGTCAGAGTCCATCAGCGAGTTGCAGCGCCTGGCGGCGGCCTTCAACCGCATGATTGAGCAGATCGAGCGCTACCGGGCCGGGCTTCGCCGTTACGTGGCCGCCATCACCCACAGCCAGGAGGAGGAGCGCCGCCGTATCGCCCGAGAGCTCCACGATGACACCATCCAGTCGCTGGTCGCCATCAGCCGCCGGCTGGAATTGGTCCAGGCTTCGCTGGCCGATCCCCAAAAGGCGCAGCAGCAACTCTCCGAACTGCAAGCCCTGCTTCAGGGCACAATCGAGGGGGTGCGGCGGTTCAGCCGGGAACTGCGCCCCACCCTGCTGGAGGACCTGGGGTTTATCCCCGCCCTGAGGCGGCTAGTGAAAGAGCTCACCCCGGAGGGTGTGGAGGCTGATATCCTCGTGAGAGGTGATTCGCAAAGGGTGGACCCCGAGGTCGAGTTGGCCCTCTACCGCATCGCACAGGAGGCGATCAACAATGTGCGCCGCCATGCCCAGGCCCGCCACGTTGAAGTGTGGCTCGATCTGGACTCGGAACTAATTCACCTGGCTGTTGAGGACGATGGGCGGGGTTTCGAGATGGTGGCCGGCCTCAGTGAGCTGGCGCAGCAGGGGAGCTTTGGATTGATGGGCATTCAGGAACGGGTGGAGTTGCTGGGCGGTCGAATGGCCATCCACTCCCAGGTGGGTCAGGGCACGCGATTGGAGGTGTGGTTGCCCCGCTCAGGCGAGCCGGCCTAACTGCTCACCCTCCTGCAGGTTAAAAGCCACTTTTGCTAACCTGCGGGAGGGTACGTGATGGCCTCCTCCTTTGCAGAACCACAGGGCCTCGGAGTGGAATGCTCCGA
>CAYRNM010000085.1:6726-11751 GCA_964425465.1 uncultured Anaerolineae bacterium | reverse complement strand
CTGCATCCACATCATCGGCCTGCTCAAAGTAGCACAGATGCGGAAAGTAGATGTAGTCTAACTCATCGGCGAGAGTCCAGGCCAGGAACGTCTTGCCTACACCTACTGGCCCGCACAGGTTGACCGTTCCGGGTGCGCGTAGCGCCTCTTTCAACTCCGCCAGTGCCCGTCGTTGTGAGTCAGTCAGCCACGAGGAATCACGATGCGTTTTGATGACATTCAATGTTCGGATGAAATCACTCACTCAGACGAACTCCTCTACCATGGGCCCATGACGCAGCGTCAGGTATCGGCCCCACCCACCTCCCAGCCCCTTTTCCAGATAATCGAACTGGGTCACTACGTACTCCAGCACCCGATCGAAGCCGGATGGGTCCAGCAGGCAAACCTGGCAGATAGCATCCCGATGCTCGTCACTCAACAATAGGTTAGCCCCGTAGTCCACGCCCTGGGTCGAGTAGACAAAATCCACGGCCAGCACGAACAGTTCTGGCGGACAGAAAGTGCGACGGTTAAACTTTTTGCCGCTCTCATCGAGCACAGATGGTTTTAGTTCAGAGAGCCACAGTAATGCTCCTCCGATGCTCTTAGGACTGAATGCGATATCTGACCGGCCGAATACAGTCCGAGCTTGCGCTTCAATTTCAGAAGCAATCTCCCGCCGGCTAGTCAGCGTTGTTACCCCACTCTGCCATAGCATCTGACACAGTTTTCGATAGCTCCACGAAAAGCAATAAGCACTCGGCTGCTTGTCATCCCAAAGCACATATTGAAGGCCATGGACGACGTCAGCGAAGAGGTCCGGCTTATCCATTTCCAGTTGGGTAAGTACTTTGCCGTTACTGGTGAGGACATTTTGTTCGCGTGCTACCAACCCTAAATCGCGGACGGTCATCAATGCTTCCAATCGCTGCCGGTCGCGGATAGTAAAGCCCAGAGTCTCGGCGTGCTCAACAATTTCGGTGATTGTAGACAGGCCAGGATACACCTCTAGCGTCGCCAGCGCTGCTACCATGTCTCCTGGTTGAGCGTTGCGAATGTGGAAGACGAACTCATCAGGCAAGGTAAACTCCCTCGAACATTTTATAGTACCGCTGCGATTTCCATTTGATCAAAGATGCGATGGCCTGTGGATCTCGTTGCTGATCCGGATCAATCGTGTCCATTATGGCTGTTAAGTTGTGCAGACTGCGATAGAGCCGATTCCTGCTCAATCTACTAAAGTCTTCGCAAAAGGGGCAGCAATGGCCCGTGTGTTCCTTGATCTGCTCGAATTCTACTTGGCTCAGCGCCATGTTCCGGGTGCTTCGGTGGGATACATTATAGGCACGGGTAAAGGGCAGAAAAGCCTTGCCGTAGCCAGCCGAGCGCAGCCAAGCCATGCTGTCAAAGCTGTGGATACCTAACCGTTGGAAAGCGTAGATCACAGGTGGTGTAGACACGCCAAAAGTGTGCAGATGTACTCCGTTCTTCGTCAGTTGGCAGGCGATATGGGCTACTGTTTCTGCCGAACGGGTGTCGGCCACATTTATGCTATTATTGGCTCCACTGGTGCCGAAGCTGCCAAAACCAATGTACGTTCCCTCCATCGCCCGGTAGGCCTCTATGCAGCGGTTGACTTGCTCAAATGTGTGGCCCTGGATAACCGGAAGGGTACGTTCTCGCACAAATGGAGACATCTCGGCGAAAAACATCTTGGCTGCTGTGATGGTGTCATTGACCTTCTGATCCACCCTTGCCAGCGAATCACTTGACGTCGGAACATGATCAGGCAGTACATACCAATCAGCCCACTGATTGTCGGGGTTCTGGTAGTAGTCGCGCAGGGCACAGTAGAGTTCTTCGAAGGCTATCTTCCCCTGTTGGGCATAGTAGCCACCGGAGTCGAAGTAGACTATCGCGCCGCACTTCTCCTTTAGTTCCTCTCGGATCAATCGCAGCGTCGAAGGCTCAGCGAAGAGAGGCGTAACCAGCACGGCTACAAAGGGGTTTCGTCTGTCACCGCCTTTGTCCCACAGCCGTAGCAGTTTGCGCAACAGGCTAGCATCTATGGTCAACGACGTCACTAACTGCAAGAGCCCCTCCTCGGTCAAAACAATCAGGCCTAATACTCCAGACCGTATTCACTTCAGCACGGATGTCAAAGTCGGCATTGCTCTACGAAGCGACGGCTTCCTACAACAGCAGCACGCCGTCCCGCTGCACTTACCGCCACAGTGTACCCCGGCGGGCGAGGCACTCTCCCACGGCTGCTCGCTCGTGGGACTGCAGGTAGTCAAAGCCTCATTATGATGTTATTTCCATGTAATATCGTATCACATTTGCGGAGGCCTGTCAACTCCGGGCGACGTCGATGAAGCTTGTCTAACCGGCCCCTGAACCACGCACAAAACGCAGCCATAGGATGCGTTGGGTGGATTCCGTCACCCTGGCCCGCTCATCCTCCCGCCAGCCACACACCCACAGGATACGCCCTCCAGCCACTAGCAGCGACACCCGATCCCGGTGCGCAGCGGGGACCTTGACGTTGATCATAAAATCCCGTATGCGCTGGGAGTGGCCTCCCATCCCCAGCGGCTGAAAGCGGTCTTCTGGCCGCCGCGGGCGTAGGATCAGTTCCCTCCCCACCACATCGGCGTCCAGGAAAGCCTGCCACCGCTCCCCACTGTGGAGCGCCGCACCAGGGAAATGGGGACGGTCAATGAGCTGAGCTACGAGCCGCCACTCAGTCCCCGGCAGGTGAATGGTTCCCGGCACGACAACGGGAAGAGGGGCCTCAACAGTGGGCCAGCTCACGGGGGGAAGGTATCCCTCCTCCGCGACGAGCAGGTGGTTGTAGTCCACGGTGAGCATCAAATGGCAAGGAAGCGTGGCCTGGGCCCCCGTCTCCCCCCTCTCCGCCACCCGCCGGGCGTTCTCCACGTGCACCCAGTTGATGTTTCGCAAGGAGCGCCGCAGGCGGTGGATCGCCTCCCGCAGCGTGGAGCGACGCAGGCTTAAAGGGAGAGACCGCCAGCCCTCCAAGTCAAAAAAGATGGCTTCCTGCGATTCCTGACGGAGGATCTGCCCCCACGCTTCCTCTAGCCCCTGCCGCAGAAGTTCGTAGTCGGCAGCCATAACCTGGGCTGTGCGGCGCAGTACCTCTCGGACGTTGGGGTTATAGCTCTCCAGCGTGGGGAGCAGTTCGTGGCGCAGCCGATTGCGGTAGTAGGTGGTGTCCAGATTAGAGCGGTCAAAGCGGGGCTCTAAACCCTTCCTGCGGCAGTAGGTCTCGATGGCGGATCGGGGGACTTCTAGCAGGGGGCGGATCAGACGCAGGTCGGCGGCTAGGGAGCTATCGCGCAGGACCTGGCCCAGCCGCAGCTCCCCCAGGGGCGAGAGGGGCAACATCCCCCGCAGGCCTGCCAGCCCCGAGCCCCGCAGGAAGTGCATGAGCACCGTCTCCACCTGATCGTCGGCGTTGTGGCCCACGGCGATGCAGCGGGCCCCGATCTCGACTGCCACCCAGGCCAGGAAGCCATACCGAGCCCGACGGGCTGCCTCCTCGATGGCCAACCCCTCCTCTTCAGCCAGCCGAGGCACGTTGGCATGTTCCATTGTGATGGGCAATCCCCACCGCCGGGCCAGGTCTGATACGAACCGGGCATCTGCCTCCGACTCCTCACCCCGGATGCCGTGTTCCAGGTGGGCCACGTGAAGGGCCATCTCATACTGCGGCGCCAGGCGCTTCAACACATGCAGCAGGCAAAGGGAGTCAGGGCCGCCGGATACGCCGACCACGACCGGCTCTCCCCTCTCAAGGAGGCTGTATTCCTCGATCGTCTCTTTCACTTGTTTCAGAAGGCTCATCGCTGCACCTCGCCGATTCTAACTGGCATCCAACCGCAGAGGCGTCATTTAATGACGCCCCTACTTTCGCTGATAGACCACCTCCCCATTGATGATCACCACCTCGGCCACGGTGCGGTAGTCGAAGGGGTGGCCGCTGAAGATCACCACATCGGCGTCCTTTCCCACCTCCAGGCTCCCCACCCGGTGGGCCACGCCAATGATCTCCGCAGCGTTAATGGTGATGGCCTTCAGGGCCTCCTCCTCTGGCATTCCTTCCCGCACGGCCAGCGCCCCGTTGATGGGCAGGTACTTCACCGCGGACACCTCATCCGTCTGGATGGCGACCTTCACCCCTGCCTTGGCCAAAAGCCCGGGGTTTCGGGGGGTCATATCCCGCAGCTCATACTTGGTGCGGGAAAAGAGAATAGGCCCCACCACACAGGGGATGGACTTCTGAGCCAGGATGTCGGCGACCTTGTACCCCTCGGTTGCATGTTCAATGGTGATATCCAGGTCGAATTCCTCGGCAATGCGGATGGCGGTCAGGATGTCGTCGGCGCGGTGGCAGTGGATGCGGGCCTTCAACTCTCGCCTCAGCACCTTCCCCAACGCCTCCCACTTGAGATCCCGCTCCGGCGGCTCGGCCTCCTCACCCTTGTCTCTCTTGGCCTCATATCGCTCCCACTTGACCAGGTAGTTCTGAGCCTCCACCAGCGCCTGACGTAGAATAGCCGCATTGCCCATGCGGGTGGAGGGGGTTTTCTTCTGATCGCCGTAGACCCGCTTGGGGTTCTCCCCCAGGGCCATCTTCACGCCTGCTGGCTCCAGGAGTGTCATCTCGGTCACGGTCTTTCCCGCTGTCTTGACGCAGATGGACTGGCCGCCGATGACATTGCCGCTGCCGGGACCGGTCAGCACGGCGGTCACCCCGGCTCCACGCAGGTCAGCCCACGCCAGGTCCTCAGGGTGAAGAGCGTCCAGAGCGCGGACGTGGGGGGTGATGGGGTCTGTCATCTCGTTGCCGTCGCTATGGGGGGAGCCCACTCCGTCAGCGAAGACGCCGGTGTGGCAGTGGGCGTCAATGAGCCCCGGCATCACCACCTTGCCTCGCGCTTCGATCACCTGTGCCCCCTCTGGAATGGGGATGTCCTTTCCCAGAGCGGTAATCTTTCCCCCCTCCAGAAGAAGGGTCCC
>CAYRNM010000085.1:0-6626 GCA_964425465.1 uncultured Anaerolineae bacterium | reverse complement strand
TCAGCGAGCCTTCATGGGTAGCCATCGAGGCCCGGACCAAGCGGGTGCTAGCCATTGGTCAGGAAGCCAAAGAGATGGTAGGGCGGACTCCCTCCAGCATTATCGCCATTCGCCCTCTGCGCGATGGGGTGATCTCCGATTTCGATATCACGGAGAAGATGCTGCACTACTTCATCAACAAGGCGCACGACAGCGTCTTTCTGCCTCTCCCCCGCCCTCGGGTGGTGGTGGGCATCCCCAGCGGCGTGACGGAGGTGGAGAAGCGGGCGGTCTATGAGGCCACTATGAGCGCCGGGGCGCGGGAGGCCTACCTGATCGAGCAGCCTATGGCGGCGGCCCTGGGGGCTGGCCTGCCAGTCACCGAAGCGATGGGCAGCATGGTCATTGACGTCGGAGGGGGCACTACCGAGGTGGCGGTCATCGCCCTGGGGGGCATTGTCGTCAGCCGCAGCATCCGGGTGGCGGGCGACGAGATGGATGAGGACATCATCAACTATGCACGCCAGAAGTACAATCTCTTCATCGGTGAACGCATGGCGGAGAAGGTGAAGATTGCCATAGGCTCAGCCTACCCCCTACCCGAGGAGCAGACCATGACCATGCGGGGCCGCAACCTCATCACCGGCCTTCCCCAGGCCATCGAGGTATCCAGCGTGGAGATCCGCGAGGCCCTGGCCTCCTCGGTGGAGATCATTGTGGATACAGTGCGCGATGCCCTGGATAGCACACCGCCCGAACTGGTGGCCGACCTGATGGAGAATGGGATCGTCATGGCAGGAGCGGGGGCTCAGCTCAAAGGGCTGGCAGAGCGACTCTCCGAGGAGACCCGCATGCGGGTGCATGTAGCCGAGAAACCCCAGACCTGCGTGGCCCGAGGCGCAGGCAAGGTGCTGGAGAGTTTGGATATCCTGCGCAAGGTACTGACCAGCACCCAGCGGGGCAGCACTCGTCATTAGCGGCAGGTAGGCTGTGAGTCTCTGGCGTAGTAGGCGTGATTCGCGAATCGCCCCTACAGGGCTCCTTGTGCTTCTGATCTTCCTCACCCTCGCTGGCATGGCGCTCAACGAGCTGGGCTATCTGGAACCCATCCAGCGCTGGATGCTGCGCTTGCTGGCCCCACCCCAGCGCACCCTGGCCTCTATCGCAGATGGCCTGAGCGAGCTCTTCGCCACTCTACGCGAGCTGGGCACCCTGCGCCGGGAGAATGAAGCCCTCCACGGGCTCGCCGACAGGCTCATGATCGAGAATGTGCAGCTCAAAGAGGTGGAGGCAGAGAATGAAGAGTTACGCCGCCTGCTTCAGTTCTCGCGGGCCAATCCCCACCAGGAGCACAGGGCTGCGGAGGTGATCGGCCGGGACCCCAGCACCTTCCTCTCCTACCTGACCATTGATGTGGGGAGTGAGCAGGGCATCGGGCCCGGGATGCCCGTTGTCACTGATAGGGGCCTGGTGGGCCGGATAGCGGAGGTGGGATTTTCTTCCTCAAAAGTGCTGCTGATCATCGATGCCCGCAGCTCGGTCAACGGACTGGTCCAAAGCTCACGGGCCAGTGGAGTGGTGGAAGGGGTGCTGGGCGGTGGACTGGTGATGAACTACATCTCCCAGGATCAGCCGGTGAGCGTGGGGGATGTGGTCCTTACCTCCGGCCTGGGGGGCAATTTCCCCAAAGGGCTGGTGATCGGTCAGGTGGTGGCGGTGCATCAGCAGGATATCGAGATGTTTCAGCAGGCACAGGTGCGGCCCACTGTGGATTTCAGTTGCTTGGAGAGGGTGTTGGTGATCACTGACTTTCAGCCTTTGGAAGCCCCGGTGGAGGGATAGGGAATGCAAATTAGCCTCTATCTCGTTGGCCTGCTTCTGGTGATCATAGCTCTGGCTCAGACCACCCTCAGCCCTCGCCTGACCCTTTTGGGAGTGCAGTCCAACCTGATGCTCCTGGCGGTCCTCTCCTGGAGTCTGCTTCGGGGAAGGAGGGAGGGGATGGTGTGGGCCTTTGGAGGTGGGATGCTCCTCGATATGCTCTCCGGCGCGTCCTTTGGGATCTCTACCCTCTCCCTGCTCCTGGTCAGCTCTCTGGCTGGCCTGGGCGAGGTGACCATCTTCCGCGTAGGGGCGTTTCGCGAAACGCCCCTACTGCCCCTGCCCCTGGTGGCCAGCTTCGCCGGCTCCTTGCTCCATGATTTGACCTTTCTGACCATATTGCAGCTCATGGGTTGGGCAGTGGATTGGCCCACTGCCCTGTGGCGGCTGATGCTTCCCTCTGCCGGGCTGAACACAGCCTTGATGCCTCCGGTGTATCTCCTGCTGCGCTGGCTCGACCGGCGCACCAAAGAGGCGGAAATGGTATGGTGATGGAATGCGACTCCGATTGGCTCTTTTCCGGCTAACGATCCTCCTCCTCTTCGCCGGGCTCATGATCCGATTATGGCGATTGCAGATTGTGGAGGCGGACCGGTATCGAGCCTGGGCAGATGAGAACCGCTTCCGCCTCGTCTCCACCGAGGCTCCCCGAGGGATCATCTACGACCGCCAAGGGCGGATCCTGGTGCGCAATACCCCCAGCTTCAGCGTGGAGATCATGCCCGCCTATCTGCCCCATGAGGAAGGGGCACGAAGGCAGGTGCTGGCCCATTTGGCAGAACTGCTGGATATGCCTTTCCTCTCTGCAGCCAGCCTGGAGGAACGGCTGGCCGGTACAGAACTGGCTCCCTTCCAGCCGATGATCGTGGCCCAGGATGTGGGCCGAGAGACCGCCTTCGTCATCGCCGAAGAGCATCTGAACCTGCCCGGGGTAAATCTCAGGATCATCCCCACACGCCAGTACACAGAGGGGCCGTTGACCGCTCACATTCTGGGTTATGTGGGGCGCATCCCCGCTGAAAGGGCAGAGGAGTATCTGGCGCGGGGATATGATTCCCACCTGGACCGCGTCGGCCTGGCTGGGGTGGAATACACTTTCGAGGAGGAACTCCGAGGCCGTAAGGGACAGAAGTACATTGAGGTGGATGTGGCGGGGAGGGAGGTGCGCACCGTCGGTGTGGCTCAGGAGGACAGCCCTGGCCATAACCTGATCCTGACCCTCGATCTGGACCTACAGCGGACGGTGGAGGAAGCGCTGAGGGCCGGGATGGAGGAGGTGGGCTCCACCTCGGCTTCAGCCATTGCTCTGAACCCTCAGACAGGCGAGATATTGGCCCTGGTGGCCCTGCCCAGCTACGACAATAACCTCTTCGCTGGTGGAATCTCGGCTCAGGACTACCAGCGCCTGACTGAAGACCCGGAGCGCCCCTTGGTTAACCACGCCATTGGCGGTCAATACCCACCCGGCTCAACCATCAAAATCATCCTGGCCGCCGCTGGACTGGAGGAGGGAGTCATCTCCCCCCAGACCCGACTTCTCTGTCAGGGCACACTGTGGCTTCCCAACAAGTACTTCCCTGATGATCCGGAGTTGGCACAACCCTTCTACTGCTGGCTGAGGTCTGGCCACGGCCCACTGAATGTCGTGCAGGCCCTGACCTATTCCTGCGACATCTTCTTCTATCAACTGGGAGGGGGATTCAGGGAGTTTGAGGGGCTGGGGCTGGAGCGGTTGGCGGAGTACGCTGAGCGCTTCGGCCTGGGACAGCAATCGGGGATCGCCCTCACCGGTGAGACGGCGGGCCTGGTGCCCACGGCCAAATGGAAGCGCCTCAACTACGCCGAGAGCTGGACTACGGGCGATACCTACAATATCTCCATCGGCCAGGGCTTCATCCTGGCCACCCCGTTGCAGATGGTGAATGCCACGGCTGCGGTGGCCAACGGAGGGACCCTCTACCAACCCCAGATCGTCTATGAGGTACGGACCGCCGATGGACAGTTGATACGCCCCTTCCAGTCGGAGGTGATCCGGCAGGTAGGCGTCTCACCTCAACACCTGGAGCTCATACGGCAGGGACTCAGGGGAGCAGTGGCCTGGGGGACGGCCAGGCGAGCTGACCTGCCCGAGGTGGCTGTGGCGGGCAAGACAGGCACGGCGGAATTCCTGGGCCCTCGAGATGAGAAGGGGAACCTGCCCACCCACGCCTGGTTCACCGCCTTTGCCCCCTACGAAGACCCGGAAATCGCACTGGTGGTGTTCGTGGCGGGGGGAGGCGAGGGGTCGAGAACAGCGGTGCCCATCGCGGCCCAGATCTTGCGCTATTACTTCAGTCAGTCCATAGTCCACAGTCCGAACTAGGACTACCAATTAAGGATTGAACCGAGAAATCCATGCGTCAGACCCAAAGGGGATTTTCCCTACCCACCCTACTCTCTATAACTGCTGCTCTGACCACACTGCTGCTGATCTTTCTGGGAACGGTTGCGTATTGGCGTCTGGAAAGCCTGGTCTGGGCCAGCTATAGGCAGACGCAGATCGTGTTGGATTCCTTAGCACAGAGGACGGAGGGGCTGGATGGGGAAATGGCTGCGGCACTTCAAGAATTGGAGGCCCTGAAGCGGGAGCAGGAGGCCATGCGATCCCGAATTGAGGCTCTGGAAGCTGAGAGGGAACAGATCGCGGATTGTAGACTGGAGATTTCAAATCTGCAATCAGAAATCTCACATCTGAATAAGCGACTGGATGACCTCCCAGCGATCCGCGAAGATCTGGCCGCCATCGAGGAAGATTTACAGAGGCTGGGGGCCGCTTCACTCTCATCACCAGGGGAACCCTCGCCGGGGCCGGCGTCCCTGGGAGTGCCACTCTACAAACAAAGTCACAACCTGAGCTGCGAGGCGGCCTCGGCCTCCATGGTCGCCGCCTTTTTCGGCGTGCCCCTGTCTGAAGAGGAGGCCATCGCGGCCCTACCACGGCATGAGAACCCCAACCTCGGCTTTCGGGGCAACCTAGATGGCCTGCCTGGCGGCCTGGAGGACTACGGTGTACATGCCGCTCCTATCCAGAAACTATTGGCTGAGTATGGCCTGCGGGTGACCAACGTCGAAGGCGGGCTGGAAGGCATCCGCAACGCCCTGAAAGCGGGCCATCCGGTGATGGCCTGGATCACCTATCACCTCTGGGAGCAGACTCCCACGGAGCTGGAACTGGCCGGAGGGGCGAAGGTCAAGGTGGTGCCCTATGAGCATACGGTGGTGATCGAGGGGTACACTGACAATGGCCTGTGGGCCTTGGATCCCTACGACGGGGAGAGGCAACTTCTGCCCTGGGTGGATTTCGAGCGCTCGTGGAGGTATCTGGACCAGATGGCCTTACAGATCACCGGTCCATAGTCAGGACTGACCACCGAGGACTGAGAGCTAAGGGCAAAGATGATATGGCGTGACTTCGACTATCCTTTACTTATTCTCACCCTACTTCTGATGGGCCTGGGGGTGATGATGATCGGCAGCGCTGCGCAGGGTTCCTTAGCCCTGCAGGGACTCGCTCTCCGGCAGGCGATTTATGCGGCTGTCGGACTGCTCCTGATGGTGACCCTCGGAGCCCTGGACTACCGGGTGCTGAGCCACTTGCAGAACCTGATTTATGGCCTGGTGATCCTGCTGCTGCTGCTCGTTTTTGCCGTGGGTCAGATCACCCATGGCGCTCAGCGCTGGATCGATCTGGGGCCCTTTCCCTTTCAGCCCTCGGAGTTGAGCAAGGTGCTGATGATCCTGGTGCTAGCCAGCTATCTGGCCCACTACGAGGAATCGCTGCACAGGCTGCGCTATGTTCTGCTCTCTCTGATCTATGTAGTGCCTCCCACCCTTTTAATTTATCTGCAGCCTGATCTGGGGACAGCGCTGGTTGTGGGGGTGATATGGTTGGTCATGATGTTCGTCGCTGGCATGAGGGTGCGCCACCTGCTCCTGCTGAGCCTGATGGGCCTTGTGGCTGCACCCTTCATGTGGTGGAGACTACAGGGGTACATGCGCACTCGACTGCTCCTTTTCCTCAACCCTGGATTTGACCCTGCGAAGCGATACAATGTGGATCAGGCGCTGATCAGCATCGGCTCCGGAGGCTGGCTGGGCAAGGGCCTGACCAGCGGCAGTCAGAGCCAGCTCCATTTTCTGCGTGTGCGCCACACCGATTTCATCTTCTCTGTCATAGGTGAGGAATTGGGCTTCGTGGGCGCCATCCTCGTGATCCTTCTGCTGGTGCTGCTGCTTCTGCGACTGCTGCGCATTGCTGAGCGGGCACGCGATACCTTCGGGCGGCTGATCGTCTGTGGCGTAGCCACCGTGATCGCCTTTCAAAGCCTGGTGAATATGGGGATGAATGTGGGGCTCCTGCCGGTAACAGGCATCCCCCTGCCCTTCGTCAGCTACGGGGGCAGCTCCCTCCTCAGCATCCTTATCGCCGAAGGATTGGCCCAGAGCGTGGCCCTGCACCGCAGAAAGATTGATTTCGAGCTCCAAGTGCCGACGGCCCAACTCGAACTTCGTTGGTAGAGAATCTCCAGGAGGCTCAGATTTTATGAAGAGTATTTACGTATTACGTATTACGTATCATGTATTCTGTGTGGTCTTACTGGCCGCTCAACTGATCGCCTGTTCTTCGCTTCCCACAGCCACCCCGCCGCCACCCGTCACCCAAGAGCCGACCGCAATGCCTTCCCCTTCTCCAGCCACCATTTCTACTTCCACCTCCACCCCCACGC
>CAYRNM010000084.1:0-11817 GCA_964425465.1 uncultured Anaerolineae bacterium | reverse complement strand
GGTGGAGATAGGATGTTTGAGAAACAATTGGGGATAGACCTGGGCACGGTCAACCTGCTGGTGCACGTCAAGGGGAGAGGCATCGTCCTTCAGGAGCCCTCGGTGGTGGCCATCTCGCGCAATGACAACAAGATCGTGGCCATCGGCCAGGAGGCACGGGCCATGCTGGGACGCACGCCCGATACCATTGAAGTAGCCCGTCCTCTGAGGGATGGCGTCATCGCCGACTACGTGGTGACCGAGGCCATGCTCCGCTATTTCATCCAGAAGATCTGCGGACGGTTTCGTCTCTTCAAACCCCGCGTCATGGTGAGCGTGCCAGTGGGCGTGACCACCGTGGAGAGCCGGGCCGTGCTGGATGCCGCACTACAGGCCGGCGCCAGGGAGGCCTACCTCATCCCCGGCCCTCTGGCCGCCGCGCTGGGGGCTGGAATGCCCGTCGGCCGGCCGGCGGGGAACATGGTGGTGGATATGGGCGGTGGTACGGCTGAGGCAGCGGTCATTGCCGTGAATGGGATCGTGGTCTCCTCCTCCGTCCGAGTGGGGGGCAACCGGATTGACGAAGCCATTATGACCTACATCCGCAAGAAGTACAACCTCATCATCGGCGACCACACGGCGGAGCAGATCAAGGTGGAGATCGGCAGTGCCCTGCCCCTGCAGGAAGAGATGCACACTCCCGTGCAGGGCCGCGATCACGTGACGGGATTGCCCAAGACCATCGAGGTGGATTCGGAGGAGGTGACGGAGGCCATTGCCGAACCCCTGGCGGCCATTGTGGGCATGGTCAAGAATGTGCTGAGCAAAACGCCGCCTGAGCTGGCCTCCGATATCATTGACCGAGGGATGGTCCTGACCGGGGGGAGTGCCCTCTTGCGCCACATTGACCAACTCCTCACCCGGGAGACGCAGGTGCCCTGCTACGTGGCCGATAACCCCATCGCCTGTGTGGCCATCGGCGCCGGAAAGGCACTGGAACAGTTCGAGGTTATCAGGAAGAGCCTGCCAGCGATGTACATGTAGAGGAGAACATATGAAGGTGCTGGTGACCGGTGGGGCGGGCTTCATCGGCTCCCACGTTGTGGACTTGCTTCTGGCAGAGGGCCATCAGGTCGTGGTGATGGATGACCTCTCCACTGGCCGGGAGGAGAACCTAAACCCCCAGGCCCGTTTCTATCAGGTGGACATCCGCTCGCCAGAGTTGGAGGAGGTCTTCGCTGCCGAGGAGCCAGAGGTGATCTCCCACCATGCAGCCAAGGCCAACGTGCGGGAATCCATGGAGCAGCCCCTCCTTTACGCCGAGGTGAATGTCCTGGGTTCCCTCAACCTCTTGGAACTGAGCCGCAAATATGGGGTCCGGAAGTTCATTTACATCTCCACCGGCGGAGCAGTCTACGGCGAGCCCCAGTACCTCCCTGTGGATGAGAACCACCCCATCCATCCCCTGGACTCCTACGGGGCCTCCAAGCATCATGTGGAGCACTATCTGTACCTCTATCAAGCCCATTATGGCCTGGCCTATACGATTCTGCGCTATCCTAACGTCTATGGTCCCCGACAGGACCCCTATGGCGAGGCCGGGGTAGTGGCCATCTTCACCCATCAGATGCTCCGGAACCAACAGGTGGTGATCAACGGCTCGGGCGAACAGGAACGGGACTTCGTTTACGTGAGCGACGTGGCCCATTCCAACCTACTAGCCCTGGAGAAGGGTGATGGCAGCACCTACAACCTGGGCAGTGGCGTGGGAACCTCCGTCAATGAAATCTTCTCCCAATTGAAGGCCATCACCGGCTATCAGGGCAGTGAGATGTACGCTCCCCCTAAGCCGGGTGAGGTCTTCAAGATATGCCTCGACGCCTCTCGCGCCCGTCAGGAACTGGGTTGGCAGCCCCGGATCAGTTTGGAGGAGGGCCTGAGAAGGACAGTGGAATACTTTGCCGCCACCCCGGCGGGAGCATAACGGTGTAATGGATGCAGATTGCCATCAACGCCGCCTTCTGGGAACAGGAGCACACGGGGAGCGGCCAATACCTGCATCAGTTGGTGGCCCAACTCCGAGAGCTGGCACCTCACGACGACCTTCTCCTCCTGAGCCCCACCTGGGTCACAGGTTCCCCACTGCTGAAAGGGGCTACACCCTTCGATAGCCTGAGCGCTGATCTGGCCAAGCTGTGGTTTGAGCAGGTTGCCTTCCCTCAGGCCTGCCAGCAGCGGGGGGTTGACTTGGCCCACGTGCCCTACTTTGCTCCACCCCTCCATTCCTCTGTGCCCACCTTGGTCACCATCCACGATCTGATCCCTCTTCTCCTGCCTGCCTATCGCGGCTCGGCGCTGGTGAGGCTTTATACCCGGCTGGTGGCCCGCGCTGCATACCGGGCAACCTTGATCCTCACCGATTCCCACGCCTCCCGCCAGGACATCCTCCGCTATCTGCGAGTGCCCTCAGATCGGGTGCGTGTCATTCACCTGGCCGCCGACGCCGCTTACCGGCCCATCCCCCCAGGAGCCCATCGCAAGGCTATCCGGCAAAAATACAGCCTGCCCTCATCCTACTTCCTCTACCTGGGAGGATTTGACCAGCGGAAGAATGTGGACACTCTACTGCAAGCCTTTGCCCGGATAGTTACAAGTTCTGAGCCGTGGTTAGTAGTGGCGGGGAGGCTACCGCAGGGGGATACACCCTTCACCCCCGATCCGCGCCGCATCGTCCAGGAGTTGGGCATCCCTGAGTGGGTGATCTTCACCGGCTGGGTGCCGGAGGAGGACAAGCCAGCGCTCTACTCCGGCGCCCGTGCCTTTCTCTTCCCCTCTCAGTACGAGGGGTTTGGGCTGCCACCCTTGGAGGCCATGGCCTGCGGGACGCCAGTGATCGCCAGCGACAGGGGTTCCCTGCCCGAGGTGGTCGGCCCAGGCGGGATCCTGGTCCCTCCTGACGATGTGGCGGCCCTGGCAGAGGCCATGAACGCGCTGTGGGAGGATGAGGCGCTTCGGCAGGAGCTCAGCGAAAAGGCTCAAGCTCAGGCCGCGCGCTTCAGTTGGACTCGCACAGCTCAGGAGACACTGACTGCCTATCGGGAGGTGATATAGCTCTCACTCCTCCCCCACTGCCTACGGCGGCTTCCCCTCCCCTCTCCCAAGGTTGGGGAGAGGGGAGGGGTCGGGGGTGAAGTGAGGGCCAGAAGGCGATGATGGTGGTTGGGCAAGCCACTGCAACCCTAAAGCGGGAACTACGCCGCCAGGAGCACCTCTGGCTGGGCCTGGGGGTGGGGTTGTATCTCAGTCGCATCCTGGCGGAGAGAGGGACTATGCCCCGTCCCTGGCCTATGGTAGCGGGCCTAGGGCTGGCGTGCGTGGCCCTGGCCATCGCATCACTGGCCTGGGCCCGCCGCTTTCACTCCAATCTGCGTCCCTTGGCTCTCTGCTACAGCTACGCCCTCTATCCCCGGCTGCACCCCCCCTTGGCCCTGGCCGCAGGATTGATAGCCCTTTTGGGGCTGGTGATCGCCAATGGTAGAATTCTCGCACTCAGGTGCCCGGTGCTTGAAAACTCCCAAAGTGCCGGGCACTTCAATTCCACTCTTATCTTTCTAGGGGGGCTAGCACTATACCTGTGCACCTTGGCCCCCACCCTGCTTCCTGCCGACGCCGGGGAGTTTCAGCTTGTGGCCCCACTCTTGGGGGTGGCCCACCCGCCAGGCTATCCCCTCTACACCCTGCTGGGGAAACTCTTCACCTTCATCCCCCTGGGAGACCTGGCCTATCGGGTGAACCTCCTCTCGGCCGTCATCGGCGCGCTGACGCTGGCGCTGGTCAGTTGGTCCATCCACCAATTGACCCCCAGCCCGTGGCCTGGCCTGGCTGCGGCCCTGGCACTGGGGGGAGCAACCACCTTCTGGGCTCAGGCCACCACAGCGTCCATTCGGGGTCTCACCGCCCTCTTCACCGCCCTCATCCTGGCACTGGCCCTGGCCTATGGCCGTGCGCAGGCCCAGCGTTATCTGACCGCGCTGGGCCTGGCCTTCGGCCTGGGGATCTCCCACCACGGCTCATTGGGCTTCCTGATCCTTCCCGTAGGGGCCTACCTGATCGCCACAGACCGGACCCTGGTCGCCCACCCTCGAAAGCTTCTGAAGCCATTGGCCACAGCGATCCTCGGCCTGAGCGTGCTCCTGTACCTCCCCCTCCGCGATGCGATGGGCGCGCCGCTGGCCCCCGGCGATCTGACCACCCTTCGCGGTTTCGCTGAGCACGTGATGGCCAAAGGGTTCCGGGGTGACATGTTCGCCTTCGCCCGCCCCGCCCTGCTGTCCGACCGACTGGCGGTGCTGAGGGACATCCTGCTCATGCAGTTCGAAGGCCCGCTGCTCCTGGCCATGCTCATAGGCGGAGCGCTGCTTCTGTGGCGTAGCCACAGGGCTTTCCTCCTGATCGGCGGGGCGCTGCTGCTTAACGGGTTCGTGGCCCTCACCTACCGTGCCCCTCAGACAGTGGAGTACCTGATGCCGGCCTACGTGTGCCTGGCCCTGCTCCTGGGCGGGGCGCTGGGAGCACTTCTAGCCCTCCCTGTGGCCCGATCAGCCCCCACTGCTCTCGCGCTCCTGATGGCCCTGATCCTCTACCTCGGTACGGCGCAGGCCCTGGCCCACTATCCCAGCTTTGCCCTCCTGCACCATGATCGCTCGGCCCGCACCTACGCTGAGGAAATCCTGCAGACTGCACCGCCCCAAGCCCTCATCCTCGCCAACTGGCACCGCGCCACCTCCCTGCGTTACCTTCAGGTGGTGGAGGGACAGCGCCCCGATGTCACCATCCGCTACGTCCACCCTCAAGGAAGCACTCCCCTCCCTGAGTTATGGCGGGAGGAGATAGATCGGCACATCCAGGAGAAGCCGGTGGTGGTGACCAATTTCTATCCCCAATTTGAGGCTAGCTCCTATCGCTTTCGCCCCCTGGGGGAGGCCTTCCTGGTGCAGAAGGAGCCGACCTTCGCCCCTCCCTCGGGGTTCACCCCCCTCGGTGTGGCTCTGGGCAATGTGGTGGGGTTGATCGGCTATCGTTTGGAGGAGGAGACAATAGGGGCCGCCAGGCCACTGGTGCTGCTCCTGGCCTGGCGGCCCTTAGCGCCGCTGGAGCGGGACTGTTCTTTCTTTGTGCATTTGGTGGGATCCGATGGCGTACCGGTGGCCCAGGCGGACACCCGCCACACCGCAGTCCGCTATCAGCCCCGCGAAATCATCATAGACCGCTACACCCTTTTCCTGCGACCCACCGTGCTACCAGGGGATTACACCCTCGTCGCGGGGGCTTATGTTCCCCTGACCAATGGTGGCTGGGAGCGATTGACCACACCGACCGGTGTCGATCACATGGCCCTGACCCAGGTAGAGGTGCAGTCCTCTTCCCTACCGCCGATAACCCTTTATCCCTGCCATCAGCTCTTCTCCGAAGGAGTTGTACTGGTGGGCGTGGACTACGACACCAGTTATCCCCTTTCACCGCGCGTCTATCTGCACTGGCATCTCAAGGGGCAGGTCCCAGCGACACAGGCTCTGCTTCTGTCCGAGGGTCAGCTTCTGAGTCAAGTTGAGCTCCCAGCGAACCACTCACCAAGCACCTACCTGAGCACGGCCTGCGACATCCCGCCGGAGGTCTCCTCTCTCGAAATGGAGCTGCGCCGCGCTGGGGATGGCGAGTTCCTGTCCGCCCTGGGACCCTGGCACCTGGCCGGGAGGGGGAAGATCGCCCTGCCCTCTCTGCAGCCGGGCAGCCGCTACCTCAGCCTGGGGGGGGAGATGGCCTTGGTCGGCGCTCACATCACGCCGGGAGCGCCAGTTTCCCTTCGGTTGGACTTCGTGGCCCTGCAGCCCCTCACCCGCGACTACACCCTCTCCCTGCGGCTTCGCGACGTAGGGGAGCAGTGGCAGGCGCAGGAGGATGGCACTCCGGCCTGGGGGGCCATCCCCACCCTGAAATGGATCCGTGGCACCCGGGTGGCCGATGTGCGGCGCATCAGTCCCCCAGCCGACGCAGCGCTCGACCAGGCCCGGCTGGAGCTGTTGGTCTACGACGCTTTCACCCTGGCTTCCCTTCCCCCGCTGGATGAGCGGCTGCTGGCTCAGGGTCCTCTGACCCCCCTGGGCGAGCTTCGAGAAACAGAACTCAAGGGTGATCACTGACCGCGCAGTGCTTTTGCTCCAATGTCAGTGCGATAGTGCATCCTCTCGAAGTTTATCAACTTCACCTGTTGATACACCCGCTCAATGGCCCGGGCAATGTCGGTGTCCCAACTGGTGACTCCCAGCACGCGCCCGCCATGGGTCACGATGCCTCCATCGCGACGGGCGGTTCCGGCGTGAAAAACTGCCGTCTGGGGATCGGTGATCCGGTCCAGGCCGAAGATGGGCTTGCCCCTCTCGTAGTCCCCTGGGTAGCCGCCCGAGGCCAGAACCACGCATACCGCCGCCCCCTTCTGCCAATGGGCATCCGCCCTCTCCAGCCGACCATCCATGCAGGCTTCGAGGATGGACACGAGGTCGCTTTCCAGCAGTGGCACCTGGGGCTGGGTCTCCGGGTCGCCAAAGCGACAGTTGAACTCCAACACCTTCGGCCCCTCCTTGGTGATAATCACTCCAGCGTAGAGGACGCCCTGGTAAGGAGTCCCTCGTTCGGCCAACCCTCGGATGGCCGGCTCAAGGATGGTGCAGCGGATCTCCTCCTGTAGCTCCGGAGTAACCACTGGAGCGGGGGCATAGCAGCCCATGCCGCCGGTGTTGGGGCCCTGATCGCCATCGTAGGCCGGCTTGTGGTCCTGGGTTGGAGGGAATAGAGCGATATGCTTGCCATCACTGAAGGCCAGGCAGGAGGCCTCCTCGCCGTACAGCCGCTCCTCAATCAACACCCGATCCCCCGCGGCGCCGAAGGCCCGCTCCACCATGATCAGCTCCAGCGCCTCCTCCGCCTGCTGACGATTGTCGCACACGATGGAGCCCTTGCCCGCCGCCAGCCCATCGGCCTTGACCACCCACGGGCGATCCTGCCCTCGCAAGTAGGCCAGCGCCTGCTCATAGTCTTCAAAGACGTGGAAGTCACCGGTGGGGATGCCCACCTCCCGCATAAACTCCTTGGCGAAGGCCTTGCTGGCCTCGATCTGAGCCGCCGCCGTCGTGGGGCCGAATATCCGCAGCCCGGAGCTTTGAAAGAGATCCACAATGCCCAGCGCCAGCGGGACCTCCGGCCCCACCACGGTGAGGTCCATTCCCTCCTCCAGGGCGAAGTCGCGCAACTCCTTCAGATCCTCAGCCGCGATGGGGATGCACCTGGCCAACTCGGCCATACCACCATTGCCCGGCGCGGCAAAGAGCTGCGGATGGTGTAGCGATTGGGCCAGCTTCCAAACCAGGGCGTGTTCCCGCCCGCCTGAGCCAATGACCAGAATCTTCATGAGATAACCTTCAATTCCTCCACAGAGGGCAGATCGCTGATGTTCACACCCGCCGCCTGGATCAGACGGGACGCGGTCCAGTTCCCCCAGCGGGCGCAGGTTTCGAGGGGCTTTCCCCGCAGCCAGCCGAAGAGGAACCCGGCGGCGAAGGCGTCGCCTGCTCCCGTGGTGTCCACCACAGCGGTGGGAAAGGCCGGAATGTGAAAACTCCCCTCGGCGTGGGTCACCCTGCTGCCCATCGCCCCCAGCGTCTCCACCACCACCTCACATCCAGTTCTGCGGAGCAACTCTGCTCCACCCAATAGCTCCGCCTCCATTTCATTCACGAACAGGATAGCCGTCCGTCGAAGTATCTTGGCCAGCCGCTCCCACCCCAGGCGGGCGTAGATCTGGCCTGGGGCGAAGCTGAGCGCGACTCCGGAGGGCAACCGCTCGGCCACCCATCCCTGCAGCGCAAGCTGGGCTGGGCCGACAAAGGAGGCAAAGTGTACCAGCCGCGCTTGGGCTATGGCCTCCAACCTGATGTCGTGCTGACCCAGACAGTTGTTGGCCCCCGGCTCGACGTACAGCGAGCGGCGGCCCTGGAGGTCAACCAGGCCCATCACCCGGCCGCTGGGAGCGCCGGGCTTGATCGTGACCTGGGAGACGTCGACCCCACTCTTCCGAAGGTCAGCCAGCATGGCCTGTCCATCGGCATCGTCACCCACCACACCGACGAATCCGGTATCCACCCCCCACTGGGCCAATGCGCGACAGGTATTGGCCGCCGATCCACCCGAGCTCACAGTGACGCTTTCAATGAGGGTCTCGCCCTCCAGGAGTATCTCCGATACCCGGTAGAGGACATCGCGGTTGAGTGCGCCAAAGCCGAAGACTTCAATGCTCAAAGCTCAAGCCCTTCTTTCACTCCACCCGCACCCCAAACTCCCCGTCGCTCACCCGCACTCCCAACTCGTCTCCCCTACACACCTGACCCACTTGGGTGATCAGTTGTCCTGTCTCCCGGTGGCGCACCAGGGCATAGCCCCGATCCAGCGTGGCCAGCGGGCTCAGGCTCTCCAGCCGGGCCCGGAGCCCTCCCAGCCGCTCCCCTCGCAGCGCCAGCTCATGTCGCAGCCGCGTCTGGGCCCGGCTCAGCAGCTCATCCACCCGCTGGCGGGCGGAGTTGATGCGGTTCCGAGGGGAGGCGTGCTCCAGCCGCTGGGCCTGGGCATCCAGCGCCTGCCGGGCGCGGGCCAGCCTGTCCTCCGCGAGCCGGGCCATGCGGTCGCAACGGGCGGCAATGATGGCCCGCAGTTCCTCCTGATCGGGCACGGCCATCTCCGCCGCGGCGGAGGGGGTGGGGGCCCGCAGGTCGGCGGCGAAGTCGGCGAGGGTGAAGTCGGTCTCGTGTCCCACGCCGGAGATGACGGGCGCGCGGGAGGTACGGATGGCGCGGGCCACCCGCTCATCGTTGAAGGGCATGAGCTCCTCCAGCGATCCACCGCCCCGGGCCACAATGACCAGGTCCACCTCCTTTTGTGCGTTCAGCGCCTCCAGCGCCTGCACGATCTGCTCCGCGGCCTGCTCCCCCTGCACCAGCGTGGGGCTGAGAAGGACCTTCGCCAGGGGATAGCGTCGGCGCAGGACGTTGCACACATCCCGCAGCGCGGCGCCGACCGGCGAGGTGACCAGGCCGATCACCCGGGGGAAGGGAGGCAGTGGCCGCTTGAGCGCCTCGTCGAAGAGCCCCTCCGCTGCCAGCTTCTGCTTCAGGGCCTCCACCTGTTGGTAGAGCAGGCCCAGCCCCGAGGGTTGGATGGCGTCTACGTAGAACTGGTAGGCTCCTCGGGCCTCGTAGACCGACACCCGTCCATGGGCCAGCACCTGTTCCCCATCCTGTGGCAGGCGGGCCAGCCGCTGCGCCTGCGAGCGCCACATCACGCAGGAGATGCGCGCGCTTTCATCCTTGAGGCTGAAGTAGACATGGCCGGCCGTGGAGTGCGAGCTGTTGGACACCTCCCCCTCGACCCACAGGTCCTGGAGGGTGAAGTCCACCTCCAGAAGCCCCTTGATGTAGGCGGTGATCTGGGAGACGGTGTAGGTGATTTGAAAAAAGGAGGGTTGTCGCCAGTTCATGGGAGCAGTTCCAAGGTTCGGTGGCGGGGATGATGGTACCACAGGATGAGTGAGATGGACTTTACTCCTGCTCCTCCAAGGCCTGCAAGATCATCTCTCCAAACTGACGGGTTGCGGCGGGGCCGTTGGCGGTGATGATCAGCCCGTCGCGCACCACCGGCTCGCCGGTATAGGTCGCCCCACCAGCCTCCACCTCGCCCCTGGCCGACTGGAACACAGTGGCCTTCTTACCCTCCAGCACACCCGCTTTGGCCAGCGTGGCCGGGGCTATGCAGATGGCAGCCAACACCTTCCCCTGCTCGACTGCCTCCCGTGCGAGGCGGTGCGCCTGGGGATCATCCCAATACTCCGCCGCACCCGCACCGCCGACGAAGATGACTGCGTCGTAGTCGGCTGCTCGCACCTCGCTCACCAGCAGATCAGGTCGTACCTGCCCACCCAACATCCCGTTGGCTATCTCCAACGATGAAGAAGCCACGCTGATCTCCATGCCTGCCTCTTCCAGCAGGGTGCGCGGTTCGGTGTACTCCTCGTCCCGGAAGCCCTGGTGGGCGATGATGAAGACAGCCCGTTCGGTCGGAGCCTGAGTTAGTGTCGAGGAAGGGGCCAACTTGACCGGTGTAGGGGATGGCTCCACAGTCGGCTGCATAGCCTTCTCAGCACCAGGCGGGCCGCATCCCATCCCGAGTATCAAGAGCAGGAGTGAGACTATCCAGAAAAAGCGCTTCTTTCTCAACCTTCGCCTCCTCTAAGCAAAGTCCTGGACTACCCTGGGCCTCACGATCTTGGCTCCGATCTTCCGGTATTCCTCTTCCATACGGCGGTAGACATCCTCATCAGGGTACATGCCTATCACTGCCCCACCCGAACCTGGCAGCTTGGCACTGGCCCCCAGCTTGCGGGCCGTATGGACCAGCCGCAGGTTCAGATCGCTGATGTGATAGATCCGGGCTCTCAGGTCGAAGTTACGATCCATGAGCCGGTTCATCTCCACCACATCCCCGGCCTCCATCGCCTTCCGGAAAAGCCTGGCTCCCTCAGCGATCTCATTCAGGGTGTCAATCACCAGCTTCTCCCCCCGCCGGTACCTCTCGCGGATGTCGGTGTGGAAGACCTCGGTGCCCTCGGTGACGGAGTCGTCGTAGGCGATGAAGAGTGGTGGAAGCAGGGAGGGATCCAGGTTCTCATAGTGGCCGAACCCGCGCTTCATCAACTCTTTGTCGAAGTCCATGTATACTACCCCCCCGTATGCCTGTGCCACCCGGTCTTGCAGGCCGGCGGGGATCTTCAGTTCATCCGTCTCGGCGCTCAGGATCAGGTTGGGCAGGATATGTTTGGGGATGGAGACCCCGTAGAACTGCATGAGGGCTCGCAGGGTGGAGGTGATGATGGCGCTCGAACCGGCCAGCCCAACTCGCAACGGGATGTCAGTCCTGTAGGACAGGGTGAAATTCTTGTGCTCCAGTTCGATCCCCAGCTTCTTACAGTAGTCGGCGAAGACCTTGATGGTGGCTTTGATCAGCCGCACACCGCCGTAGTAGCCGTAGTTGGTCACGTTGTGAACCAAATCGGCGATGCTTTCGAAGACGACCTGGTCCCGTGGTGCGGGACGAATCTCCAGTTCCGGCGACTCCCAGAGCTGCACCTCGACCCAGAAGGCGTCGAAGGTGAAGGCGATGGTCACGCCGTTGAAGCCATCGGATGGGTTACCAATCAACCCTGCACGGGCGGGGGTGCGTGTTTTGATGATCATCTCTCTCCTCCCCTGACCAAGGTAAACGTCAAGGCATCCCAGCGCCTAAGTCTCATAAGTGGGTGTGCAAAAGTTCTTTGCACTTTTGCTCCGCTTGGGTGCCTTATGCTCCGCAGCGAAGCCATGGGGGGTGGTGGGGGCTTCGCCCATACCCCCCGGCAGGGAGCTGGCTGCCCCCTGCACCCCCACTGTTGAGGACCCCAAAAGTCAAAGGAACTTTTGGTGGCTTACTTAGTTGAGGCGCGACGACGCTAAGCTGCTACTCAAGAGAGATTGTAGTGAGTCACTTCCATTTTGTCAAACGCCCATAAAGGCGTTTGACAATCTGCGGGAAGTGATTATACTATACCAGCAGGTTGTATACTTGAGTCCGTAAGAGGTGCCATAGCACGGGAATGATTACAGAAGGATTCCGCAATGTGCAAGCGTGGGGCGAGTTAGACGGATTCCGTCTAAGACACCAAAATGGTAGGGAAAGACGGATTCCGTATAATCAATAGTT
>CAYRNM010000083.1:0-11863 GCA_964425465.1 uncultured Anaerolineae bacterium | reverse complement strand
TCAGGCCTCAAGGCCAATTATATACCCAATCCCAGAAATTCGCCAGAGTCCAGTAAGCAAGTCACCCCAAGTTCCTTTGACTTTTGGGGTCCTCAACAGCGGGGGGCAGGAGGCAGCCAGCTCCCTGCCGGGGGGCATGGGAGGTGTCCCCCCACCCCCCATGGCTTCGCTGCGGAGCATAAGGCACCAAGCGGAGCAAAAGTGCAAAGAACTTTTGCCCAGCTACTTACTCGGCAGCCAACCTGCCCTACAGAGCTATCGGGGATTGGGCTCCTAAGGCCCCCAGCGGTGCACTGAGCTGGTGTATATTCTTTCCCCTCTCTCCGCCGCCTCGATCGCTTTCTGGATATTGAACGTGTCTTCCATCGGCCCCAGTTCTTTTTCCAGGACACGGGGAGGTTCGAAAGCATCGAGGGCTTCGCCATTCGCAAAGCCTTTAATGAGCTCGGCCATATACAGGAAGTTCCTGAGTGGGATGTCGGACGGCACGCCGTGATCTACCATGGGGATGTACCCGCCGTACTTTCTCGCGGTTCGATAGCGCTTGACGACCTCAGCCCGCACTCGCTCTTGCGAGAAGCGGAGCTCCCGTTTGTCAATGCTCCCCATGATGAACAACTTTGGGTACTTCTGGAGGTAAACTTGGGGGTCATTGTGGGCTGCGATCTCCAGGGGTGTCACGCCATCTATGCCCTTCGGATACAGGGCCTCCAAGATCTGGGCCAGGTGTCCATCGGAATCCATGAGCACACACTCTACCCCCTTCTCCTTGAAGAAGCGGTTCAGGCGTTCGTAGCGGGGCAGATAAACTCCCGCATGTGCGCAGGGGAGAGCATCGAGGCTGTCTTGTAGGCCATGTCCTCATTGATGGTGACCTGGTCCACCTGGATATGACTCAGTGGCTCGTCGAGCATCTCCATGAGGAACCCGGTCCAGTACTCCATTATCTCGTGGACGAGGTTCGGCTGGTCGTAGACCATAAATGAGAGACCCTCGAAGCCCGCCCAGTCCCGGGCAGTCCAATACAGCCCGGGCACGCTGAGGGTGACGACTCGGTCGCTGGTGTTACACAGTTCGATTCGATCCCTCCAGCAGGTGGTCTCCTGGGTGATCCGATAGCCGTCCGGGTTGAAGCTGGGCTGCAGGTTCTCCCCCTCAAGGGGCTCCAGCCGCTCGGGTGTCTGGGGATCGAAGCGGGCCTTCATCGCCTCAAAGTCCGTCGGGGTTTTGACCGGGAACTCGATATACTTCCGGGTGGCAAACCCGGTCGTGGACTGGTGGATAGCATCCATTCGCTTCACGCCCCAACTGTCTATCCAGATGCGGATGTTGCCATGCTCTTCTAGGACTTTCTCCTCGAAGGGAGGAAGGGGGCCGAAGTCCGTCTTGCCGATGGAGATTGCCCAGCCATCCTGACCGATGAACTCCTCCCAGTTTGCCTCCTGCTCCTCGGTGAGCCCCTGCTTTCTCCAGGCCCCGAAGGTGGACTCGCGAGGCCCGCCGAAGAGATAGGGCAGGCGGTCGGGCGTCTCGTGTCGAATGATCTTTCGGAACCGCTCTCGGCTGGTCATGATCCCATTGTCCCCTCAGATCAGTTCCTCCGCCAGCTCCCCCACCAGCCGCACCCGCTCTATCTCCCCATCCGGCGGAATCTCGTCCGAAATCCCTAGTATCAATCTAGGGTAGAACAGCTCGACGATCCGTCGCACACAGGCGGTCAACTCCTCCACCGGGTAGGTGGGCAGGAAGTATACGGCCGGGATCCCATCTAACAGCACCAGGTCCCCCAACGCCCCCTTGATCTCCTCGATCGTCACATCCCCCTGCGGAAGCGGTGTAGCCGCCTCGATCCCATCCCAGGGGCGCTCCCTCAGGTGAGGCAGGAGAGGGCGCATCGCGCCATCTATGTGGATGTGCACGAATTTGCCCGCCCGATGGAGCTCCTCAGCCCGTCTGCGGTAGTAAGGCAACAGGTGCCCTCGGAAGATGGGGGGCGGGTCCATATGCGCGTCAATGTTCTCCCCGAAGTTGAGGAGGGGCACTGGGCAGGCGCACAGCACCTCATACAGGTGGTTGTCCGCCTCGGTTGCCACGTCCACATAGTGGGCGATGACCTCCGGGTGATCGTGGAGCAGGTAGATGGTGGGCTCAAAGCCCATATGCTCTATGAACAGCCCTTGCAGGGGGGAGCGGCGGAAGTAGAACTGCGGAACTCCCCGCTCGCCCACCTGAGCCAGCTCAAGCTCATATGCCTTTGGGTCCCAGGTCCATTCCTCGTCTTGGAGGATGTATTCCAGGACCTTAAAATCCTCCGGCTGTTTCAGCTTGTATTCGGTGTGGTACGCGGAAAGGCCCCACTCGTCGTAGCGCACCACCTCTGTGAGCTCTCCTACCGGCGTCCGCCAGAAGCGGCGAAGCCCCTTCTCGCCCTCCCACCGCTCTTCCACCTCCACCTTTCGGTAGCGCACCCGCAGGCCGTTGCCGAAGTAGCGTACCGAGGCGTAGCAGGTGTCGTAGACCTCCAGCAGGTCCTTGTCCTTCAGATGCTCCGGCAGAGTCCCCCGCTTCTGGTTCACTCTGTACCAGAACTCCAGGCGGGGTTGCCACACCACTCCGCCGGGGTCCTCCCCCCGGAACACCGCCAATATCCTCTCCCGGAAATGGGGTCCTTCCATGTTTTTGCCCTAACCAGGTGCTAAGCAGCAGGGGCGCAAAGCGGCTGCAGTCTCAGCAGGCCACAATTCCATCATCTTGCTCCATGTCCCAAGCCTGCCGGAAGCGGTCTCATTGAGGGCCTTCCAGGCCGAGCAGATTCCCACAGGACCTGCCAGGCACCTCCCTCCTGGCTCATCAGGGCGTGGAGATTGCTGAGGGCGCTTTGAGTGCCCTTGAGCCTTTCAGCCTGTGGGTTGACCCGCAGGCAGGCTGGATGGCGGGCTCAAATGGTGACCTACTGAGCTTGGGTCGTTGTTTCTAACGCCCAGAAAGATCCGTCGCTATCTCTCAACAGGACTCGACGCTCCCAACTGGCCAAGGCGAAGATCCGGAAATCTGGGGGACAGGCACCATCTTGACCACTGGGCACGACCCACCCGTTGCCTATAAGCATGTCGAAAGCCACATCTGCCCCCTCAGCGAACACGGTGTGCTTGACCTTTTCCTTGAAAGCTAGATCCTGTTTCCTATCATCCACAGAATGCTCTCCTTCACCTACTGGTAGATACCGGCAGGGCTGCATGGCTACGGCAGGTGCTCCGCTGCCCAGCCGATGTCTAGTTCCTCCAGCTTCCAGCGGTGGGGCATGCCGGCCTCCGCGTCCCAGCCCATCATCTGGTAGTAGAGGTGCTTGGCCTCCTCCAGCGCCTGGGGGTCAATGGCCGCCCCATCCTCGTGCAAGGGACCAGCAGTGGGTGGGGTGAAGAACCGTTCGGGCAGCCGGTCGTCATCGGCGGTCAGCCCCTCGCGCAGGTTGTAGATACGAGCCAGCGTGGCGATCCGCTCCCCACCCTTCATCAACTCCCACAGGCTGGTGTTCCAACCGGTGACGGCCCGCACAATCTCCACTGCCTGCCCGTAGTCGTAGGGCAGGAAGAGGCACAGCCCGATGGCATCCAGCGCGTTGCGCCACATCTGAAGGTACATGGCCGCCCGCACCTTGGCTGGTCCCAGATCACCCAGGGGCATGGGCTCCAGCAGGCCCAGCATGTGCGCGGCCTGCAATCCTGGCCCCTCCTGGCTGTACCCGGTATCGTGGATGCCCGCACCGTGATCGGCGCCGTGGGGACTGACAGCGTAGGTGAGCCCCAGCCCCTGTTTGAGGCGCGGCTCGTGCATCCCCATCTCCACGCCCTTGACGTGGATAGCGTATCGCTCCGCGCCCTGGCCTATCCGCTGCGCGGCGATGCGGCTCCCCTCGGCCAGCAGGTCGCCGATCCCCTCCCGGCGGGCGATCTTCTCCACCAGGGCCACCATCGCTTCAGCGTTGCCAAAGGTGAGCTCGATTCCGTCGGTGTCCTTCAGAGTGAGGAGCCCGTGCTCGAAGCACTCCATGGCGAAGGCCACCGTTGCGCCGGTGGAGATGGTGTCCAGCGAATAGGCCTGGCACAGGGCATTGGCCCGCGCGATCGCCTTGAGGTTGTGGATACCGCAGTTCGATCCCAGAGCCGCCAGGGTCTCATACTCCGGGCCACCGTAGTCTGGATCCACGACGTAGGGCTCGGTCACCTTCACCATCTTCTTGCAGCGGATGGGGCAGGCGTAGCAGCCATCCATGCCCACGCCGATCCGTGCCTTCATTGTATCGGCGGAGATGTCCACCACCTCCACGAAATCCCCATCGCGGAAGTTGCGGGTGGGCAAATTTCCGCTCAGCCGACCGCCATCCATCCCCGCGCCGGTGCCGAACTGGTGCAGGCTGGCCGACAGAGTCTGATAGTTGTCCGCCAGCCAGCGGGCGATGGCGCGCACTTTCTCCGGGTCAGCCATTTCTGGGGCCTGCGTTCCCCGCACGACGATGGCTTTCAGGTTCTTGGAGCCCATCACCGCTCCCAGGCCAGTGCGGCCCGCGGCATCCTTCAGATCGTTGATAATGCAGGCGAAGCGCACTCTGTTTTCGCCACCGGGGCCGATCTGGGCCACGCGCACTCGCTCATCGTCCAGCTCCTTACGAATCATTTCCTGCGACTCCTTTGTCGGCTGGCTCCAGAGGTGCGTCGCGTCGCGGATCTCAACCCTCTCGTCAGTGATCCACAGGTAGGCCGGCTTCTCGGCCCGGCCTTCCACAATGAGCCCATCGTAGCCCGTGCGCCGGAACTCGGCTCCCCAGTGGCCGCCCACTTCGGCCTTGCCAAAGCCGAAGGTGAGGGGGGATTTGGCCCCCACGCTGTTGCGGCCTGCGCCGGCCAGCGGCGCGCCGGAGACGGGTCCCAGGGCGAAGATGAGCTTGTTCTGGGGGTCGAAGGGGTCAATCCGGGGCGGCACTTCCTTCAACAGGGTGTAGGCTATCAGCCCCGTGCCGCCCAGGTAACGGCGGGCGAAGTGCTCATCGCGCTCCTCAACGGAGATGTGGCCATTGGAGAGGTTGACTCGCAGGATCTTGCCTGTATAGCCGAAAGGCATTTGGCTCCTCCTTGATGTGAAATGGCAGTCAGAAACCCGGTATCTGGGAGATACCGGGTTTCTGGAGGCTATGGATACACCTGTCCAGCGGCCTCCAGCGCCTCCCCTCTGGGGAGGGAGAACCTCTCCTCGCGAAGCAGGTGCTCCAGCGCGCTGAGCAGCAGGAAGACATTCTCCCGTCGCGAGGAGTGGCCCATGAGTCCGATGCGCCAGATCTGGCCCCTCAAGTCCCCCAGGCCACCGGCGATCTCGATGTTGAATTCCCTCAACAGGCGGGACCGCACCCGCGCCTCCTCCACCCCTTCCGGAATGCGGACCGTGGTCAGGCTGGGGAGACGGTACGCCTCGGGCACCAGCAGTTCCAGCCCCATGGCCTCCAGTCCGGCCACCAGTGCCCGTTGGTTCAGCCGGTGCCGGGCGAAGCGGGCTTCCAAACCCTCCTCCTGAACCAGCCGCAATGCCTCGCGCAGTCCGTAGTTCATGGAGATAGGGGCGGTGTGGTGGTAGGTGCGCTCCTTGCCCCAGTAGCGCTGGATGAGGCTTAGGTCCAGGTACCAGCTCCCCACCGGGGTCCGTCGGCTGTGCAGCACCTCCTCGGCCCGGGGGCCGAAGGTGATGGGGGATAAGCCGGGTGGGCAGCTCAGACATTTCTGGGTGCCAGAGTAGCAGGCGTCAATGTCCCATGGGTCCACCCTCAGCTCCACCCCGCCCAGCGAGGTCACGGCATCCACGAGGAGCAGAGCCCCGTAGCGGTGGGCGATCCCGCTGATCTCCTCCAGGGGCTGCAGCACCCCTGTCGAGGTCTCGGCGTGGACGATGGCCAGTAGCTTGGTGGTGCCCTCCTGCAACGCGTCCTCTATCGGGTCGGGCTCGAAGGCCTGTCCCCAAGGGGCCTCGATGCGTTGAACCCATCCTCCGCAGCGGGGGACCATCTGGCACATCCGCTCGCCAAAGTACCCGTTGACTGCCACCAGCACCTCGTCCCCCTCTTCGATCAGGTTGAAGAGGGAGGCCTCCATCCCCGCGCTGCCGGTACCGGACAGGGGGATGGTCAGCTCATTCTCCGTCTGGAACACGAATTTGAGGAGCTGCTTGACCTCGTCCATCACTTCCAGGAAGGCGGGGTCCAGGTGGCCCACCAGCGGGGTGGCCAGGGCTTTGAGCACCCGGGGATGGACATTGCTGGGTCCGGGGCCCAGCAGGGTACGAACGGGGGGGTTAAGGTCTGTGTAGGGCATTCTGGTCTCCTTTCGCTATTTCTCTTCGATCTCCACGGACAGGAGTTTGTCGCCCGGCGGGGCGTCGGGACTGGGCTGCCGCTCCGTGAGCTGCTCCAGCACCTCCATCCCCTCCATCACCTGCCCAAATATAGTGTGTTTATCATCCAGGTGTGGCGTAGGGGCATAGGTGATGAAGAACTGGCTGCCGCCGGTGTGGGGCTGGCCCTTGTTGGCCATGGAGACCACCCCGGCCTTGTCGTGCCTGAGGTCGGGGCTGAACTCGTCCTCGATGGTGTACCCCGGCCCGCCGCCGCCCGCCCCGGTGGGATCGCCTGTCTGGGCCATGAAGCCAGGGATGACGCGGTGGAAGGTGATATGGTCGTAGAACCCCTGGCGGGCCAGGAACACGAAGTTGTTGACCGTCTGGGGGGCTTTGTCGGCGAAAAGTTGGATGCGGATGTCGCCCTTCTCGGTCTTGAGGGTGGCAAAGTACTGCTTGCTGGGATCAATCTGCATCGCCGGGGGCTTGTCCCATTGCAACCGTTTGGCCTGGGGTTTAGCCTGTTGGCAGGCCGCCAGCGCAACGAGGATCAACACCACCGCCAGGCACAATAGCGCTTGCTTTTGTCGCATCAGAAAGACCTCCTTCACCATGCTGAGCTACGGCCACGACATCGTCCATACCCCCCTTGAGGGCATCTCCAGTTGAATTATAGCACATTCCCCTTTTGGGGGAAACACCTCGCTCCGCCTGGTTGCTGTTTTCCCGCCCCTGTTGTACAATAGAAGTCCATCGAGCTTGTCACATCAACCTATCCCCAGAGAGCAACGCAACGCCATGTTCGAACTCGTCTTCCTCGGCACCTCGGCGTCGGCCCCCTCCATGCAGCGGGGCCTCTCCTCAGCCATGGTGCTGTACCGCGAGTACCGCTTCATGATAGACTGCGGCGAGGGCACCCAACGCCAGCTCCTCCAAAGTGGCCTGGGCTTCAAAAAGCTGGATACCATTCTTCTCACCCACGGCCATCTGGACCACATCCTGGGGCTGGGAGGGCTCATCTCCACCATGGCCCGCTGGGAGGCCGCAGAGTCGCTCACCATCTACGGGGGAAGGTGGACCCTGGAGCGGGTGGCCGATCTGATCTTCGGCGTGGTGTTGCGCGGTGCCCAGCCCCCTCTGCAGATTGACCTGGTGGACGTCAATCCAGGGGCCCTGCTGGAGGATGAGCACTTTACTCTGAGCAGCTTTCCCGTCACCCACCGGGGCCCCAGTTGCTTCGGCTACACCTTCGAGGAGAAGCCCCAGCGCCCCTTTCGGGTGGAACAGGCGGAGCGGCTGGGGGTACCCGCCGGCCCAGAGCGGCGTCACCTGGTGCGGGGGGAGACGATCACGCTGGCCGATGGCCGGGTGGTCCATCCCGATGAGGTGCTGGGGCCGCCCATTCCAGGGGCCAAGCTGGTCTTCGTGGGCGATGCCTCGCGGGTGGAGGACCTGGTGGAGGTGGCGGCAGGGGCTGATGCGCTGGTCATCGAGGCGACCTACACCGAGGAAGAACAGGAGATGGCCATCCAATATGGCCATCTGGTCGCGAGTCAGGCCGCCTGGCTGGCTCGCGAGGCCGGGGCCAGGCAACTGATCCTCACCCACATCTCCCGGCGCTACCCCGACCACGTGGTTCTGCGGGAGGCGCAGCAGATCTTTCCCAACACGGTTATCGCTCAGGACTTTGACCGCTTCCAAGTGCAGAAAATAAGAAGTAGTTCTCCCTCACAGACTTACGATGCTCTCTGTGAGCGTGGTAATTGGTAAGAAGATGGATTGCCGCCACAAGAGCAGTGCTCATCGCCCTCAAGCATGTCTGCTCGTTTCTCAACCTGTCTATACTACAGTCACTATCCCCACACTAGCGCGTTAACCGTCACCTCACCCATCCGGTACTGCTGGTGGAGAGATCGCGGGTTTCTACTTGCGGCTAATTCACAGCGAAAAGCCGCATAGAGTAAGAGGCAGGTAAGTTGAATAGCGATGGCAGGGGTTCAGATCCGCCTCCTCGACAGGCGAGAAGTTGCCAGTTCCGTCAGTATAGCGCAGCCAGACACCACTGCCCCGGTAGTTGCCTCTCGGCACCATCCATGTGAAGGGGGACTGCACCAACTGCGGGTCGGTGAAGATGTACACCCCGTCCACATAGACGTCGGCCTGCCCGCTGCGCCAGAAGTTGAAGAATAGGAAGACGTCGTCGGGGTTGGTGCGAAATGTGAAAGTGATGGGGAACTCCTGGTAGATATTGGCGGATGCAAAGTCAGTCCCCTTCAGGCTGAGGGGGCCGTACTCCGTGCCACCGCCCTTGACCGAGATGCGGGTCACCTCACTGGAGAGCGTGTTGTCGCTCGCCTTGAGCCGGAAATAGGCGACGAAGGGGCTGTCCTTGAGAAACCTTGTATCCCAGACCCAGGCGAAGGATTCGCCGTCTCCTGGCCGGAGACGAAAGGCAGTACCGCCTAAGGCGTCGGGATCACTCACCCGTTCACCATTGCCCCACCAGAGGGTGAAGGTATCGAAGGTATCATCAGCGAACCAATTCTGGCTGAATTGGACGTAGGGCAGGCTACCACCGTCCAGCCTGTACAGCGTGACCTGGTCGGTGGTGGAGGAGGCCAGGTGCAGGCCCAGCTCCTCCAAAGGGGCGCTCTGGCCCAGGTAGATGGTGTCGCTGGCGATGGTGGTACGCCCCATGGCGTCCCGGGTCTTGACATACACGGTCCGCCAGCCGGTGTCCGGCTTCAGGGTCCAGGTCTTCTCAGCGCTGTACGGCTCCCATGACGCGCCAGTGAAACATCGGTCGTTAGCCACCATCATCTCGGTGGCCGGTCCTAGCCCAGCGAAGCCCCCACCTCCGCTTCGGTCGTAGATGTAAAGGTTGACGCTGGGGGAGGTAGTGGTGATGGCTTCGTACGCAATGACCAGGGGTGGATAGACAGCGTCCTCGCCAAAATCCTGGGTCACGTATCCTCGGCCGTCACTGTCGCGGCGATAGTACCCCAGGCCCACCTCACGGGAGTTGGGGTCGAGAAGGTTAGCCCGATGGCCCTCGCTGGCCATCCAGCCCTCGATGGCGTACTCTGGGGTCACGTAGCCGCAGAAACAGTTCTCCGCACCGCAGCCACCCTTGTAACCAAAGGCTGGGACCCGTTCCGAAGGCCAGCGTCCCAGTGTGTCCTGGTGACCGCAGTAGCCGCCAGGGCGGTTCTCCACTGAGTCCCAAGAGAACCAGCGAGCGGCCTCAGTCATCTGGGCGTTCCAGCGCAGGGGAGGTACACCGTTGTCCCGCCGGGCCAGGTTGCCCAGGTAGACCGTGCACATCTCATCGTAGACCAGGGAGGCTGGTTGGGGCGGCGGGCCAGAGCCCTGGATCAGCACCGGCTGCCCGCTTACAATGCAGATAGCCAGAGTCATCAGTAGAATGCTGAGCGGTCGAAATCCCGCTTTCATAGTCATTCGGTACTCCTTTGCACCAGGATGTGAACAACCTGGCTTGAGGTACTTTGGATTCTATGATTGCAGCCTCCTTCCGTGGCTGGGAGTGGAAAGCAAAAGTGCCACAAGGCCCAGAGGTCAGAGCTATAAGCCGACATCCTTCACGATCAAGGGCAAGTAGACTCGATGGCATCCTCTCCCCTGATAATACTCATCTGCTCCGATGTCCACCCAGCACCCATCCGGTCGTGGGTCACCATCAATGTCGGTAGTAACACCCGCATCCACGCCAGTGTCAATCGCCGCCGAACCAGAACTGATGTGATAGTCCCCTGCGTCGGGGTCCACAAAGGCCGGATCGCCAGAGACATTGACCGTTCCGGTGAGGATGGTACCCGCTCCACCAGTGTCCTGCCCATTGCCATACCACAGGGTGCCCTCCAGCGTGGCGGTGTTCCCTGCTGTGACGGTGATACCCACACTGTGGCTGACCAGGATAGTGTTGGTCAGCGCGACAGCGCTATAGTTGTCATCGCCGTCGTCGATGACATAGACACCACTGCCGTCGCCGCCGCTATTGCGGGCCAGGGTGGTATGCAGCAGGCGGCAAGAGGAAGCATAGACGTACAGTCCGCTGCCTGCGCTATTGCCCTCATTATCGAAGACCATATTGTTAGTCAATGTGGCGTCGCTATACCACAGGTACAGCCCGCCACCGTCTCGGTTGGCAGTATTGAAGGCAACGGTGTTACTGGTGAGCCTAGCGTCGCCAAACTCCAAGAAAGCCCCACTGCCATCCCATTTAGCGGTGTTGGAGATAACAGTGTTACTAATGAGTGTAGCATCGCTATTGTACAGATAGAGCCCACCGCCGTTATGGGCGGCGATATTGGAGACAATTGTGTTGCCGGTGAGTGTAGCATCGCTATCGTCGCCCAGGCACAGCCCACCACCGATGACAGTGGCGGTGTTGGAGGTAATAGTGTTGTCAGTGAGTGTAGCATCGCTACCGTACAGATCCAGCCCACCGCCATAGCCGGCGGTGTTGGAGGCGATGGTGTTGCCGGTGAGTGTAGCATCGCTATCGTACAGATCCAGCCCACCACCGGAGAAAGCAGCAGTGTTGGAGATAATAGTGTTGCCAATGAGTATAGCATCGCTATCGTACAGACACAGCCCACCACCGTCACCCCACTCGGCAGTAGCGGTGTTGGAGATAACAATGTTGCCGGTGAGTGTAACATCGCTATCGTACAGATACAGCCCACCACCATCAAACTTGGCAGTGTTGGAGATAATAGTGTTACTGGTGAGCGTAGCGCCGCTATCATACAGATACAGTCCACCACCCCAGACGGCGGTGTTGGAGGCGATAGTGTTGCCGGTGAGCGTGGCACGGCTGGTGTGCAAGAACAGCGCGCCGCCCCGGTAAGCGACGCCTCGGTAAGGGGGGGCATTGCTGAATATCTGGTTATTGCGTATGGTGGCTGTGGCAGTGATGATATACACTCCGCCACCCGCATCATCTTCCCATTGATCGCCCCCCAACCCTTCCGCATCTCCACCAGTAATGCGTAGCCCTTCGATGGTGGGGCTGATGTTCCCTGTGATGTAGAGCACCCGCCCCTGCCCCTGGGCGTCCAGCGTGGTGGGATTGGAATCGGGGTCGGACACTGTCCAGTTAGTGGTGGTGTAGCCCCCGCGCAGGGTGAGGGTCTTGCTGATGTAAACCACCTGCGTCACGCCTTGGCAGGCGCTGACGCCGGTATAGGTGCCGGCTGCCACCTTGATGATGTCACCCTCGTAGGCAGCGTCCACGGCATCCTGCGGGTGGGCATAACAGGGGAGCATTCCACCACAGTCACCGCCGGGTGCCACGTAGAGTATACTTTCCCCCTGGGCTTGAGTCTGGCGTTCCAGCAAAGTGAGGGCCAGGAATAGCACACACCCCGCCAGAAATATGGCGAATCCAATTTGAAATGCTTTGCGGCCCATGACTGTTGCTCCTTTGCAATTAGGTTGATCTGCCACACCCCTTCGCCCCTTC
>CAYRNM010000082.1:0-11904 GCA_964425465.1 uncultured Anaerolineae bacterium | reverse complement strand
ATCCCGGTTCACAATTGTAGCACAAGTTGAATTAATTGTTAAGGGACACCAGGAGGACCCGGGCCAGGACAACCGTGCGGATGAGTTGAAACAGGCGATTAGTGATCCTTAGCGCAAATACCCAGAACCCACTCCGCACCACCCGCTGGGATAGGGTATCCCCCGGCTCAAATGACTCTTCGCCCTTTCCGCTACTTCGTTCACCCTCACCTCAAACCCCTCCACCACTTCCTAGCTCGATCCCCGATCTTGGGTGCAGGTTGAGCAGCGAGAAAAAGAACATGGCCAGGGCGAAGGTGCCGAAGGCCTCCGGGGCCAACAGCCGGGTCAGAACCAAGTTGGCCAGGAAGCCGAACAGGGTATTGAAGACAGATGATCGCCAATCTGCCTCATGGGTGGGGCCTCACACTAGCCCCAATTCGTGCAAGACCTTCAACAGTCTGGGCAGCGGCTCCTGCCACAGCCACTCCACCCGCAGCCAGAAGCCGGGCAGGGCGCAGGAGTGGTACTCCCCCTCGGCGCCGGCAAAGGCGGTGCGATACCGCCCGTCCTCTCCCAGGTGGTAGAACTCTGCCCATTCGACATGGGGGTCAATGAGCCAGTATTCGGACACGCCACCTTGAGCATACTCATAGAACTTCTCCCCCCGGTCGCGAGCTATACTGTCCAGAGACATAATCTCTACCACCAGGTCAGCCGGCCCTTCCAGGTAAGTCTCCTTTAATCGGTCCAGGTGCTCGCGGGCCACAAACAACAAGTCTGGTTCCCGGCCGCGCTCTAGCTTCATCTGAAACGGCGCGCTCAAAACAATCCCCAAGCCGCGCTGCTCGACAAAGATGCGCATTACACCTGTCAGAAAATCGGCAATGCTTTGGTGTCGGCTTGACGCTGGACTATACATCACCACTTCCCCGTCCACCCACTCGGCCAAGGTGTCCTCGTCGGCCCACTCCAGGAATTCCTCGTAGCTCATCCGGGATCGCTGAGGTTCCGCCAGTAGCGCGGCCAGACGCTGCCGAAGTGCGGGCTCTTCCTCGATCCGGCGGACAAGTTCCTGAACAGTGATGCCCTGAAACGTTCGAGCATTCTCTGAAGCTGATGTACTCATCTCAACTCTCCGGCTTGGCCACCTTTCCAACTAGCACATCAATGATGCGCCCGGCCGCCTTCCCACTCACAACTCCGGAACGCGACCCTGTGGCATGTCGCTCGCAAGAATGCTTAACTTCGGGGACGATACGCTTGCTCACTTCAACTTCAGCAAGGGCAGAAACGGCGACTCCGGACGGGGCACCAGCTTCTGCTGGGCACAGTCCACCAACAAGTCCATGGTCTCCAGCACCACGACCAAACTCACTACGAACTCCACTCCTGGCCCTTGACCCATGGTCTGATCTGGGCCTCAAGGGGGGCAGCACCATCCGGCCAAGCCAACACGAGTCTCATGCCTTCTGCGCGCAGGGTTGGCACATCCGCTCTATCCTTTTCTGCTTGTAACCCCCGTTCTAAGCAGGTCAGGTAACATATCTCCGCCATATCATTGTTTCCCTCGATCCGAACCGCTTTGTAACCTGCCTCCTGCGCTGTCTCCAGCAACCGCTGAGCCTCCTGTCGCACCTGGCGATACATGTGGAGGGAGGCCTGCGTGTACTCATAGGTGAGCCGCGCTTTCTCTGCCATGCCCCGCGGAGTGATCAGGTAGTGCAGACGCCGCCGTTGCATCCGCGTGGCTTTCACATACCCCTTCTTGATCAGTCGCTTCAGGTACCAGTTGACGCTGCCCACCGCCACGCCCAGCCGTGCTGCCAGCTCCGCCTGTGTGGTATCAGGCCTCCGCTCGATCTCTTCCAGAAGGCGCAACTCGTGTTCTACCTCGGCCATCTCTCACCTCCAAAATTCAGCATCTGAATTTTACCACAAAGGGGTCCAAATGTCAAACTGAGGTACCGATCATGGCCTCGATGTGAGCCACCACCATGTCCAGGGCCACGAGGTTGAATCCCCCCTCGGGAATGATGAGGCCCGCGTAGCGCTTGCTGGGCTCGACGAACTCCAGGTGCATGGAGCGGACGGTGCTGAGGTATTGCTCGATCACCGACTCCATCGTGCGTCCCCGTTCCTTGACGTCCCGCTGCAGACGGCGGATAAAGCGTACATCGGCGTCGGTGTCCACATACAGCTTGATATCGAACAGCTCTCGCAGGGCAGGATCCACAAAGATGAGGATGCCCTCCACCAGGATCACCGGACGCGGTTGTACCATCACCCTCTGCCGGCGACGGGTGTGGGTCACAAAGTTGTATTGGGGCATGGCAATGGGCTCGCCTGCCCGGAGCTGTCGGAGATGGGCCACTAATAGCTCGGTCTCCAGGGCATCGGGATGATCAAAGTTGACCCGCGCCCGCTCCTCCAGAGTGAGATGGCTCAGGTCCCGATAATAGGCATCGTGGGGCAGAAGGGCAATCCGCTCCGCTCCAATCCGCTTGATCAGCGCCTCGACCAGCGTGGTCTTCCCCGATCCCGTCCCCCCGGCCACGCCGACGGTTACCACCTTCATAGCGCTATTCCACAGGGGATGGAAAGTCCATTTGAGACTCGACTTCTCGAATCGCCGGAACACCAAAGGGCAAGGGGAGACCTTGCCACAGGCAGAGGCATACTTCGCCCTCTCGCTCCTCTATCTGGGCCCATAGATGGAAGGGGGACAGGGCCAGGCTCACCAATAAGCCAGCCAATGCCAGGCTCAGGCCCGCCCATCGGAGAGGCCAAGTGGGATGGTGATAAACTTGGAATGAAGGGACTCGCATGGGGCTGAGGTTGAGGGTCAAATCATCGAGGGACAGCGAAGTGGGCTCCGTGATGTCCCTTTGCAGCAGGGGAGTGCTCTGCTGCCCATGGTACACCTCCAGCCGAAAGAGGGGCCTCGCCTGACCCGAGGGGACCTCGATGTGGAGCACGAGCCCCCCCTCCGGCAGAGCTACGTAGCGATCGGACAGGTAGGATGGCAGAGGGAGGATGACCTCCGGTGTGGCCGCCTCATCCCCTTGCAAGGGCTGAAGAGCCAGGGGATAGCCAGCACGGTCATGACCAGTGATGTGGAGTGCCGGCTCGGTTCCACCTGCCAGGATGTGCATCCCTTCGCAGCTCAGTACACGAGCCGGGGAGATGGCACCCGTGCATAGCACCTGCTCGCCGCGGAGCAGGCTCACCCAACTGTAAAACTCAGAGGAGCCGCGGGCCAGACCCACTTTTTCCAGGCGGAGGGTCATTCCCGGCACATGGCGTAACCCATACCCCTGCCCAGGGCTGAGGGTGACAGGCCCCTCTTGCCAGTCCAGCCGCCCGCCGAGGAGCCATGCCATACAGGCCAGGACAACCCCTCCGTGTGCTAGCGGACGGCCCAGGGTCAGCCAGGGATAGCGCATCGCTTCCAGCAGAGCCCTTCCCTTGTCTTGGGCCACGCGAACCTGATAGCCTAGCCGTTGGAAGGCCGATTGCACCTGGACCATACCCTGCGCCAGGGGGGAGGGAAGAACTGTCACCCCTCGCTCCCAGGCATGAGAGGATGGAAGTTGAAGAGATGGCTCCGCCCCCAGGTGTAGCCAGCGCCAGGCCTGGCCGCACCCTTCGGCTGCAGCGACGAGGCTTTGATAGGCGATCAGCACCAAAAGCACCTGAAGCCAGAGTGCATGGGTGATGTCGAAGAGGCCCAGACTGCTCAGGAGCCCCGTCCAGCGACCGTAGCGCCCCTGCAGGGCGGCCAGCCACTGGCCCTGGATCGGCACAGAGGTGGATTCCGCTTGAGGGAAGAGCAGGCTGAGGATGATGGCCAGGGCCAGTAGGAGGAGGAGAAAAAGGGTCCACCAGGGGGAGGCGATAACGCGCCACAGGCGCAATCCAAAGCCTGGTCGGGTGCGAGGGGAGAGAGAAGACGTGCTCGGACTGGTGGTCATAACAGGGATGAGTATCAAGGCACCAGCGCCTCCTCCACCAGGGCCACTGTCTCGAATATCTGGCGGGGTTGATGTTTGGGGTAGAAGCCCACCACAATGGCATCCTGGGGCTTGATGTGGCTGAAAGCGTAGAAAATGGCCTCCCGTGGATCGTTTCGCCCCGCGGCCAGAACTTTGATGGCCAGCATGGGTTTATCCACTGCCCGGATGGTGCGACAGGCGGCCTTGCGATCCTCCGGCAGGTAAATCTCACCACCTGTGCCAGATAGATTATAGAAAGAGAGAAGGTAGAAATCCAATTCCCATCCCGCCCCCTCAATCCATTCGATCACCGCTGGATTGTGGGTGCCCACCCCGGCCGGGAACCCCAGGTCTTGGATAACCTTCACGACATCCAAAACCTCGATGATGTGTCCCTGTTGGAAGAGTTGGTCGGTGCGTGCGCCGTGGTGATAGATGGCGATGGGATGGTAGGCCGCCATCATGCGGATATTGGCCCGCACGTCAGCGCGTTCGGAGGCGGTCTGTCCGATCCACTGTAAACTTCCGCCGCCATTCCAGTGCTCGTTGAGCACGCGGGTGATGAAATTGTCGCCCCGGCCCAGGAAGGCATTGATCCCCGCCTGCTGGCCATCGCGCAGCACGGCCAGGATGCGCTCCATGGTGTAGTAGTCCACCATCTCCTTGGATTGAGCTGGCGATTGGTGCGAGAAGCCGGAGAAGGGGTTGCCTCCGACGATCAAACGAGTGACCTCTGAGGGACCGAGCTGGATGGTGGGAAGGGTCATATAGGTTACCCCATTCAAAAGCTAAAACGAGTATAGCACGGCTTGCAGATTAGGTCAACCCAGCGCTACGCTTCGGCAGGGGCGTGACCCGCATAGTACTGATAGGCATCCCCCACGGTCTCAATCTGCCACGCGGCCTCCAAGGGGATGTCGAGCCCCTCCTCCTCCAGGCGCAGGATCATCTCCACCATGCGGATGGAATCCACAAGGAGATCCTCGATGAAGGAGGCTTGGGGGATGATCTTCTCCTCATCCACCCTCAGTTCCTGCGCCAGGAACTTCCTGAACTGCTCGAAGGACAACTGGGGATGGCTTGATCGCGTCATGGTGTGTTCTCCTTCAGATCTCATGAGCGGGCAGATAGTCCTGCCCGCCGATGCTCCAGCTCAGCCTGCACTTCGGCATGTTTCTGGCGGGTGATGGGGTAGGTCCAGGCCACAAGGATAGAGGTCATCAACAGCATCGCGGGCAGTATGGCCATGAGCCACCGGATGGCAGCCAGCGTCCCAGGAGCCTGCTGGACAGCGTTCTCCCTATAGCCTGACCAGGCCAGTGCGGGGCCAATGATGGATAGTACCAGCCCCGTGGAGAGCTTACGGATGAAGACACTGAAGCCAGCGTAAATCCCCTCCTGCCGCCGCCCACTCATCAGCTCATCCACCTCCAACACGTCGGGGCTCATGGCGCTGGGCAGGACGTGGGCACTGGATACCCCCAGGCCAGCGGCAAAGGCCACCACGTAGGCCAGCACCCTCGCCCCCTGGGGGATCAGCAGGATGCTGAGTTGCACCGCCACCCAGGAAGCGGTCGCGATGATGAAGGCGGTCTTTTTTTCCAGGCGCTGGGCCAGCCACAGGACCAGGGGCAGAAAGAGAAGGGCGCTCAACAGGATGACGAACAGCACGATATTGGAATCACCTTCGCTCATCCCGATCCAGTAGATGAGAAAGTAGGGAAAGAGCGCGGCGGCGATGTCCACTGGCATCCAGCTCAACAGGCTCATGCCCAAGGTGTAGCGCCAGGGCCGGTTGCGCAACACAAAGCGCAACCCCTCCAGCGGGTTGGGTGCCTGGGCCACCTGGAACTCCTTCCGCTCGCGGGTGCTGAGGAAAGTGATGAATATCGGTGGGATAAATATCGTCCCGCAGACGGTGCCTACAGTGAGGAAAGCCAGGGGGTCGCCTTGAGGGAACAGGGGGAAGATAACCAGTCCAAAGAGCAGGGCGGCCAAAAGCCCCCCGCCGATAGAGACCGCCATGCGGTAGGTGACCAGCGAGGTGCGCTCGTCGTGGTCCAGCGTCAGCTCGGGGGTGAGAGCCTCGTAGGGGCAGCCGACAAGGGTGAAGGCGGTATCGAAGAGCATGTACATCAGGGCGAAGTAGAGACACAGGAGGAACTGGCTCCGGATGGGAGGGACGATCCACAGCAGGGCGAAGGTTACACCGTAGGGGATCGCCCCGAAGAGAAGGTAGGGCCGTCGCCTTCCCCAGCGGGTGCGGGTCCGGTCGGAGAGGATGCCCACCAGGGGGTCGTTGACCGCGTCCCATATCTTGCCGATGAGCAACGATAGCCCGGCCAGTGCGGGGGTCAGCTTGGCGATGTCGGTGAGGAAGTAGAGGTACCAGAAGGGGATGACCGTGCCGGGGCCCACGGAATTGCCCAGGTCGCCGATGGCGTAGGCCGCCTTCGTCCGCCACGAAAGGCGCTCCTGGTACGGGGTTGTCCTTGGTGCTGAGGCCTGAGCAGGCATCATTCCCCTCCCCTCATCTCCTGCAATGCCGCCTCCCTCAATTTGAACTTCTGCGGCTTGCCCTGGGCGGAGCGCGGAAAGTCGGCCACGAATGTCACCCGGTCGGGGAGCTTGTAAGCCTCCATCTCCGCTCGGCAGTGGTCCAACACTTGGTGGTCCGTCATCTCCGCCCCTTCTTCCAAAATGACGAAGGCCCAAACGCGCTCGCCACCTATCCCGCCGGGAACGCCCACCACACTCGCCTCTTTGATGCAGGGGTGGGACATCAGATGCTCCTCGATCTCAGCCGGGTAGATGTTCTGCCCACCCCGGATGATCAGGTCATCCTTACGCCCTACGATGCGCAGGTACCCCCGCTCGTCCATGATGGCCAGGTCGCCGGTGTAGTACCACCCCTCTTCATCCACTGCCTGCGCCGTCTTTTCGGGCGCGCGGTAGTAGCCCATCATGACACTTTCGCCCCGACAGGCCAGCTCCCCTACCTGTCCCGGCTCCAGCTCTCGCCGCCGATCATCCACAATCTTGATCTCCATCCCCGGCATGGGCTGGCCCACCGTCTCGGCCTGCAAGCGGTCTGAGTCCTCCAGACTGGTGGCTGAGATCCCCCCTGCCAGTTCGGTGGTGCCGAAGCCGATGTGCACCGCGCATCCGAAGCGCTCCTGTATCTGCCGCGCCAGCTCAGCGGGACAGGGAGCGCTGCCCGTCCCGCAGATGAGGAGGGAGGAGAGGTCGAAGCGATCCAGCTCCTTCAGCCGCACCATGACCGAGAGGGCCATAGGCACCGCCACCAGAATGGTGACCCGCTCCCGCTCCACTAACCGCAGCGCTTCCAGTGGATCGAAGCGCTCCATTAGGATCAGTCGGTCGCCCATGAGGAGAGCCTGGAGGATGACCTCCAGGCCGGTGATGTTGTGACATCCCACAGTGGAGAGAAAGGTCTGGGGCCGGCCCACGCTTCGAAGCAAACGCGGGCCATACCGCCCCAGCACCTTAACCCAGCGGCCCATCAGTTGCGGAGAAGGACGGCTGATCCACATCTGTCGCAAGCGGAGGCTGGCTACCACAGGAGCGAGGAGGCTGCGGTGGGTGTGCATGGCCCCTTTGGGGAGTCCGGTGGTCCCGGAGGTGTAGAGCAGGGCCAGCAAGTCATGGGGATCAATAGGGGGAGGTAAGAAGGGGGCAGAAAGTTTGATGGACATGAGGTCCGCCAGGTGCAGGTCAGATGCGCTTTCTCCTTCCGTCAGGATGAGATGGCGCAGGGTGGGCGACTCTGCCTGCAGGCCCCGTAAAGTCTCCAGGGTTTCTTCTCCCACCCCTGCGGAGGTCACCACCGCCACCGGTTCTGCATCTGAGAGGATGCGGCTGAGTTGACGGTGGCGGAACTGAGGGTTGATGGGCACGATGACCCCGCCCAGTTGGGCCAGGGCGAAGAAGAGGGTGATGAACTCGGGGCAGGGGTGCAGGAGCGTGGCCATCCTGTCCCCTTTTTCGATCCCCAGTCCCTGCAAGCCGTGGGCCAGGGCCTCCGCTCGCTCCGCCAGTTGGCCGTAGGTAATCCGCTGGGGGCCGCACACCAACGCTTCCCTTCCGGGGTGTTGCCCTGCCACCTGCTGGAAGGCCTGGGCCATGGTCATATGCGTGCTGAGCACTGAGGTTCTCCTATCCCCTAGACCGGCATGTGATAGATGCGGTAATGTTTGTAGCGTTCGGCGCCCAGGCGCTGGGCCAGGTAGTTGACAATAGTATTATGCTCGGAGGTCAGGGAGCCGTCCAGCCACTCGTATCCTTTGGCGAACACGGCCTTGATGGACTCCAGATAGAGCAGGGCGTCAATGCCCCGACGCCGATACTCCTCCAGGATGCCCATCAGCTTGAAGGTGACCACATCAATGCAGCGCACATACCACCACAGCTTGAGCCACCCCAGGGGGAAGAGTCGTCCATTGAGGTGGATGAGCGCTCGGTTGATGTCAGGGAGGGAGACGCAGAACCCCACCGGCTGGCCATCCACTTCAGCGAAAAGCGCCAGGTCGGGGTCCAGAAAGGGGCGTATCTGATCGGCGATGCGACGGAACTCCGCCTCGGTCAGGGGCACATGGCTGGGCAGGTGGGTGAGGGTGACATTGAAGATGTGGCAGGCTGTGGCCACCTCCTCTCCCCAGCGTGTCAGGTCCACCTGGCGGATGGTGACCCCGCTGCGACGGCGCGCCGCATCCGCTACATGCAGGATCTCAGGGGGGATGTTCTTCAATTCCGCCCCTATCTGATCTCGAAAGGCGCGCCAGGCGTAGAGGTCTTCATATTTCTCCATGCCGTAGCGTTCCAGGAATGCCTGGTAGTAGGGCGGGGTATGCGCCTCCAGCATCACGGGCGGGCAATCGGCGCCATCAATGAGCACGCCGGGGCAGTCGTTATTGGTGAAGTTGGTAGGGCCGCGGAGAATGCTCATGCCCCGCTCCCTCACCCACTGGCGGGCGGTGTCGAGCAACCGCTCGGCTACGGCGTAGTCCTCGATGACCTCGAAGAAGCCGAAGCCTCCTACCTGCTCCCTTAGGTGCTCCACGGCGCGGCGGTTGACGAAGGGGGCGATGGTGCCCACCACCTGGCGGCCCCGGCAGGCCAGGAAGAGAGCCACCTCAGCGTGTTTGAAGAAGGGATTTTGTTCGGGGTTCAGATAGCTCAAGCGCTCGGAGATCAGAGGAGGCACCCAGTGGGGATCGCCTTTGTAGATGTGCCAGGGGAACTCGACGAAGGCGCGCAGCTCCTGCGGGGTGGTGACTTCCTGAAGGCAGAGGGGTAATGTCATTTGTCTCCCTCCCATGCGAGTGGGTGTATTGGCCCCTTGGGGAACACGTATAGGATACAGCATTTGGCCCAAGTTGTCAACTGTATGAGGGAAACAGAAAACCACCTAGCCCCTAGGTGGTTTCCCCTCAGCACCATGGCGGCGACGGGATTTGAACCTGTGACCAAGGGCTTATGAGTCCCCTGCTCTGCCGCTGAGCTACGCCGCCGGTTTTGGCTGATAGCTTATAGCTAATGGCAGATAGCTTTGGCTTTTTCTAGCGGGTGCCATAAACTATCTGCCATTCGCTATTTGCCAATAGGTAGCGGGGGTAGGATTCGAACCTACGACCTCCAGGTTATGAGCCTGACGAGCTGCCACTGCTCTACCCCGCGTCGTATACTATTATACACGCTTTGGGCCGCTTAGTCAAGCCCATTTTGGACCGGCCCGAAGAACAGCTCCCACCACTGTTGCCAGTAGGGGAGAGCACCCTCTTGGAGGCGATAGGTCCCCAAAGTCGGCCCCAGCGACTCAGCGGGCTGCTGACCTTCGCTCAGAAGGACTACGCGTACCTCGCCTGGCTGGGTCAGCTTAGCCACGGTACGGGCCCACTCCTCCACGAAGGCATCGCTCTGGACATAGGCCTTTCGAGCCTCCAGTGCTGCGGCCTTTGCCTTTTCCTCTGCCACAGCCTGCTGCAACCGGGCCTCCTCACGGCGAAGTCGGTAGACCATTGTCGCCTGCCGTCCCAGGTTGAAACCCAAAGCTAGGGCAATCACAATGGCCACAATAGCTACCAGTCGAGGGATGGAAGGCCAGGTGCGGCTCGAAGTGTTCATGTCCTGCTTTCGCTGAGAACCCACTGGACGAAAAAGGGCCCAGGCCGACATATGCCGAACTGGGCTCTTCACTACGGATGCCGAAGGTGGGATTTGAACCCACATGCGCATTCGCGCACGGCGCCCTGAACACCGCGTGTCTGCCTATTCCACCACTTCGGCGTTTCTGCCCGCCTCCTAAAGCCCTGAGAAGCTATCCATAGTTTACCACGAATTGTCCGGTTTGTCAAATCTGTTTTGTGTGCTCACTCACCTCCGTCGGAAACCAGGTACCACTGGCCAATGTTCCGAAACCGATCGCTGGACCACATCATCAGCCCCAATTGTACTCCTCCTATCCTGTGGTCCAGGGCATAGTTGTAGACGGGATGGTACAGGGGCAAAGCCGGCAACTCCTGAGTCCAAATCTCCTGAAACCTGCGGTAAAGCGGCGTGCGTTGCTCTACATTGGTGACCCGCCGCCCCTCCTCCATCAACTCGTCCGCCTCTCGATGACTGAAGCGGGTGTAGTTCTGCCCTCGCCCACTCACCTGAGTCGAGTGCCAGATGGGATAGGGGTCGGGATCAGGTGGCAGTTCCCATTCCACCAGGGCAGCCTCATAGCGCCCCAGTTGCAACCGCTCCTGGCTCAGCCCTGATTCTACCTGCACCTGCACTCCTACCTCGGCCCACTGGCGGGCGATCTCCTCCGCCAGGCGCACATGAGTGGTATTGGCCCCATCCACCAGCAGAGAGAATGCCAACCGCTCACCCTGTTGCTGTCGCACCCAGTCATCAGCGCTGCTAGGGAGATGCCAGCCCACCTGATCCAGCAGATTTTGCGCGTGCTGAGGGTCGTAAGCGTAGTGGAGGAGGTCGGGATGGTCGGCCCAAGTATGAGGCAGCACCACACTGTGGGCCACGATGCCCTGTCCGCCCAGCGCCTGATCAATCAACCTCTGTCGATCCAGGGCATACAGCAACGCCTGACGTACCTCCTGTTTGGCCAAGAAGGGCGCCAGAGGGTGAACCAAGTTGAAGAAGATGAAAGTCTCCCTTGACAGCGGCGCACTGTGCAGCGCCAGCGAGGGCCGCTCTCGCACGGCCCCCAGTTCCTGCGGAAGCAGCCCTCCGATGCCGGTCACCGCTCTTTGATCGTAGGCAACCAGGATGGAGACTCGGTCGGGGTAGAACTGGAACTCCACTTGCTTCATACGAGGGAGCGGGCCAAAATAGGCAGGATTGGCCTTGAGCATCAGGTAGCCCTGGTCTAGATGCACCTCCGATACCTGGAAGGGGCCCGTGCCAATGGGCCTCAGGTTGAAGGGCTGTTGGGGCAGCAGGGGAGCCGGCACATCGGCCAGCAGGTGAGCAGGCAGAATGCCCATCGTCGTGTAGTCCAGAAAGGGGGTGAAGGGCTCCTTCAAGGTGAAACGCACACTGTAGCGGTGCACCTTTTCCACCTGCACGGCGCGCCACAGGTTGGCCAACTGGACTGGCCCCTGATAGTATCGCTCCTGCATAGCTCGTACAGTGAAGATCACATCATCGGCGGTGAAGGGGATACCATCGTGCCATATCACATCGCGCCGCAGTTCGAAGGTGTAGGTACATCCGTCGGGCGATACCCACCATTCCTGGGCTAGATCAGGGACGATCTGAAACCGCTCATTGACTTTGGTCAGCCCGTTGAAGATGAGAGCTACCAGGTCGCGATCCACATCGCGCTGAGCGAGAATGGGGTTGATGTACTGCGGCTGACCCACTACCGCTTCCACATGCCAACGGGGCCATGAGAGGGTAGGGG
>CAYRNM010000081.1:0-12171 GCA_964425465.1 uncultured Anaerolineae bacterium | reverse complement strand
AGCTCCACATTCTCGGCATCAGCCTGTACCACTGAGCCCACTGAGGGGGCACTGAGTTCACTGAAAGGCTGGCCTTCAGTGTTTTCAGTGGCCTTCGGTGCGTTCAGTGGTTCCGGCCTCGGCGGGCCGGCTCTGGTCAGGGGCAGGGATGCAGCGGCCAAGAGGAGAGGGAGGATGAGGAGGGTGGTTAGGGCTAGAGCAGCAATTGTGAATGTTGCGTTAATGCGTCTTTTCTTCATCGCAAGCTCCTCCGTACCCTCTACTCAGCCGGCTGAACCAGACCGCTCTGAAACCCCTAGCAATTGGTGTAGATGGCTTATTGTCTCTTTCTCAGGGTCAAACACTGTGACGCCCTCGCCTTGAGCGGCACGTACCAAACGCTTGTCAGAAGTCCAGAACATCAGCTCATCGCCTGCTTCTTGAAGAACCTGCCGCAGGTTGAGGACCGAACGCAGGATCACCGCATCCGTGGCATTGAGATTGTGCTTCGCGATCAAATCCAGAGCTGAAAGCAAGAGAGCGTTGTTGACTGATGCGGCCGAAAACTCCTCACGATCGAGTATTTCGGCTCTGAACTCGATCATGGCCTGTTCGAATAGCGTCTGGTTCAGCCGACCATCGTTCCGCTTCCGCACCAAGGTGGAGACGATTTCGAGGATGCCTAGAGTGGAACAGGTCATCCGAGTCGGTGAAAGGAGACGAAACACTTCGTTGACCAAGAGCGTGCCGGTCTCCCGGGAATATCGCTTGATCAGGGCACTGGCATCGAAGTAGATCCACTGCACCGTTCTACTCCTCTCGTGCCTCTACAAGGCTTCGACTCAGTTCATTGGGGGTGAAACCAGCCTGCCCCATCCTTTGCTGGAGCAATTGGGCACCCATCGGCACGCCCTGGATAGACAAGGCTGCAAATAGACCCTTGATCCAGTGTCTTAGAATCTCTTTGTCTGCCCAGGAATAAGCAATAGCAAACTGAGTTACGGCCGCTTGTGGAACAGCCCTCGTTTGCTGACGCAAATCCGCCAATTCTTCACGGATGATGTTCATTTCCCTCTCAACACGGACCAGCCTGTCGGCCAGTTGCTGTAAGGACAGAGTCTGATTCATACTACCTCCCAGGATGATTTCATCGGCTCCGTTGTGACGTGCTGACATGTTTCCCAAATGGCGAAGATGTTTGTATCAAAGACCGCCCGCAGACACTGCCGTTCAGTCGCCAATGGCGGCTTCCTGCTCCTCAACTATGGCTGTGCCTTTTTCCATCGCTTCGGCTCGCGCCTCTTCTATGTTTCGCCCAAAGAGCGCTGTGCGTTCCTCGGTCGGTAGGTGGCGCCGCTCCTGAGACAGGGTCTCCACCCGCATCATAGTGGCCAGAGTTTCGAGAGAAACCGGTCTATTAGGACGGAAGGGACGTTTGCTCCCATCGGGCATGGTGAAAACGACAGGGGGCGCGATAACCAGGATGCGCTCCAGAAGGGCACATATCTCCTCAAGCCTCGTCTCCAGGCGTTCGATCTTGCGTTGCATCAGGCCGATGTCTGTCGAAATGTCCGTTTCATGCATCTCTCTTCACCTCCGGAGGCGATGATCCCTCTCCACCACCTTCTGAACTGCCAGCCTATCACATTTTAGCACTATCTGCCCCCTTCCTCAAGGTCTGCGCACTCAGCGCCTGCCAGACTGCTCTAAGTTGCTCCATCTCGACCTCCACCGCCTTCCTCCCATCCAGCCCCATCACACACAATCTCCGGTCACCACACCGATGCGAGCGCAGACGTGCCCGGCTATCGCCTCCTCAAAGGCTGCCGCGGCTGCTGGGGGAACACTGAGTTCACTGGAAGGCTGGCCTTCAGTATTTTCAGTGGCCTTCAAAGCACTAGTGGTTCCGGCGTCGGCGGCCCGGCTCCGGCCAGAGGCAGGGATACGCCAGTGCTGAAGCAGGCTGTCAACGGGCAACCCTTCGCAAGGCTGAGCTTTGGTGAGGGCAAGGGCCTCCTGGCCCTATCCTGTGCGGAGGCGATTATTGCCTCACCTCAGAACTGCGGCTTGATGTGCGCTGCCCATACGTCTTTCAAGCGTTGAGCATCGGCCGGCGAAACGTGCCCCAGCCGAAACGACAGCAAGGATTGTTCCAGACAATCCAATCGGGACAGGCGCACAGTCGAAGGAACGCGCAATCCACTGACGCGCCAATCTCCAAGGGGCACATCAGTCGGCGTACGCAGTGCAGCCGACGTCACGGCTGCCACAACAACATCTTGACCATCCAGCCATAGCACAAGTACGGGGCGCCTTTTGGAAGCGCTGCCATCTGTAAACGGGATGTCCGCCACCCAGAAATCACCGGGGCGGATAGTCATCATACAACCCCTCGTCATCGGGCGCGTAACTGTTTAGGAACGCGCTATGGCTGCGGATCGGCGCAGGAAGAAGCTGTATGGTGATGAGCCAACGCCCCGCCCCGACATGGGCAATCAGCGATTCCGGCAGGGTCAGCTTTTCGCCAGGTTCAAGTTCAATTTCGTAGGTCAGGTTGATTGAGCTATTTTTCACCTGCATATTCACCCTCACTGTTTGCAGCTTGCCTTCCGTCAACAAATTCACACTGCTTCTATCATGACTCCATCACGCGAAGCAAGCACGCCTACGGGTACAGGCTTCGCTAGTCCACTAACCTCCCATCCAGAAGGCGGACGACCCGATGGGCGAAGGCCACAGTAGGGATACCAGCCCTTGAATTTGCGGTCAATCCTCTGGCGGATGCCAGCCAGCCGCGATCCAGTTCCGGCGTACGGTGACCGCAACCAGGTTGTTCAAGTTGAGGGCGACGATAGTGGCCCGGCCACATGCGGTGCGTCCGATGATCAAAGCACCATCCTCGCTCCAGCGAAAGTGTCGCTTCCACTGTTGCCGTCGTGGGTTGAACAGCCGCACACGGCGACCGGTCAGCGGGTCACGACCGTGGGTCTGATCGCTTTTAAATAGGTTGCAGGAATGGCACGCCAGCCAGAGGTTTTCTTCATCGCCCGTTCCACCTTTCGACTTTGGAACGATGTGCTCAATTTCAAGCACCCAGGGCACGTACTCCTGGCGCGCCAGGCAGTAGCCGCAGCGGTTTCCCGCCTGGGAGCGTACTCTGGCGCGAAGGGCATCGGAGATCGTTCCAGGAGTCATGGCTCCAATGGCTTCCGCAGGCCTCGCCGCACCGCTTCAGTCAGTGCCTCTGATTGGCGTATCCAGAGTTGGTTGTATATCTGCATCAGGGCCAGCAGTTCTGGCCCTTCGCTCTCGGTCAGCAGGCCCTCGCGCTGCTTTTCCAGCAACTCGCTCAGACGTCGCCCCTGTGCCGGTCTCATCTGTGCTTTAGACAGCGCAATCACATCCTCATCGGAGAGCGAAGAAACCGGCCTTTCCAGTCGGGGCGTGGTGTACACAGGGGTCAACACGATGGCCAGGGCTTCGGTGAGCATCTCGGACAGATCTCGTTGGGTGATGGTTGCCCAATAACTGGCGTACTCGTATAGTTTGTCAGGCAGTGTCAGGGTCACTTGTGTGCTCATACTCAAACCTCCTCCTGTCGCACTCCTTCGACGCTCATCACTCCACCAGCCTCCCATCCAAAAGGCGGACCACCCGATGGGCAAAGGCCACCACAGCCGGGTCGTGGCTGGCTACCAGCACCGTCAGCCCCTGTTCTTCGTTCATTCGCGCCAGCAGCTCCATCACCTCCCCCCCGGTGCGGGAGTCCAGGTTGCCCGTCGGCTCATCGGCCAACAGCAAGGCCGGATCGTTGACCAAACTGCGGGCAATGGCTACCCGCTGCTGCTCACCGCCCGATAGCTCCGTGGGCCGGTGATCCATGCGCTCCGCCAGCCCCACCTGCTCCAACAGCCTCTCGGCCTTCGCCCGACGACGACGCGCTCCCACCCGGGCGAAAATCAGCGGAAACTCCACATTCTCCAGCGCAGTCATGGTGGGGATCAGGTAGAAGACCTGGAAGACAAAGCCCACGTGCTGTCGCCGATAGGCCGCCAGCTCATTCTCGTCCAGTTGGGTGAGCTCCCGCCCCTCTACCACAATCCGCCCCCGGGTGGGCCGATCCAGCCCCCCAATGAGGTTGAGACAGGTGGACTTGCCCGAGCCCGAGGGTCCGCTGAGACACAGAAACTCTCCCCTACCGATGCTCAGGTTGAGCCCATCCAGCGCTCGAATGGTGTGTGGGCCCCGGCGGTACTCTCGGGTGAGGTCCACCGTCCGCATCAGGGAGGTCCCTTCGCTCACCACCAACCCTATCCTCCCGCACCGCCCAGCATGGGAAAGCGGGACAGAACAAGCTGCCCCACCAGGGTGGGGATCAGGCTGAGCCCCGTGGCCAGCACCCAGTAGCCCGCCGTCACCAGCAGGGCCTTCGCCCTGGACAATTCGGTGACGATGAGCACGCCCAACGCCAACAGCGTCAGGTTCCAGAGCGCAAAGAGGTCCAATTGCACCTGGGATAGGAGGGCATAATGGACCCCAGTTGGAAGGGGCTGTCCCAGGGCAGCCAGGTAGGCAGCCAGCCCTCGGTGGGTGGGCAATGTCCCACTGAAGGCGATGGTCAGGATCTGTAGCAGACTGCGCATCAGCAGCGGCATCCATGTCCAGACGACCATGCTGAACACCTGATGGAAGCGGTTCCGCCCTCCCAACCCCAGGCTGAACAGATGGATCGCTCCCGCCTGGAAGAGCCAGCGCACCCACAGGCCCATCAGCCCGCTGATGAGCGCGGTACCCACCAGCAGGGGGAGGTTAGGCCCCTGCCCCATTCGCTCCTCGATCTGTGCCCGCTCCTCGGCTGAGATCTGAGCCAGTTGTCCTTCCAGCCGCTCAGTGGCCACCTGATTGGCTACAGGGATGGTCACCAGGGCCTGGGCTGCCACCAGCAGGATGGCCAGAATGACCGGTGCCAGCCAGGTTCGCTGCGGGTGATCGCGGAGGTAGATCAGCGTGTGCGCCGGCTGGGCGAGGATATCCCACAGCAGGTTGGGAGGTGGAGTTTCCTGGTGCCCCTCAGTGATAGGGACATCTGAGAATTGATCCTGATGGTCCATCCGATGGGCCTTTCTACCCCTGGCCTGTCCCTTCCAACCTGTCCTGGCTAGGGGACAGGCGGCCAGGACAGGCTCTCTGGCAAGCGCGACAACGCCGCCTGCACCAAGCGCACCGTGTTCTCGAAATCCACCCGACTCAACAGGCTCACTGGGGAGTGGATGTAGCGGCTGGGGACCGACACCACCGCTGAGGGGACTCCCTCTTTGACCAAGTGGATCGCTCCCGCATCGGTCCCTCCCACTCCCGGCTGCTTGAACTGGTAGGGGATCCCCTCCGCCTCGGCCACCTCCACCAGATGCTGAATCAGTCGGGGATCGCACACTACCGATCGGTCGCGGAGGGTGATGGCCGGACCCTCGCCCAGTTTTGTGGTGGGGCTTTGATCCTTCTCCTTGGGCAAATCATCACAAATGGTGCCCTCCAGGGAGAAGGCCATGTCAGGCTCCACACGGAAGGCGGCCACCCGTGCTCCCCGCAGCCCCAACTCCTCCTGTACAGTGAAGGCGGCCCACAGGTCAAAGGGATAGTCCGCCTTCAGCAATTCGACCAGCACGGCACACCCCGCCCGGTCGTCGAAGGCCTTGCCCTTCACGGTGCGGAGTTCGCCGCTCAGTTCGGCGAAAGAAGTAGCGAAGGTGCCATAAGTGCCTTTGGGCGCGGCCTTCTCCGCTTCCTCCTGCCCCGTCGCCCCGGTGTCAATGGTCAGATCGGACACCTTGGGGAGCTTCTCCCTTTCACCCCTCTCCTGCAGGTGAATGGGCTTGAGGCCGATCACGCCGGGCAGCCGCTCGTCTCCCAGCACCACCGGCTGGGCGAGCAGCACCCTGGCCTCCAGCCCGCCCACCACCTCGAAGTGCAGCAGCCCCTCCTTGTCGGCGTGGGTGACCATGATCCCCACCTCATCCATGTGGGCCGAGACCATTATCTTGAGCGGCTTGTGACCGCTGACCGCCGGCTGGGAGCTTCTCTTTAAAGCAATGAGATTGCCCAAGGCATCCACCTGATAGCTGTCCACATACCCCTGGATGGCCTTGAGGATGAGCTCACGAACTTCTCTTTCATGCCCCGAGGGGCCGAAAGCTTCAGAAAGTTCTTTCAGGATCACTTCGCCTCCCCTATCTTGGGTTGTTCGTACAGAGCCTCACGAAAGGCCTCATCCAGCCGGCTGATGAATCCGGCCAGCAGCCGTCCCGTGCGCTCAATGTCTCTGATCACCAGCGTCTCCACCGAGGTGTGCATGTAGCGCAAGGGAATGGAGATCAGCCCGGTGGGGATCCCCTCTCGGGTGACCTGCATAGCCCAGGCATCGGTGCCGGTAGGGCCGGGGATGGGCTCGATTTGATGGGGGATCTCCAGCGCCTGAGCCGCTTCCACTAACCCTTTGTGCACCTGGGGATGGATGTTGGGGCCGAAGGCGATGGCCGGCCCCTTGTCCATCTTGATGCTCACCCCCTCCAGTTGACCCGGCGTGGTACCGAAGCCCACGTCTATGGCGATGCCCACCTCGGGCATGATGTTGTAGGTGCTGGTGATTGCTCCCCGCAGCCCCACCTCCTCCTGCACCGTGGCCACACCGTACACATCCCACTGATGGCGCATCCGGGCCAGCTCGGCCAGACAGAAGCCGATGGCCGCCACCGCTGCCCGATCGTCGAAACCCTTACCCGCTACCCACCCATTCTTCAGCTCGATGAAGCGCCGATGGATAGTGGCCAGATCACCCACCCGCACCCATTGGGCGACCTCCTCTTGGGGCAGGCCGAGGTCAATGAAAAGCTCCTCCACTGGCTGAGGCTTTTCCCGCTCTTCGGAGGGCAGCACATGGGGTGGGCGGCTGCCGATGATGCCCGGCAGATCGCGCCGCCCGTGGACGATTACCTCCTGGCCCAGCACCACCCGGGGGTCAATGCCCCCCACCGTGGTGAAGTGCAGGAAGCCTTCCTTAAGTTGGGTGACCATGAGCCCGATCTCATCCATGTGGCCCGCCAACATGATGCGGGGATGCGGCTCCTGGCCCTCCCCCCACTTGAGGGCCATCACATTGCCCAGCTTGTCGGTGCGCACCTCATCGGCGAACTGGGCAAACTGCTCGATGACCAGTTGCCGGATACTCTCCTCGTAGCCGGAGACACCCGCTGCCTCCGACAGTTGGCGTAGAAAAGAGATCACCTCCATAGATTGACAACCTCCTGATTGGGTATGGGTGGAGAACACAACGTGCATTATACGCCTATCAGGTGTCGGTGTCAAACGGGCTAGCCCTCCGGCGTGGGGCTTGGCCTCACGATAACCGTTGGGGTTGCGGTAGGTGTATGGGTCGCCGTGGGCATAGGGGATGGCACCTCCGTTGAGGTGGCAGTGGAAAGGACTGTCGGTGTCTCGGTCGCCGTAGCTGTCGGCGTCTGGGGCGTTGCCGTGGAGGTCGGCACCACAGGAGTGGCTGTGGGAGTGGGCGTCGGCGGGGCAGGGGTGGCCGTTGAGGTGGCAGTAGAGGTGGGTGTAGGCTTCGCTGTCCCGGTGGGAGTTGGGGTCGCTGTAGCCGCAGGTGTCTCAGTAGGCATGGCGGTCGCCGTCTCCGAGGGCGTGGCCGTCGGCGTGGGTGTAGAGGTCAGCGTTGCCGTCGGCTCGCTGGTCGGCGTGGCGGTGGGACTCTCCTCCGGCGACGGTGCGGGAGTGTCAGTGGCCGTCGGTGGAATGGGCGTTGGGGTCGGAAGTGCGGTAGGCACTGGTGTAGCCGTGGGCCAGGATTGGGTGGGTGTGGGCTCCAAAGTCTCCGTGGGCAAGGGAGTTGTAGGCAGGGGAGTTGGCTGGGGTGTGACGGTAGGGGGAAGGGGAGTCGCGGTGGGGGAAGGGAATAAAGGAGGTGGGATAGGCGTGGGGATGCTGACCACAGGCGCGAAGGCCAGGGCCACCAACCCCACACAGTAGCAGGGCAGGATCAATAAAATGAGGGACAACAGGATACCGTAGCTGGTGCGTTGGCTCTGGCCCAGACTGGCGTACCAGGAGCGCAGCCGACTCGTCACAAATAGCTTCTCCTTAGGTGAGCACGGAGGCCGGCCCCTATTTTGAGGGACTGAGCACGGGGCATATGATAACACCGATGAGGAGCGTTGTCAATTTTCGGTGTTCGCTACTCTCCGCCCCTTCTCCGTCAGCGCCCACACCCGCGTCGGGCCGCTGATAGCACAGCTATTGGCCAAGGGGCAGCCGGCACATCGGCCCTGGCAACCGTCGGCCACCAACTGCAGGTATCCCATCCGTGCCAGATCTTGCACCATCTGCTCTAGCAGTTCTTCACTCATGTCCAGTTGACGGGCCAGGTCAGCGTAACTGTGCACATCCCCTTCGGCCATCAACTCCAGCAGTCTCTGCAACATTCACACCCCCCATCCCACCAGCATAGCCCCCTGATAGATGGCGATCCCCACACCGAAGGAAAGGACCAGCAACAGCGCGATGCTGAAAGCGGTCCACTTCCATGATCCCGTCTCCTGTCGGATGGTGGCTACGGTGGCCACGCAAAGATGAAGAATACTTGCACGGCCAGGAAGACCAAGGCTGCGGCTGCCGCCCGCTGCCTCCCTGGCCGGTGCTGGCTGTGGGCTCCCGATAGCCACCCGTGCCACTGGCTGGCCCCGGCTGGGCAGACCTTGACGCGGACCTCACATTCGGTACACTGCTCAGCTTGCACATAGATCATGCTCATTTGAAAGGATAGGAGCCAGGACAGGAGAGACCAGTTGGCTCCCCACAGCCCCAATCCGACCGCAGCCACAGCCAGGATGGCCACTGTCGTGACTAGGCCGAAGACCATGCCCCCCAGCACCTTGCCCAGCAGCAGCGCCGGCAGTGAGATCGGGGCCAGCATCAGCCGCTCCAGTGCCCCAATGCGGCGCTCAAAGGTGATGACGATGGCCTCCATGCTGGTGGTGCCAAAGAGCACGGTCATCCCCAACAATCCAGGCACCAAATCCCGCATCTCCCCCGGCTGGCGGATGGTGAAAGCCAGGATCAGGGCGAAGGGAAAGAGGGCGCCCCAACTGATGTTGGGTGGTTTAAGATAGTAGGTCCGCAAGTCCTTGAGGGCGATGTAGAAGATGCCCCGCAGGTCTCACGCCACATTTCCATCCTCCAGGGATCAGGGATTAGGGATCAGGAATTCAGGTCACTGATTCCCTGATCACCGATTCCCCTTCTCAGTCAACATCACCTCGGCACTCAGGCCGGTCAGCTCGATGAAAGCCTCCTCCAGAGTGGGCTCCACGGTGCGCACAGAGAGCACCGGCCGCCCCTGACGCTCGGCCTCGGCCAGCGCTAATCGCAACGCTGCCGGCACATCCTCAGCGGCGAAGCGCAGGAGCCTGTTTCCCCCCTCTGCGCCCGGCCCTACGGTGACCTCCACCACTGCCTGCATCCGGACTCGGGCTTTCAGCCCCTCCACCGTGTCCAGGGTCACGATGCAGCCCTGGACGATGAGGGCCACCTGATTGCACAGCCGCTCCGCTTCCTCCAGGTAGTGGGTGGTCAGGAATACCGTTACCCCCTCTTCCCGCAGTTGCCGGATCAGCGCCCGCAGGGAGCGGGCGGAGAGAATGTCCAGCCCAGTGGTCGGCTCGTCCAGGAAGACCAGTTGGGGCCGGTGGACCAGCGCCGCCACCACCGTCAGCGCCCGCTTCATCCCCTTGGAGAGCCTAGCGAAGGGCGTGTGGCGCTTTTCCCACAGGCGGAAGCGCCGCAGGAACGCATCGGCCCGCTCGCCGCGTTCCTGCCGGGGAACGTCGTAGAGCTGCCCCATGAACACCAGGTTGTCCCGGGCCGAAAGCTCATCGTAGAGGTTGGACGTCTCCGGCACCACGCCGATGGCTTTCTTGATGCGGGTGATCTCGGAGGCCAGGTCGTGGCCCAGGACGCGGGCGCTCCCCTCCGTGGGGCGAGTCAGCCCGGTCAGCAGGCGAATAGTGGTGGTCTTGCCCGCCCCGTTGGGCCCCAGAAAGCCGAAGACCTGGCCCTGGGGCACAGCAAAGCTGATGTGATCCACGGCTAATAGGTCGTCGTAGTATTTGGTGAGACCGGAGACCCGGATGGCTTTGTCGTTGTTCACAAATACTTAGCCTCCCGATGGTTTAGACGCCTGCACAAACAACTGCAGCCCTTTCCCCTGGCCTTTGATCTCATCAAAGCCAGCCTCTCTCAATAGATCAGCGACTTCCTCGAAAGTGAATTTGAACATGTCTTGTTCAACTTTTCTTTCTGCGTTGTAACAGCCGTATGATCCCCGCCAAGCAATTCATCCCTGGCACAGATTGCATATAGCGCTTGTAGTCGTCGCCAAACTTCTCGACGTTGACCTGGTTCGCCTGGGGCACGATCCCCGTGTAGACCAAAGCTATGGCTGCGATGCCGGTCACCGCGATCAGCCAATGTTGTGCAACGAGGATGAGAAAGAGACTGAGCAACACAAAGGACAGATATTGGGGGTGCCGGACAACAGCATAAACCCCGCTGTCAACGAGAACTGTCGTATGGGTATAGTCCTTCTCCTTTGGCACGTCTCCCTTTTTGCGCAACGTGATCATGGGCAGCACACCGAAGAGGCCAGCCACTGTGCCGATGATCCACCCCACAATCCTGAATGCCTGGTTGCCGGCGGGATGGTAGAGAAAAAAGCTCAGTATGACTTGCGCTATCAGCAGAACAATCCACAGCACCCAGGCAGATGATAAGATAAAGCCTTTCAGTTGTTTCACCTTCAGTTCCTTCTCTCACTTGCTCAGATCTGATCATGCTTGCCAGCATGGAGTCTTCTCACGTAGAACTTCCGTCCTCTGTATTCCGTCTCGACGAGTTGACCCTGCGCGATTAGCCGATGAATCACGGGCCGATCAGCCCCGGCCTGCGCCAGGAACTCGCTCACAGCCTCCTCCCGCATGGGATGCACGGCAGTGATGCTCAACAGGTCCTCCTCGACGTTGCCTGTGAAGGCGAAAGCGTTGCCCTCGTAGCCGATCAGGTGCTCCACATGATCAAGCCTCTGGCTGAAGATCTGATAGACCCGATTGATGGCTTCCTCGTCTGGAGGTCGCACCCACTCCTCGGCGGGTGGCCTGGTGAGGATGGACAGGTAGGCGCAGTCAGGCCGTAGCCGGGCCAGGAAGTCGGCCACCTCCCTGCCATGGTCATCACTGTCGTTGACGCCTGCAACCAGCATCGTCTCCGTCGCCAGTTTGCCTCCGAAGGCTTTCGCAAACTCGAGCGCGCCATCAAGAATCAAGGTCAGTTGCAACGTTCCGTGGGGACGGTTGATCCTGTGCCAGACCTCTTCCCGCGTGGAATCCACTTTCAGGGAGACCCAATCCGCCCCCATCAGGTCCTCTCTCACGTCCTCGCGCCAGACGAGGGAACCGTTGGTGATCACGGCGATGGGGATACCCAAAGGCCGCAACAACTCGATCTCACGGCCGAGATTGACGTCCAGGGTGGGCTCCCCGTCGGGCACGAAGGTGAGGTAGTCAATGGGTTCCCCGATTTCCCTGGCTTTTTCGACCTTGTGTTGGACGTCCTGCAAGACTTGCTCTGGCTCATAAAACACGCGGCGCTCAACCTGCATCTTGATGGTGCGTCCCAACTGGCAATAGACGCAGGAATAGGTGCAGGCTTTGGGTGGGATGTTGTTCACGCCCAGGCTCCGCCCTAAACGTCTGGACGGGACCGGCCCGAAGGCGATCATGGTTTGAATCTCCCTGGTGGACAGGCGTTGGAGAAGGTCACCACCATCACCAGTTGGCCCTGCTCGGCGGCGCGGCGAAAGGCCTCTTGCAGAGCGGCGAAGATGGCAGCATCGTCGCCGGTGATCAGGGTGCTCATGGCACCTGGTTGCACGTCCAGGCCATGCTCCCGGAAGATCCGCAGCACCTCGTCAATCGCCGGTGACAGGGACATTTGGTGCAAAGAATACAGGCTAACCTGCGCCGCGATGCCGATCACCCTCTACCTCCTTCTGCTCTCAAACTCGTGTTCTTCGCCGCCGGGGTGAGAACAGGGCGCTCAGGAAGAACACCAGCGTGGCCGTGAGCACCA
>CAYRNM010000080.1:6514-12319 GCA_964425465.1 uncultured Anaerolineae bacterium | reverse complement strand
GGGCGGCGGTGGTTAATCCACAGGATCAGGGGGAGCTGGCCGTCGTGAGCGCCAAAGGATACCTGAAGCGGACACCTCTCTCGGATTACCCCTCTCAGGGGCGTGGCGGCAGGGGGGTGCGCACCGCCAATCTGAACCAGCGGACGGGCCATCTGGTCGCCGCTGTCGTGCTCCAGCCGGGGCAGAAGCTCACCATCCTCTCTCAGCAGGGGCGGCGGGCCCACTTCGCCTTGGAGGATGTGCCGCAGATGGGACGCAGCACCCAGGGGCACAGGCTGGCCAACTTTGGCCACCAAGATACCCCGGCACGGGTGGTGGTACTTTGAGCTTTCGCAGTGGTGGTGTCAACAGTGCAGCAGTCGGCCATTGGCTGACTGCCTATTCACTTGGCGATTTGCGCCGGAGGTGATATACTTCAGCCTGCGATGAACAAGCACTGGCAAACTCTGGAATTTCCCAAAATCCTACAACAAGTCGCTGATAGGACCTCCTTTTCCGCCGGGCGGGAGCTGGCCCTGGCGCTGGAGCCCACGCCCCATCTGATCGAGGTCCAAGCCTGGCAGCGGGAGACGACGGAGGCCCGACAATTACTGGATGCCCAAGGCAGCCCCTCCATCGGCGGAGCCCACGATGTGCGGCCTTTAGTCGAACGAACTGAACGCGGTCTCAGGCTACTCCCAGCAGAATTGCTCGACATCCAGTCCACCCTGGAAGCGGGACAGCGGCTGAAGCGTGCGCTGACTCGCCTCCGTGATCCGTTCCCCCGCTTGGCCGACCACGCCTCAGGGATTGAGCCCTGTCCCCACCTCATCGCCGAGATCGCGCGCTGCATCAACGAGCGGGGGGAGGTGCTGGACTCAGCCTCACCTGAGCTGGCCCGCATCCGCCGGGAGAAGGCCATCGCCCATCAGCGGCTCATGGATCGCTTGCAGGGGATGATCTCCTCCCCCCAATACACTCACTTCCTGCAGGAGCTCTACGTCACCGAGCGCAGTGGTCGCTACGTGATTCCCCTCAAGGCGGAGTTCAAAGGGCGCATCCCAGGGCTGATCCACGATCAGTCGGCCAGCGGGGCCACGCTCTTTATCGAGCCCTTGGCGGTGGTGGAGCTAAACAATAACTGGCGACAGTTGCAGCTCGACGAGGAGAAGGAGGTACAGCACATCCTGGCCGCCCTTTCGGGATTGGTGGCTCAGGAGGGGGGGCTCATCCGCCGCACCGTGGAGGCGCTGGCCTATCTGGACATGACTTTTGCCAAGGCCCGGTACGCCGAGGACACGAAGGCTGTAGAGCCACAACTGGTCGCCTTTCAAGGGACAAAGGGCCAGAGCCAAGCCCATCCCGGCTCAACCCTCCGCCTGATCCAGGCTCGCCATCCCCTCCTTGACCCCCAGCGGGTGGTGCCCATTGATGTGTATCTGGGGAAGGAGGTCTACATCCTGGTGATCACCGGCCCCAACACGGGCGGCAAGACCGTCTCCCTCAAGACAGTGGGGTTGCTCTCTCTCATGGCCCAGGCGGGTCTCCACATCCCCGCCGCCGAGGGCTCGACGCTCTCCATCTTCGAGAAGGTGTACACCGACATCGGCGACGAGCAGTCCATTGAGCAGTCCCTCTCCACCTTCTCCTCCCACATGACCCACATCATCTCCGTTCTCGCCCAGGCGGACACCCATTCACTGGTGCTGCTGGATGAGTTGGGCGCGGGCACCGATCCTATCGAGGGGGCAGCCCTGGCCCGCGCGCTGTTGGATCATGTGCGCCAGCGTCGGATCACTGCTCTAGTGGCTACTCACTGCTCGGAGTTAAAGGCGTACGCCCAGGACACCCCTGGCGTGCGCAATGCCTCCGTTCAGTTCGACCTGGAGACCCTGTCCCCCACCTTCGAGTTGCGCATTGGGCTGCCGGGGCAGAGCAACGCCCTGGCCATCGCCCAGCGGCTGGGGCTCTCCCCGCAGATCATTGACCAGGCGCGGGGGTGGCTCTCCCCCCAGCAGTTGGAGGCTGAGAGTTTGCTGCGCCAGATTCAGGAGGTCCGGCGGGAGGCCGAGGCGGAGCGCAAAGCGGCGGCTCAGGCCAGGGAGGAAGTGGAATCCCTGCACCAGGAGTTGAAGGAGCGGCTGGAGGCTATCGAGGAGGAGCGGCGGCAGGTCTTGAGGGGAGCGCGGGGCGAGGCGGAGGAGGTGCTGGCCGAGCTCCGGGCGGAGTTGGATCGGCTGCGTTCGCGACCGGAGGCAGTGGAGGTTGAGCTTGAGCAGGCGGAGGCTCTGGTAGAGGAACTGGCCCAGCGTGCTGCCCCGCCCGAAGGCCCCTCTTCACCTGGAGGCCCAGTGTCTCCAGAGGAGCTTCTGCCCGGCGACACGGTGTGGGTGGTGAGCCTAAGAAAAGAGGGGCAGTTGCTGGGGCTGGAGGATACTCAGGCCGAGGTACAGGTGGGGCAGTTCCGGGTGAAAGTGGACCCAAAGGATCTGAAGTTCCGCCGCCGGGACGAGTCGATATCCGATACGGAGCCGGAGTTCGCATCAGCCGGGCGATTACGTCCCTCGCCGGGGCTGGAGTTGGAGCTGCGCGGCTTGCGAGTGGAGGATGCGTTAGAGTGTTTGGACAAATACCTGGATGAGGCATACTTGGCCCGACTGCCCTTTGTGCGCATCATTCACGGCAAGGGCACCGGCCGCCTCCGCCGGGCGGTTCGGGAGCTGCTGGATGGGCACCCCCAGGTACGCGGCTTTCGCCCCGGCGACCAGCTTGAGGGGGGTGAGGGGGTCACGGTGGTGCATCTGGTGGAACGTTGAACAATGGGCATTCTGAAACGTTTCCAAGTTTGGCCGACAGAAGTGCTATTCTTTCATCTGAGCCCATTTTTGGTCTTCGTGTCGGCTTGCTGCGCCAGATTAACGATCCTGGAGTGGTTTTACATTACTTTATACATCTTCTTCTCAGTATTGAGTTATTGGATCATCAGCATCCACCTCAAGAGAAAAGGACGCTTAGAAGCTTGGTGGCGTGAACATGTATTATCGGAGAGAAGAAAACGAGTCTCAGTCGGCATAGTGATCATATTTTTGGATACGTTTCACATGTTGGTCTTTCTCTCTGGCCTGCTCTTGGTTAGCTCGAATATCCTATTCATTGTTGAACGCAGCAAAGGTGTAGCTACTTGGGGAGACGCTCTTTACCTGACTCTGATTTCTGCAGGTATTAGTGGATTTAGTGATTTGATCCCCAGGACCATAGCAGGCCGCTTCCTATGTGTTCTGGATTCCTTCCTTGGAATGATACTAATTGCGTTCTGGGTAGCTATCTTCATGAAAGCCTTTGAAGTGGTTTTCCGATTCTTCAGGAGTGACTAAGGAACTAGACCAGTGGAACGCCTTTCAAACCACGCTTCCGAGACCCACCACAGCGGCTAAAACGTTCAGCTCACGAAGGGAGAAGCAATGAACAACCCAATACGCGTCACCGTGTGGAATGAATATCGTCACGAAAGGCGGGGCGAGGAGATTGCAAGAATCTACCCGGAGGGGATCCACGGCGCCATCGCCAAGTACCTGCGAGCCCAGCCGGGGATGGAGGTCCGCACTGCGACTCTCGACGAGCCGCAACACGGTCTCAGTGCGAGCCGATTGCGATGACAGGTGCGCGTTCATTTCTGGAGGCATTGACACGATCTATCGCCGACCTGATAGCCCAAGCGATGCCAGCCGGTGCCGACGAGGGCCTTGCACAATGGACAGCATTCCACGGCTGGAATGGCGTGATAGACAGATACATAGTGGCCCGTCAGGCCGCGCTCAACTTGATGCTGCGGGCTCTGATTTGCCAATGTCTGGGCGCCGATACATTGCCCGATGCGGCTGCCGCTGACTTCATCCTGGCCAAAAGCAACGACCTGCTAAAGAATTTGGACTTCGTCCCACCGCCGTCCTCTTACCTGGACAACCTGGCTGTACGATCCGGGGTCATCGTCCAGAAATCCGAAGTTGCCGCCCTGACGGCCGCACTACGACAGGAGCAGGGTGACATCATCGGTGATCTTTACGCCTCGTGGGTCTCCCAGGATGCCCGCCGCACGTTGGGCCAGTTCTGGACGCCCTTCCCAATCGCTCAACTGATGACCCAATGGGCAATCCAATCGCCAAACGATTGCGTCCTGGACCCCGCCTCTGGCTCTGGCATCTTCTTGCTGACAGCGATGGAGCGCCTGATCCATCTGGGCGTACCCATCGAGAGGGCCTCGCGACAGGTATCAGGGGTTGAGCTAAGCCCCCTGGCTTTCTTGATGGGTTTGACTAATGTACTGCTCCGCTATCCGGAGGCCCAACCTCACCTGCAGTGCGGTGACTTTCTGGTGCCAGGACGAGAGCCCTTATCCGCACTGAAAGAGCCGGCTGTCATGTATGAGGTCGGAGCACGACAAATAGCCCTGCCGGGCCTGGGCACAGTTGCACCGACGGCATCCCCCAAGCAGTTTGACGCTATCGTATGCAACCCACCTTACACCCGGCACCATCATCTGCCTGAAGTCTATAAGTCATCCTGGGCCACCTTGATGAAACAGGAATACGGGATACGGCTCAGTCGCTTTTCGAGCCTGTTTGCCTACTTCTTCGTGCAGGCCACCCGGATGCTGACGCCGACAGGCCGAATGGCGTTTATTACACCAGCTACAGTCTTTGAGGCCTCCTACAGCCGTCAGGTCAAAGCCTTTATCCGGCGGCTCTTGCATCCACGTACCATCATCACTTTCGATAAGGGTCTATCTGTCTTCGAAGGTGTAGATACAGCCGCCTGCATCACGCTGATTGAAGGACCGCAAACCCCAGCAAGGGATCAGATCACCCACGTGGAGATACACGAGTGGCCCGGCCCAGAGATGGTGTTGCAAGCCATTGAACAGAGCAGCACAGTCGCTGCCGATTGGGGAAGCAGTCGCCAGATCGACCTTTCTGAACTGGAGCCGCGTCGCAAATGGACAGTCATCGGCTACAAAAATGACCGCTTCGACAACGAGCTTTTCGTTCCCCTCTGCACCATCGCACATATCATGCGGGGGATTGCTACCGGTGCCAACAACTTCTTTGTGCTCTCTGATGGTGAAACAGCCGAATGGGGTCTGGAACAAGCAAGCCTGCGCCCGGTACTGACCAAAACGCGCGAAGTGCCTGGATACCTCTTCAGCCCGGCCGATTTCGACCAGTTGGGGCGTGAAGGGAAGAAGCGCTGGCTGCTATACCTGACCGGGCCGGTGGTGCCCGGCACCGCTGAGGAACATTACATCCGGCATGGCGAAGAACGTGGCCTGCATCAGCGTAGCCTGGTTAAGACCCGTCCTCTCTGGTACATGATGGAACAGCGCGACCCAGCTCCTATCTACTTCACCTACCTGAGCCGCAAGAGATCACGTTTTATCTACAATCAGACGGATGTGCTGGCCCTTAACGTGTTCCTCTGCATTTACCCTGTGCCTGCAATCAGCCAAGACGAGACGACGCTCAAAGCGCTGCTGGCTGTACTCAATTCGTTGCTCGCCAAAGACTCCCTGCGTCGCGTGGGGCGTACCTATGGCGGTGATACCATCAAGATTGAGCCGCGTGAAATGGATCAGTTGCCGGTCTTGAATCCCGCCAGGCTGCACACCGAAGGGCACATAAGACTGGCTGAGCTCTTCGATCACCTTTGCCATGCTGGCCCTAGGGAAGCTGAACATGCTATTCGTCAAGCCATTGACGAAGAAATAGCCGCCATGCGCTGATGAGGTGGTGGAATCCGATCAGGACGTGGCTAGCGGAATCTGGCAGTCTC
>CAYRNM010000080.1:1903-6414 GCA_964425465.1 uncultured Anaerolineae bacterium | reverse complement strand
GGGAGACTACTGGCGAGATATGGCAGCGTAATCACGGAGGAGGTATGGCATGGGAGCACGAAAGATGGCCTACAGGTCGTGGCTTAGTGCTGTTTTGATCTCCCTCGTGGGGCTGAGCCTGGGGTGCAATGAACTGGCCTCCACCTGGCTTGGGACACCGCCAATCCCCACTCCTACTGCCCCTTCTCAGGGCCCTATTCCCTCTCCATCTCCATCTCCCACCGTTCCTCCCCCCATTGTATCTGCCACCCCAATGACTCTGACGGTGTGGACCGCTGTGGAGTTTGCTCCCACAGGAGAAGCCCTGGCCCGACAACTGGAGGAGTTTGAGGCCATATCCCTTAAGGTGCACGTGGCGATTCAACCCAAAGGGATGGAGGGCAAGGGGGGACTGGTGAACCTTATGACCGCCGCTGCGCCAGTTGCCCCTTCGGTGCTGCCCGATGTGGCCATCGTGAACTCGGCACAGGCAGCGGCGTTAGCCCAACAGGGACTGATCCACCCCTGGCAGGATCTCCTGCCCCCCAATTTGGAGGAGGACCTGTTCCCCCTGGCCCGGCGGCTGGGCTATTACGAGGAACAACGAATGGGCGTGTCTGTAGCGCTTGACCTGCAGCACCTGGCCTACAACCTCAATGAAGTCCCGACACCACCCCTCCTATGGCGGGACGTGCTGACCGGCAAAGCGCTTTACCTCTTCCCCGCGATGGGAAAAGGGGATACACTGGACACTTTTCTGATCCAGTACCTCGGGGCTGGAGGACGACTGTTTGATGAGGAGGGGTCCCCTTTATTGGAGGGAGAGCCTTTGGCTGCTGCGCTGGCGCGCTATCAGGGGGCCGAGATCGTCAGGGTGGTCCCCTCGGAGGCGCTGCAATTAGACAGCCTGGCGGCCTGCTGGCCGCTCTATCTCTCCGGCCGAGTGGGCATGGTGCATGTGTGGGCCAGCCGCTATCTGGCCGAGCAATCCAAGCTGCAGCACACCTCCTTCGCACCCATCCCCACGGTTGGCGAAACAAGGATCACCGTGGGCCGAGGCTGGCTGATGGTTCTGGTGGCCAAGGATCCAGTGCGTCAGGAGAAGGCAGCCCGGTTCTTGAGCTGGTGGCTGGCTCCTCAGTACAACGCCGCTCTCTGCCGGGCGACGGGCTGGCTGCCACCAGGCCATGCGGCCTTCGCCCAATGGCAGGGCGACGATCGCTACTATCGTTTTTTGCAGGGACAATTGGAGGTGGCCCTGCCTCAGCCCATCCTATCCCCACCCTGGGCCGAGGCATTGAGCGGGGCCATCGGTCAGGTGCTGCGCGGAGAGGTGACAGCTCAGGAGGCTGCAGCCCAGGTGATGGCGGTGGTCAGCCTCCACTAGCTCACCCAGCAGCCTTGTAGGTATACCCCCAGGCCCGCTTTTGCTGCCTGCTTAGGCTTGTGCAGCGGTTCCAAGTGGCTGGAAGCTAAGGGGACGATCCAATCCCTCCGTCGAGCCCTCTTGTGCTCAGAGTCCTGGAGAGTATCTTGACTTGCTGCTATGGAGGAGTATAATATTAAATGCAGGTCATGGTGTGAGATTCCCTGTGTCTCACCACGCCGCCTTCGGGGATTGTCAGGAGAACTCGTTGGCCATGAGGAGGTGATGCGGAGAGAGAAATTCGGCCGATTCAGTCGCTCTCAATTTCCCACAACAAGGAGGAGAAATGAACACAGCAAAGAAAACATGGTGCTGGGTAAGTGTGGTGGCCGTGCTGGCCCTTGCCCTGGCCTCCTGCGCCAGAGCAACCCCCCCGGCGCCGCCAACCCCTACACCCGTTCCACTGACTCCCATCCCGGCCAAGCCGAGGGTTGTCACCATCACCTTCACCCAGGAACCCGACAACTTGAACCCGTTGTACACCAACATGTGGTTCGTTCTGACCCTGCGCGACCTCTACCTGGCCAATGGACTGCTGGCCTACAACGATAAGAACGAGCCCATCCCCTGGATCGCCAAGGAGATCCCCAGCGTGGAGAACGGCGGCATCTCGGCTGACGGGAAAACGATCACCTTCAAACTGCGTGACAACGTCCAGTGGTCCGATGGGACGCCGCTCACGGCTGACGACTACGTGTTCACCTGGCAGATGATCATGGACGACAAGAACACGGTGGTGAGCCGCGACCCCTTCGATGTCGCTGTGGAGAAGGTCGAGGCCCAGGATGCCCATACGCTGGCCGTCACCTTCAAAGAGCCCTACGCTCCCTGGCAGGCCAAGATCTTCAGCAATGTGGACTCCACCAACGCCCTGCCCAAGCACATCCTGGAGCCGGTCTTTCAGAAGGATAGCACGCTGGACAACGCGGAGTGGAACCGCAAGCCCACCGTGGGCGTTGGTCCCTTCCTGTTCAAGGGATGGGAGTCGGGCAGCCACCTGATCTTCGAGGCCAACCCTAACTTCTGGCTGGGCAAACCCAAGGTGGACCAGATCTTCATCCGCATCGTGCCGGATGACGCCGCCCAGGTGGCAGCCATCAAAGCCGGCGACACCGACATCGGGGTGTTCATCAGCTACGCCGACGTGCCGGATCTGCAGAAGCTGGGCACCTTAGACCTGCCCCTGGTGCCCTCTGGGTACAAGGAGTCCTGGTTCTTCAACCTGAGCACCCGGGAGGACAAGACCAAAGGGCATCCGGCTCTCCAGGACCCGAAGGTACGACGGGCCATTGTCATGGCTGTGGACCGGAACAAGACCTGCCAGGACCTTCTGTACGGCCTGACCAAGCCGGCCGTTACCTTCTGGGATGGCATGCCCTACGCCAACCCGGACATCCAGCCCATCCCCTACGATCCGGAGGGGGCCAAGAAGCTACTGGACGAAGCCGGCTGGAAGATAGGTACGGATGGCATCCGAGAGAAGGATGGCATCAAGCTCAAGCTGCGCTACGCCACCACTCCCCGCGAGGTGCGCAAGAACACCCAGGTCATCGTCCAGCAGATGTGGAAGGAAGTGGGCATTGACAGCGAGCTGATCACCCACTCCCCCGACATCTTCTGGAACAGCTACGGGGATAACGGACCCATCGCCACCGGCCAGTATGACGTCGCTCAGTGGTCCACCAACCCCTCCTTCCCCGACCCGGACACGGCGCAGTGGCTGTGCAAGGAGATCCCCTCCGATGAGAACCCACCCGGCGGGAACTGGCAGTTCTTCTGCGACGAGGAACTCGATGGGCTCTTTGTCAAAGAGACGGCCACCGTAGACACCCAGGCCCGCATCCAGTTGTTCTACCAGATCGCCAAGATCATCTCCGACCAAGTCTACTGGGTAAGCATATGGGACGATCCGGACCTGTGGTCGGTCAGCAAGAAGCTGAAGAATGTCCACTTCTCCGGCGCCACGCCCTTCTGGAACGCCTACGAGTGGGAGAAGACGGAATAGGCAGGTCTCTGATGGGGCAGAGAGGTTTCCCTCTCTGCCCCGGTTTTCATTTGTTGCCCTGAGCGTGGCTGATTCGGGAAGGTGAGCGATGACCCGATACATCCTTCGGCGGCTTCTCCAGGCTATTCCTCTCCTGTTGATCATCAGCGCTATCCTCTTCCTCCTCATGGAGGAGATGGGCGACCCGTTGGCCACCTTCGGCGGCCGCCGGGTCCTCCGGTCGGAGGACCGCGCGCGGCTGACCCGGCAACTGGGGTTGGACAAACCCCTCTGGATGCAGTATGTCATCTGGCTAGCAGGGAACGATTGGATGCGGATGGACCTGGACGGCGACTCCATCGCGGAATCGCGGGGGACGCGCAAAGGTGCCTTGCGAGGCGACTTCGGCACCTCCTTCATCACCCGCCGGCCGGTGTCGGAGATGATCATCGAGCGGTTGCCCAACACCCTGTTGCTGATGGGGACGGCCGAGGTGGTCATCTTGATGTTTGCCCTGCTCATCGGCATCACCTCGGCTCTCAAACGCTACTCCCTCTATGACCACACGATCACCGCTTTCTCTTTCATTGGATACTCTATGCCCATTCCCCTGCTGGCCCTCGGCTTGATGTACCTCTTCGCTGTCAATTTCAAACGCTGGGGGCTGCCCTATTTCCCCACTGTGGGGGTGTTCGATCCGGCGGTGGGGCGGACGGCGCCCCAGATCATCTGGCATATGGTCCTGCCCGTGGCCGCGCTCTCCACCATCAGCGTCGCGGCCTACAGCCGCTATATCCGGGCCAGCATGCTGGAGGTCATCAACCAGGAGTACATCCGCACCGCCCGCGCCAAGGGCCTGCAAGAAAGGATGATCCTGCTGCGCCACGCTCTCAAGAACGCGGCCCTCCCCTTGGTCACCCTGGTAGGGCTTGATTTGCCTCTGCTCCTCGGGGGGGCCATCGTGACGGAGGGCATCTTCGCCTGGCCGGGAATGGGGCGGCTGTTCATTGACCACACCACACGCTCCGACTTCCCGGTGCTGATGGGCATCCTGATGATGATCTCCGTGGCGGTGGTGGTGTTCCAGCTCATCACCGACATCACCTACACCTTCCTGGATCC
>CAYRNM010000080.1:0-1803 GCA_964425465.1 uncultured Anaerolineae bacterium | reverse complement strand
CGCTTCCGGCGACACAGAATGGCCATGTTCGGGCTGTTCTTGCTCGCCGCCCTCATCCTCTACGTGGTCATCGGCTCCTTCGTCTTCTCCGAGGAGCACGCCAACCACACCGACACGAGCATCCGCCTTCAGGGCCCATCCCGCGCCCACCCCTTTGGCACCGACGTGGTCGGTCGCGACATCCTGGCGCGCACCATCTACGGGGGCCAGATCTCCCTCGCCATTGGCCTGGCGGCCGTCGCGGTCTCGCTGGGTGTGGGCACCCTGGCAGGGGCCTTCTCCGGCTACTACGGCGGGGCCGTGGACAGCCTCCTGATGCGTTTCACGGAAGCCATGATGAACATCCCCCAGTTGTTCCTGCTCATCGTGGCCTCCAAATACCTGGCCGAGCGGGTTCACAACTTCTCCTTCTTCGGACGGGCTTTCAGCGGCAGCGTCATCGTCATCATCGTCATCATCGGCCTCACGAGCTGGATGTACCTGGCCCGCATCGTGCGCTCCAATTTCCTCTCGTTCAAGGAGCAGGAGTTCGTCACCGCAGCGCGTTGTGTTGGCGCGTCCAACCCGGCCATCATCTTCCGCCACATCCTACCCAACACCGTCGCCCCCATCGTCGTCACCGGCACGCTGGGAGTGGCCAATGCCATCCTGACCGAAGCCTACATCAGCTTCCTGGGCCTGGGGGTGCGCCAGCCCACCGCGACCTGGGGCAACATGTTGGAGGACGCTAACCGCTATCTGGAAAGCGCCCCCCAGCTCTGGCTCTTCCCTGGACTGCTCATCCTCCTGACGGTGCTGAGCATCAATTTCGTCGGGGACGGCCTGCGGGACGCCTTGGATCCACGGATGCAGGTGTAGGGAACAGAGAGCGGTGTTTGTCTTTGTTCGAGATTGATTAAATAGTTTGACAATTAGCCGCTTTTGTGGTATAATAGTAACAAAACACACCATGGGGGCTCAAGCTCACGGAGAGGTACATGCTGGCTGAGGAGAGGCGAGCCCGGATTCTTGACATCCTGAATGAAAGTGAAAATGGCGCTGTCTATGTAACGGAGCTGAGCCAGGCCTTCGGGGTCTCGACCATGACCATCCGCCGGGACCTCGACTGGCTGGAGGAGATGGCGTTGGTCAAACGAGTGCACGGTGGCGCGGTGGCCTATCAGGGGCTCGTCTTCGAGAAGCCCTTCCTGGAGCGGGGTGGGGAGTTCAGCCAGGAGAAGCAGGCCATCGGGCGACTGGCCGCTCAGCTTGTCCGTGACGGGGAGACCATCATCCTGGATGCGGGCACCACCACCCAGCAGGTGGCGCGCCATCTGGTGGACAAGAAGGACCTCACCATCGTGACTAACGCCCTACCTGTCGCTCAGGAGCTGGCCAGGTTTCTCCAGGTCTCGACCATTCTTCTGGGGGGCATGCTGAAGCGGAAAGAGCTCTGCACCGTGGGGCCGATGGTGACCCAGGAGCTCTCGCCCCTGGCCGTGGACCGGTTCTTCCTCAGTGCCGCCGGCTTCACGGTGGAGAAAGGGGCCACCGACCCGGACCTGCGGGAGACGGAGGTGAAGCAGGCCATGATCCGGGCGGCGCGGGAGGTGGTTCTGGTGGCCGACAGCAGCAAGTGGGGGGTGGTGACCTTTGCCCAGATCGCCCCCTGGAGCGCTATTCATAAGCTCGTGACCGACGATGGCCTTCCTGCCGAAGCGATCGAGGCCATCGAGGCTGAGGGGGTGGAGGTGATCACGCCCACCCATCCGCCTGAGTGATCCTCTGGTAGATTGTCTGGGCTGGGAGGAGGTGATGAGAGGG
>CAYRNM010000079.1:0-12455 GCA_964425465.1 uncultured Anaerolineae bacterium | reverse complement strand
GACAGTCCTTGCGTTGGGATATGTCCAGGCAGGGGCAACACCTTGTCCTGCACACGGGGGGGAGGGACGTCGGGGGAGCCGGCCGTGGCCCGGCTGTCCGCCGTGCCCAGCAGGATGGCGATGGGCGTGATCCCGTGGGCCACCTCCTGGATGACCAGCGTGTCGTAATCATAGGTGCCGTCAGGATGAACGTAGCCGCTTTCGTCCACCCAATGCCAGTACAGCGGCCAGCGATCCCAGTGCGCGCCTGCCACCAGCGCGCCCTCGTAGCGCACCTCGCTCGCCAGGTGGTCGGCGGCACTGATGAAGCAGAGGCCGAAACGGTCGTTCCCCTGGGGCGTGCCCGCCCGCGCGGGGTGCAGCCTGCTGTCGGAGAGGAAGAGGGCTAGCAGCAGCCCTGCCGCCACGGTTTGGAGCAGATGTCCTCTGGAGATCATGCCACAGTCCTGTGCGGAGAGCCATCCAGCCCCTCAGCGCCTGAGAGGCTCACTACCCTTTAGCGCGCAAGATCCACTCCCAAAAGAGCGGAGGGTCACCTTGGCGGTGAGGCTGGGGAACACAGTTGCAAGGAGACGTCATCCACATACATGCCCGTGACGCCGTCCAGGCCGTCATTGTAGACGCCAAAGTGCAGTTTGATGGTTCTGCCGGCGTAGGCCATCAGGTCGAACTGATGGAAGGTCCACTGGCGGTCGTCGCTGAGTTGCCAGAGCAGGGTGCCAATCCATTGCTCGCGCTCGTCGAAGATGAGCACGTACTGCGCGTCGCCTGACAGAGAGGCCGCCTCGATAGTTGGAGCCAGAGGATAGTCTGGGAAGGCCAGCTCAGCCTGAGGCTCTTCGCTCAGTGGGTAGAGCCAGAAGCGCAGGGTGACGCTGGTGGCGTCAGCGGGGATGGTCACCCACTGCCGGGCGGAGGAATAGCTATAGCGGTTGTCACTGGGTTCGACAATGCCTGTGCGCATCGAGCGGTTACCGCTGTGGGCTATGGCGGCGGTGTAGTCGGCAGGATATTCGGTGATGGGGATCTCCCAGCCACCGTCGTACTCAAAGCCTCCATTGGCAATCCCCTCGACACAGGTTGAGGGTGTAGCTGTGGGGGTCGGCGTGGGTGTATGGGTTGGCGTGTTTGTGAGGGTAGGACTGGGCGTCGGAGTTGAGACGTGCCCCTGGTAGTTGCGCAGGGAAAGGAGCAGATACACTCCCCAGGGATAAGGGGTTGCCGTTGGGATTGGAGAGGAGGTGGGCGTCGCTGTGGGCTGAGTTGGCGTGGCCATCGGGGTCGGTGTGGGTGTCGGATCGGCGGACACGGTCACGCTCACCGAGAGCGGCGTGCTTCCCTGCCAGGCGAACCAGGTCACCCCCTCCTGCACCAGGTCCCATTCCAACCGATAGGCTTCGGGCTCCTGGGGTGCCGTCACCAGGGCCGAACTCAAGGTCGCCTGGCTCCCGAAGGGGACATCCCCCTCCAGCGGCGTGCGGTGATCCTCCTCAGGGGGTTGGACCACCTGCTGCCCCAGCTCATCGTACCAGTGGTACCCCAGGTGCACCGGCGCCTCCCCCTCCGCTGGCCACGTCAGCGTCCCCCCGTTCTGAAGGGTCAGGGAGACAGTGTAGGTCTGGCTCACCCTCATGGAGAGGGGAGTGGTGTGGTACAGGAAGCGCGCGTCGTAGAGGGGCAATCCAGCCTCCAGCCTGGACCAGGCCTCGCTCCGCAGCTCGGGCAGTTCGGCGAAGAGGTAATCGCCAGGGCAGACGGTGCGAGATTGGCCGTCAACTAGGCATTCCCGGTGGCCAGCGATGTTGGGCAGGTCGGTCTCGACGAAGAAGGAGTGCCCCTCAGGGTGAATCAGGCTGCGGGCGCACTCCCACGTCGCGAGGGAGGTCAGGCCCTCCAGCAGGGGGGCAGGAGGCACAATGCTGCCCGGGGCGCTCCCGTAGGTGCCAATCGCAGAGATGCCCACGCTCCCGGTGTTGTAATTGAGGGCATGGCCGCCGATAACATCGGGGCCGCCATAGCGCCCCTCGTAGATGTTGCCGAAGCGATCCACCAGATAGTTGTAGCCGATGTCGCCCCAGCCCTTGGTGACGGCATGGTAGTAGTAGATGGCCTGAACCCAGGCCACCGGGTCCTGATCGTCATTCTCCGTCGCCGTGTGGTGGATGATGATCTTCTGCACCGGATGGTACTCCGGCGGCCAGATCTCACGTCCCTGGTCGTCGGATCGAAGGCTCTCATCCGCGCCCCAGCCGGCCCGGGGGATCACAGCGGGCGGGGAGAGGCCCAGGTGGAGCACTCCGGTCAGCGGGCGAGCGGACCGGCGGGCCTCCGTCGCGGTGGGCCCGGCGGTGGAGTTAATGGCGATCAGGGTGATCTCTTCCAGCACGGGGGACGCGCCCAGGGTCTCGGCTTGAAAGAGGAGGCGATATTGCATGGCCCGGGCTGCCTGAGCGGAGAGTGGGCCGACGGCACAGGACCGCCCCTTCGCATCGCGCTCCACTTCGGCGACAGCCCGCCAGTTTGACCAGGGACCATCAGGCGTGCGGGTGCGCAGGGCCACTCCCAGGTGCGTCCCCGGCGCTACCTGCGCCCGCCAGCAGACTCCCAGTGCGTTAAAGGGGAAGGGAGCCAGGCCGACGGTTGAGGTAAAGAGGCCCCGGACGGAGGCAGGGGACAGGCGCAGCGCACCGTCGCCCAGGGGTATCACCTCCACCCACTCCGGGATGCCCATCCCGAAGTCAGCCTCCGATGACTGGGTCCAGTCCCCGGCGAGGACACCCGTTGACCAACCGGGAGCCATGGATGGTCCTTTGAACTGGATGAACAGGGTCGAAAGAGTAGCAGTCACAGCCACCATGACTGCCGTCCGCCTGAGACCCTTCAGCATGTCTCTATCTTCAATGACTACTCCCACACGCTACCGGTGAAGGAATGGAGAACACAGCTTCTAGAGCAACTGTGTTACTACTACCTAAATTTCGCCCAACGCTCAAGTCTAGTTGGTCAGCTAGATCCAATTGGGGAAGTAACCGCTATCTCCGACCAAACTCCCGTTCCAACTGGGCCTGGCTGAGATGGATCATAGTTGGCCGACCATGAGGACAGGTGCGGGGCATCTCCACCTGCTCCAACTGACGGATCAACTCCCGCATCTCCTCCAGAGAGAGTGTCTGCCCCATCTTGATTGCCGCCTGCTTGCAAACAGTGGCCATCAGCCGGGCCTCCCCCTCTCCGGCCAGAGGCTCCGACTCAGCGGCCAGATCGTCCAGAACCCCGGCCAGGAGGTGAGCCGGGTCGCTTTTTTGAAGGAAGGCTGGCAGGGCCCGGATCAGCACCGTCTGCCCTCCAAAGGGCTCCAGCTCGAACCCCAGTCTGCCCAGTTGGTCGCCGTACTCCTCCAGTATGGCTTTCTGTTCCGCTGTCAGCTCCACCGCCTGGGGCGAGAGCAACCCCTGCGCCACCACGCCCAAGCCCCTCTGCTGATCGCGGAGCTGCTCGTACAGCACCCGCTCGTGGGCCGCGTGTTGGTCAATGAGGTACATCCCCCCCGGCCCCTCGGCGATGATGTAGGCTTGACTCACCTGGCCTATCACCCGCAGGGGAGGAAGTCTCCGCTGTTCTGCGGCCCCTTCGGAGCGCTCGATGCCCAGGGGGAGCTGTCGCGCACCGGCTGGCTCAACACCCCGGATGGCCTCCCAACGATGGAATTCCACCTGCGGCGTCAGCCTCATCGTGGGAATGGGAGTTTCCCTTACCAGAGTGGAACGCACCCTCCGTTGCATGGCACGGAACACGGCGCTGGAATCGCGGAATCGCACCTCACTCTTGGCGGGATGAACATTGACGTCCACCTGGACCGGGTCCAGGGTGAGCTCTACAACGGCAATGGGGTGCTGCCCCGGGGGCAGCAGGGTGTGGTAGGCCTCCTCCACAGCGAAGGCCAACATCCGGTCCTGTACCCAGCGGCGGTTGACGAAGAAGGTGAGTTGATCGCGGTTGGCACGGTGGATCGTAGGGGGGCTGATGAGCCCGCTGACCCGGATCGGCTCCTCTCCCTCTTCTCTTTTCAAAGGCAGGAGCTCGCGGGCTACCTCCAGGCCGTAGGCCTGAATGCACACCTCCCGCAGATCACCCCGGCCTGTGGTCTGAAGGGCCAGCCGTCCATCATGGATTAAGGTGAAGCGCACCTCGGGGTAGGCCATGGCATAGCGCGCCACCACCGTGGTGATGTGCCGTCGCTCTGTGGAGGAAGCGCGCAGGAATTTGCGTCGGGCGGGAGTATTGTAGAAAAGGTTTTCAACGGTGACGGCCGTGCCCTGGGGGTGGCCCCGTCCCTCCCGGTGGACGACCTTCCCCCCCTCCAGATGGATCAGGGCCCCCAGTTCCTCGTCCGAGGTCCGGCTGATCAGGGTCACCTGGCTGACGGCGGCGATGGAGGCCAGCGCCTCGCCTCGGAAGCCCAGGGTGTAGATGCACTCCAGGTCCGCAGCCCTGGCCAGCTTACTGGTGGAGTAGCGGGCGAAGGCCAGTTCCACCTCGGCGGCAGGTATGCCACAGCCGTCGTCCAGGACGCGGATCAGCCGCCGCCCTCCGTCGGCAGTCTCAATGTGGATGGAATGGGCTCCCGCGTCGAGCCCATTCTCCACTAGCTCTTTGACGACCGAAGCGGGCCGTTCCACCACCTCCCCAGCGGCGATCTTGGCCGCAACCTCCGGCGACAGAATGTGGATCGGCATGGTCCATCCCTTCAACAAAAAGGCCCTAACCCTGGACGCTGATGGTTAGGGCCCCCTCCCTACATCACAGGGTCAGCCAGCGCGCCCCATGCGCGCCAGCTCCTCCTCCACGATGGACTCCTCCAGCTTCCTGAAGAGGGGCTGTGGTTTGCCCAGGGTCTGCCCTGGTAGCAACTCGCTGGGCGTCCACCTTCCTATCCAGGTCTCCGGCTGGGAGGTCAACACCTGGTGCTCCTTTCCCTCCTCCTCGGCCACCCGGCGGAAGAAGAGCGGGCCAGCGATGTAGCCCTCGTATCCCAAGTATTCGTGCAGTCGCTGGCTGGAGAAGGGCAGAAAGGGTGCGAAGAGCACTTTCAGCGAATCTATGGCGCGCAGGGCCACGTACAAGGTAGTGGCCGCCCTTTGGCGGTCCTCTCTGATCTGGAACCAGGGCCTCTTCTCCTCCAAGTAGCGGTTGACCTCCCGGGCCAGGGCCATCACCTCGCCCAGCGCATCGCGGAACTGACAGCGGTCTATCCGCCCCCCGATGGACCCGAAGGCCCCTTCGATTCGGGCCAGCAGTTCCTGGTCGCGCTCGTCCAGTCCACCCGGAACCGGCACCTGTTGGTTGAAGCGGCGATAGGTGAAGGTCAGCACCCGGTGGACCAGGTTGCCCCAGGTGGCTACTAATTCATCATTATTGCGGCGCACGAAGGTGGCCCAAGTGAAGTCGGTGTCCGCTGTCTCGGGGCCGCTGGCGATGAGGTAGTAGCGCAGGGGATCGGGATCGTAGCGGGACAGATAATCGGGCAGCCACACGGCGATTCCTCGGCTGGTGGAGAATTGTTTGCCCTCCATGGTGAGAAACTCGCTGGCTACAATGTCGTAGGGCAACTCCAGGTCACTGTAGGCACCCATCAGCATGGAGGGCCAGATGATGGAGTGGAAGACGATGTTGTCCTTGCCCATGAAGTAGTAATGACGGGCCTCTGGATTCCTCCACCATTCCTGCCACTTGTCCGGATCGCCGGCGATGTACTTGGCCCATTCGATGGAGGCCGACAGATACCCAATGACAGCGTCGAACCAGACGTAGATGCGCTTGTCCTCGAATCCCTCAACAGGGATGGGCACACCCCATTCGATATCACGGGTGATAGCCCGTGGCTGGAGTCCTTCCTGGAGGAGGCCCAGGGTAAAGTGGCGCACATTGGGCCGCCAGTGGGCCTGCTTCTCCGCCCAGGCCTTCAGCCTGTCGGCAAAGGCGGGAAGGTTGAAGAAAAGGTGTTCCGTCTCCCGGAACTGGGGAGGATTGCCGCAGATGCGACAGCGGGGCTGGATGAGGTCTATGGGGTCCAGTTGGCGTCCACACTGGTCACACTGATCACCTCGGGCCTCGTCGTACCCACAGTGGGGACAAGTGCCCTCCACGTACCGATCCGGCAGGAACCGCTGCTCCTGCTCGCAGTAGGTCCCCTCCATGATGTCAGTAAAGATGTAGCCTCGATCCAGCAGGCGCTTGAAGAGCTCTTGCACTATGGCGTAGTGATTGGCAGTGGTGGTTCGGGTGAAGATATTGTAGCTCCAGCCCAGGGCACGCAGGTTGTCGGCGATCTCCTGGCTGTAGTAGTCCACCAGCTCCTGGGGGCTCTTGCTCTCCTGCTCGGCGCGCACGGTGATGGGTGTGCCGTGCTCATCGGTGCCGGAGACCATAAGCACATCGTTGCCCCGCAGGCGTTGGTAGCGGGCGAACACGTCACTGGGCACGCCAAAGGCGGCATGGCCCAGGTGACGCGATCCCGAGGCGTAGGGCCAGGCCACGCAGACCAGAATCTTCTCTCCCATGCTGCTCTCCTCCCAAGGTGTCGGGGTTGACCTGATGTGATTCTACCACAATTGGAGGATAAGGCAAGGCGTTGGTCAGAGCTGCGAGCTGATTCACCAAGCGACTAAAGTTGTACCACGATGCATCTATGGTATAATATCTCGTAAGCACAGAGGGTGGGCACAGAGGCCCACCCCTTGCTTGTTGGCTCCAACACAGTTTGCCTCCCCTTTCCGTTTATGCTACACTTGGCATCATGCTCAGGGGAAATGGATGGCGAATCGAGGAGCGGAAGGGCCTGCGATATTACTGCCTGACCCTCCCTGCGGAGGAAGCGGAAGAGGGGATCTTCATCCAGGGCGTGTTCACACGGCAGGGCGGTGTGAGCCGGGGTCTATGGAGAGGCCTCAACGTGGGATACACGGTCGGCGATGAGCCGCAAGCGGTGGAGGCCAATCACCATCGCATCTGTCGGGCTCTGGGCATCCCGCGGGAGGCGATCACCACTGCTCAGCAGGTGCATGGGGCACAGGTGGCGCGGGTGAAGCCAGGGGACCGGGGAGCGATCTTCTCTGCCACCGATGGACTGATCACCGATGTAGCGGGTGTGGTCCTCATGCTCCGCTTCGCCGACTGCGTGCCCCTGCTCTTTTTCGATCCCCATCGTCCAGCGGTGGGATTGGCCCACGCCGGCTGGCAAGGGACTTTGGCGGGCATCGCCAGTCAAATGGTAAGGGCTATGCAGGCCGCCTTCAGCTCTCAGCCGGAGGAGTTGATCGCGGGGATCGGCCCGGCCATCGGGTCCTGCTGTTACCGGATAGGGCAGGAGCTGGTGGATCGGGTCCAGGTGCAATTTCCCCAATGGCCCGATCTGATCCGCTGGCAGGATGGCGTGCCCTACTTCGACCTTCGGAGTGCCAACCGGCGGCAACTGGAGGCCGCCGGGGTGCGCTCCATCGCAGTGGCTGAGTGCTGCACTGCCTGCCATGTGGAGGAGTTCTTTTCACACCGCGCCGAGAGAGGGCGGACAGGCCGCTTCGCGACGGTGATAGGATTGAGGGAAGGGTGATGGAACTGAAGAAACAGATCAGGGCGAATCTGGCCTCGGTGGGAGAGCACATCGCCGACGCCGCAGCGCGCTCGGGCCGCGATCCGGGCGAGGTAACGGTGGTGGCGATAACCAAGCTGTTCGGCCTGGAATACTTACAGGCAGCCTACGAGCTGGGCCTCCGCCACTTGGGAGAGAACCAGGTGGAGGAGGCAGCAGAGAAGCGGCCCGCATTCGGGGACTGGCTGGCGGGCCAGAAGGGACCCACCTGGCACATGGTGGGCCACCTGCAGCGTCGGAAGGCGGGTGACGCGCTGCGGCTTTTTGACCTCATCCACTCCGTGGACTCCCTCCGCCTGGCAGAGCGGATAGACCGGCTGGGCCAGCGGGAGGGACGGGAGCCCATGCCCATCCTGCTGGAGGTGAATACCTCCGGCGAAGAGCAGAAGTACGGCTTCCGCCTCCACCGTTGGCCGGAGGACTCAGCGCAGTGGGCCGATTTTCTCTCGGCGGTAGAGCGGATTCTGACATTGCGGGGGGTGAGGGTACAGGGGCTGATGACCATGGCCCCCTTGGTGGAGGCGGAGGCCACGCGCCCCTGCTTCCACCGGCTGCGAGGTATCCGTGATGCGCTGGCTCAGGCGTTTCTCGAGGCGGATTGGCACGAGCTCTCCATGGGCATGACCAACGACTTCGAGGTGGCGGTGGAGGAGGGGGCCACCCTGCTGCGCCTGGGACGGGCTATCTTTGGCCCACGAGAGGAGGAGTGAATGGGGAAACTGGAAGTTGAAAAAGTCACCTTCATTGGCGGGGGGGTGATGGGCGGGGCGATGATCGCAGGACTTCTGGCCCAGGGGCTGATCGCCCCGCAGAGCATCACGGTCAGCGATGTGCACCGCGAGCGGGTGGCCCAGCTCCGTGAGCTGTACGGGGTGCAGGGCACGACGGACAATGTGCAAGCCGTGGCCGGAGCGGACATCGTCGTGCTGGCCATCAAACCCCAGACACTTCCCCAGGTGCTGGCCGAATTGCGGGGAAAGATCCCCGCCGGGGCTTTGGTCCTCTCCATCGTGGCCGGAGCTCCCATTGCTTCCCTCACCGAAGGATTGGACCACCCGACAGTGGTGCGTGCCATGCCCAACACGCCCGCTCAGGTGGGGGAGGGGATGGCGGTCTGGATGGCGACGGAGACCGTGTCGCCCTCGCAGCGAGAGCAGGCCCAGGCGATCCTCGGGGCGCTGGGAGAGGAGGTCTGCGTGACAGAGGAGAAATACCTGGACATGGCCACTGCTTTGTCGGGCAGCGGCCCGGCCTACGTTCTGCTCTTCCTGGAGGCCCTCGTTGACGCCGGGGTGTACATGGGCTTCACCTGGCCCATCGCCAAGAAGCTGGCCTGGCAGACCATGTGGGGCACGCTGGCCCTGATCCGGGAGCGGGGAGAGCACCCGGCCGCGCTGCGCAATCAGGTCACCACGCCGGGGGGCACCACCGCCGAGGCGCTCCAGGTCCTTGAGCAGAGAGGGTTGCGGGCCTTGGTCACCGAAGCAGTGTGGGCCGCTTTCCAGAAATCACAGTGGTTGGGAGGGAAGAAGTAAATGGTCTATGTAGTGTACCTCATCCAGGCCCTGGCCTACCTGATGAAGTTAGCCATCCTGGCCCGGGCGCTTATCTCCTGGGTGCACGCCGATCCCTACAATCCACTGGTGCGATACCTCTATCAGGTGACCGAGCCCCTCCTGCGCCCGCTCCGGCAGGTCATGCCCATCTGGCGGGGAGTGGATATCTCGCCCGTGGTGGCCCTGGTGATCATCCAACTGGTGGAGTGGCTTTTGGTGCGGCTGATTGTGTTGACCTGAAGGGAAAGGGGTGGAGAAACTGGAAGTCACAGCGCAGCAGGATGGTGTGCTCCTGACAGCCTGGGTGCAGCCGCGCTCCAATCGCGATGAGGTAGTAGGCGTGCAAGGGGAGATCAAGATTCACGGCCTCTCGCCGCAGGAGATAGATATGCTGATCAGGCGGAGTGGGCCATAGTTGGCGAAGTTGTTTTCACGTTACCCTTTGCCGCACCATCCTCACCAGCGTTTTGATCTCTTCGCAGCCCAGGGCTAAAGCCGCCCCCAGATAGACCAGGCTCCCCAAAAGGCTCCCCCCGAGGCCCAATGCCAGGGGATTGACACCCTGTCCCCAACCTCTGAGCGCGATCACTGCTCCCCCCATGGCTGCTGCAGCCAAGGTAAATCGCAGGGCCGATGCCATGATCCTGTCCCCCTCAATCCCTGCCAGCCGTTTGTGGGCAATCCACAATAGCCCCGACACCTCCAGAGTGACCGCGACAGAGTTAGCCAGGGCCAGACCGCCGTGGCTCAAAACTCCCATCAACCCCAGGCTCAGGACCAGGTGAGACAGCATAGCCCCAGTGGCAATGGTCAGTGGGGTCTTCGTGTCCTGCTGGGCGTAGAAGACGCGGGCTACAACCTCCAGGGCCGAGTGGCCCACCAGTCCCAGGGCGTAGAACTGGAGGGCCCAGCAGACGGCCTGTGTGGAAGCGGCCTGGAAAGCGCCGCGTTGGAAGAGGAGTTGGATGAGGGGCCGTCCCAGCAGGATGAGTCCCACCGCCGCTGGGATGGTCAGCATCAGGATGGCCCGCAGTGCAGCCGAGAGGGTCGAGCGCAGGCTATCCCGCTCGCCCTGGGCGGCCAACTCGGACAGGGTGGGGAAGAGGGCGATAGCGATGGCGGTGCCCAGGATGCTCTGCGGCAACTGCATCGCCAACCAGGCGTAGTTCAGGGCTGAGACACTCCCCTCCCCCAAGCGGGAGGCCAGGTTGGTCATGACCAGAAAGTTCAGCCGGACGACGCCCAGGGTCAGCACCCGGGGCCCCATCAGCCACACCACCCGGTGCAGCCCAGGATTGGCCAGCCCCAGGGTGGGCGACCAGCGCGCTCCATGCTGGATCAGGGCCGGGATCTGGACCGTCAGGTGCATGGCTGCCCCGACGACCACGCCCACCGCCAGGCCATACACCCCGATGGAGGATGACAGAAAGAGGGCCCCGCCGATGATCCCCAGGTTGTAGAGCAAAGGGGCCACCGCCGGCAGCAGGAAGTGCTGATGGGCGTGAAGGATGCCCATCACCACCCCGCTCAGGGCGAAGATGAGGGTGGAGAGCAGCACCAACCGCATCAGATCCACCGTCAGAGCCTGCTGTGAGGCAGAGAAGCCAGGGGCGAGGACTCGTTGGACCAGGATCGGCGCGGCCAGGCCCACAGCCAGGCCCAGCAGCGCGACGATGGCGAAGACCCCATTGAGGATCCCACTGGACAACCGCCAGGCGCCGGGCTGATCCTCCTGGGTTAGATAGCCGGCCAGGACGGGGATGAACACCGAGGCCAAGGCCCCGCCGGGGATCAGGGCGAAGAGGAGGTCGGGCAGGTTAAAGGCGGCATAATAGGCGTCCAGTTCACCGCTGGTGCCGAAGGCCCTGGCGATCACCATCTCTCGGACCAGCCCTAGCACCTTGCTGGCCACGAAGCCGGCCATGACAATCCCCGTCGAGCGGACAACCTTTCCCCTTTGGACGACCATCAGAGTTCACCTCCCGTGCGATATCAAGGGGGGTGCTCTAATGCGGCCAGGGCCTCGGCCGCCGGAGCGAAGAGGGGGTTGCACCCCAGCGCCCTCTGATAGGCCTTTCGCGCCGCCTCCAATTGCCCCAGGGCCTGGAGGGCCAGGCCACGATAGGTGTGGGACTCCTCCAGGTCGCGCGCGGTCCTGAGATTGGCCTCGGCCAGGGCCAAGACCTCATCGTAGCGGCCGGCCCGGTAGTAGGCCTCAAAGGGGCCGAACTGGTACCAGAGCATGCGCCAGGGGAGGCCCAGCACCCTGGCCCGGTCATAAACGGCAGTGGCCTCGGCGTAGCGCCCCAGTCCGGTCAGGTTGCTGCCCACGTTGAACCAGGCGAAACGATCCTCCGGATTGGCAGCGGCCTCGGCCTGAACTCGTGCCAGGGCGGCCTGGTACATGGCCTCATCATCCAGGTCAGGGCCGATGATGGTGGCAATGGCCTCAGCTCGCTCCAGGGGGTATACCACCAGGTAGAGGCGGTTGAAGACCTTCCACAACTGGTCGAAAGGCTCGTAAGGCAGGCGTGTTCGAGGGCCCTCGTAGGCGTCGCAGGAGATGAAGTGGCCCGCCCCCTCATCATAGCCGATGAGGAGGCGGTAGTGCCCCATCTCATCGCCCGGCTTGGGGATGAACCAGGTCTCGATGATCACCGGAAAGCCATTGCTGAGAAGGAGCTTCAGTCGGGCCAGGTCCCCGTTAACCCGCACCAGGGCCCCCAGTCCCAGGGAGCGAGCATAGGCAGCCATCTCCTCCAGGCTGACATTCTTATCGTCCGGGTCCGGCTTGAGCGTCGGAGCCACGTCGGCTTGTGTCCGCTGCCACCCATAATAGCCGAGGGCCATGGCCAGGGTGGCCGGGCCGCAGTTGTTCCAGGTTTGATACTCGTGTGTGAACCCCTCCAGGATCACGGCCTGGGCCACAGAAGTGAGAAGCGCGGTCGGGGTTATGTCTGGAAAGGGCGTGGGAGTGGAGGTGGCAGTGAGGGTGGGCGTGATGAGGGACGTTGCCGTCGGTGGCCCCATGGGGAGTGGAGTGACTGTGGGCAGTGGAATGGGGATAGCAGGAGAGGTCGTCGTCGGCGATGGCATAGCCACAGGAGCGGTTGGAGTGGGCCGAAGGGTGGCTGTAATGGGACGTTCCTGCCCGTCGGCCTGTCCCTCTGGCCTGGTCATCTGTGCCGGTGTGGGCAGGACAGGCGGCCACAGGGACAGACGGACAATCTGAGGGGCAGGAACTGTGGCCG
>CAYRNM010000078.1:1833-12466 GCA_964425465.1 uncultured Anaerolineae bacterium | reverse complement strand
GGGCGAAGCTCATCACCTCCTCCAGCCGGGGCTCCAGCGGGTAGCGGTCGGCCTCGGTGCGAGCCGCAGCCAGCGCCAGCTTTCGCGTCTCCTCATCTTCGTAGGCTTCCCTGGCTTCCTGGAGTGCGTCCGTGTCCTGAGCCATGGGGCAGAAGACGGGATAGCGCTTGGTGCCCGGTTCATCGCAGCAGGCCTGAACCCGGCAAATAGCACAGTTCAGTTCCATAGTCAGAAACCCTTTCGCTAGGCAGGAGGATGCCGAAGTCCCCCACCTCCTGAGGAAGGCGGCAGTGATGATGATGCCGTCCGTGAAGTTGTGAAATGCGTCCCCTATCAGGATAAGCCTGCAATCTGCCCATTCCCAGGGCCTCTCATGGGCTAGCGAACCATTCGGTCCAACAGTTGGTTCTGGGCGTCGTACAAGGTGACCTCCAGTGGCATCTGCCCCACGGCGTGGGTGGAGCAGGAAAGGCAGGGATCGTAGGCGCGGATGGCCGCCTCCACCCGGTTGAGCATCCCCTCGATGAGGCGGGTGCCATCCACAAACTCTCTGGCCACCTCCTCCACCGCCTTGCTCATGGCCCAGTTGTTGTTTCCCGTGGCCACGATGAGGTTGACCTTCTCTATCTTCCCTCCCTCGTCAACCCAATAGTGATGAAAGAGGGTTCCACGCGGGGCCTCGAGCACCCCTATTCCCTCCCTATTCAGGCCACGTGATGTGGCCCTGATATCAGTGGAAAAGATGTCCGGATCCTCAAAGAGCTCCCTGGCCCGCTCCAGGGCGTATAGGACCTCGATTAGCCGGGCATAGTGGTACCACAGGGACCCTTCCACTGGCCTGCCATTGCCTATGGCCTTGAACTCCTTCAACTCTTCGTTGGCCAGGGGGGTGCTGATCCGATCGGCCACGTTGAGGCGGCCCAGTGGCCCCACCCGGTAGCTTCCTGCAGGATAGCCCATCTTCTTGTAATATGGGAACTTGAGGTAGGACCAATCCTCCACATGCTCGGCAACGTAGGACAAGTAGTTCGATCCGTCAAACTCCTCCAACAACTGGCCCTCTTTGCCCACCAGCCGCACCTGGCCGTCGTAGAGTTCCAGCGTGCCACCTTTCACCAGCCCCATGTAGCCTGAGGGGAAGCTGGCAAAAATTTCCACCGTCGCCTGGTTCTCCTCTAGCCAGTTCCTAGCGAAGGCAATGCCATCCTGGGCAAAGCTGATCATTTCCTCGATATCAGTCAGGAAGGTGTCTCGTTCATCAGCTGTGAGCGCCTTGTTCACCCCACCTGGGACGGCGAAACGGGCGTGGATGCGCCGCCCGCCCACGGTACGAATGATCTCCTGGCCGTACTTGCGCAGCTTCACGCCCTTGAGGGCCAGCTCAGGGTTGGCCCCGATGACCCCTACCACATTGCGCACTGTCGGGTCAGCATCGAAGCCCAGGAGCAGATCCGGACTGGCCAAGTAGAAGAAGTGGAGGGAGTGGGATTGGATGATCTGACCCATGTGCATCAGCTCCCGCAGCATGCTGGCTGGACGCGGCGGCTGGGCACCGATCAGGGCGTCGCAGGCCTTGGCTGAGGCCAGCAAGTGGCTGACGGGGCAGATGCCGCAGATACGGGGGGTGATGACCGGCATCTCGAAGTACATCCGCCCCTCGCAGAACTTCTCAAAGCCGCGGAACTGGTCCACATGGAAGTAAGCCCTTTCCACCTGCCCCCCATCGTCGAGATGGATGGTTACTCGCGCGTGCCCCTCAATGCGGGTGATCGGCTCAATGGTGATCTTTTGTCCCATGTTGTCTCCTTAACACAGCGTGGAGTGTTTAGCGTGTAGCGTTGAGCGAGAGGTGTTTCGCTTCACGCTTCCCGCTCCACAAGAAAAGCTACTCATAAGTGAGGTTGTCGCCCACCAGCACGAGGATGCGCCCGGCCAACAGTTCCGTCAGGACGAACCAGATGGCATCGGCCGAGGACGGACAGCCGGGAAGGTGGACATCCACCTTCACCACCTCATTGACCGCCTTGGGGTCTGGACAATAGCCCTGCGGCGTCCAGGACGGCAGGGATCAGCCTCTCCCAGCCAAGGGCCATAATGTGCACCCCCTGGCACAGATCCTTCACCTGTCTGATGAGCCGCGCGGCGATTTCGATGCTCTTCTCAATACGCGCTTCCCTATCCCTGGCTCTCCCCACTTCCTCTATCAAGCTATCAGGCACGTGCACGCCGGCCACGTTGGCGTTCATGAAGCGGGCCATACCGGCTGACTTGAGGAGCACGATTCCCGCCATTACCGGAACGTGAAGGTATTTCACCTGCTCCATGAACTCCTCGAACTTTCTGGGCTCGTAGACGGCCTGGGTCTGGAAGAACTGTGCCCCAGCCTTGACTTTCTTCTCCATCTTGATGATTTGGAGCTCCAGGGGATCATAGCCCGGGTTAACCGCCGCCCCGAGGAAGAACTCCGGCCTGCCCTTCAGCTCCTTACCCGCCAGGTCGTAGCCCTCCTGGAGCCTCCTGGCGGCCATCAACAGGGAGACGGAGTCAAGGTCGAAGACGGGTTTGGCATCGGGGTGATCGCCGAGGGAGATATGGTCGCCGGTGAGGCAAAGGACATTCTCGATGCCCAAAACGTAGGCGCTCAGGAGATCGGATTGCAGGGCGATGCGGTTGCGGTCTCGACAGGTGACCTGAAAGATCGGCTCCAACCCCCTCTCCTTCAGGAGGTGACAGAGGGCCAGGGACCCCAGTCTCATCACCGAGCTCTGCTGGTCGGTGACGTTGGCCGCGTCCACTCTTCCCTTCAACAGTTCAGCGACCTCCAACGGCTCCCGCACATCGCCCCCCTTTGGGGGACCAATCTCCGCGGTGACCACGAATCTGCCCTCCTCAAAGAGATCACTGAGCTTCATTCTGCCCCCTCCTCCAGCACCAGTGGACTGACCTCGATCCTGCGCGGCCTCGTCATTTTGCTGTAGTCCTTTGTTCTGGGCTCCTCCCTCATCCTGTCCAGCTCGCCCAATGCCCTCAGCCGCTCATATATCAGTACCCAGGCGCAGTCGCGCTCAGGGTCTACTTCGCACTTGCCATCCTTTGAGCCTCCACACGGGCCATTCAGCAACCCCTTAGCGCACTGGGTCAGGGGGCAGATACCAGCGTATCTTCCAAGCTCACACTCCCCGCACTGCTGACATTTCTCCCTGAACAGGGTAGGCCCTCCACCCATATGCCCTATGGCATTGGTCCCCGGATAGATGGGTTTCAGGAGATCGAATTCCCCCTCTAGGATGAACTCTCGCACGACCTGGAGTCCGTCACCGCAGGTCAGCATCAGGATGGCATCGCACTCCTCGATCTCCCGGCGATACTTGCTCAAGCGCGCCTTGCTCCAGGGGGCATAGCAGGTGAACTCCCCAAACGGTGGTGCGATGGCGGCCAGAACCTCTTTGCCCTTCTGGGAGAGGATGTCCGCCATCTCCTTCACCTCCGGCTCACCACCGGTGTGGAACACCGTGGCGCAGCCACCGCATCCCACCAGGACCACCTTCTCCCTGCCCTCAAGATATCCCAGGATCTCCTCCAAGGGCTTCTGCGTTTGTCCAATCATTGTGCAGTGCGCTCCCTTCGCTAATGGACTCCAACTAAACGTCCCTTGACACCTCACCGTCATAAGCGAGGGCGATCGGTCATCCTAGAATCCCCGTTATTGGCGACCACAACGGATCCTATTGGGGCATAGCGCCCTCCAGACTCCATCCCTCCAGATGTGGGAAGGTGCTTAACTCTCAGGCGTGCAGAAAGGACAGGCGGAGGCACTGCTGGAGCCGGAGACTTGCACCCCGAAGGATGAGAGAAGCTTCTCGACGTTCCGTCCGCCGCATTTGGGACATTTTACCTCGGATGTGGGATTGTTCATGGAGCGCACAAGCTTCTCGAACTTCTCTCCGCATTCCGAGCACCGATATTCGTAGATAGGCATCTGCTTCGACTCCTTTCATCTTAATCTTTCATCACTACGTTGGCGGCAATCAGGAAGCGTGGTATGGCAGACCGTACTCGCCGTCGGAGACAAGGCCCGTCCTCGCAGGCTACGATCCCTGGCCAGGACAGGCTCCAAATCGGGGTTTGTACGCCGCGCCTTTGCTGGTGCACACCCACCGATCACGACCCAGCGCGTACTTCTGTCTGGGCCTTACCCTTTATGGTAGTTCTTCTCACCGGCATAGATCGGAACCTCGAGCCAATTCTCCGGGGGCGTGAAGGGGCAGATGTAGGCATCGCTATAGGCACAGAAGGGGTTATATGCCTCGTTGAAGTCGAGGACCCATTTCCCCCCGCCGAGATAGTCGCTTCTGTCGAGGTCGAGATACCGCCCCGCACCGTACGTCTCCTCGCCGCTCGTCGCATCCCTGAAGGGGACAAACAGCCTCTCCTCTCTGGGATCGTGCTTGTAGGCCCGAAGTGTCTGCTCCTCGCCGCCGATCTGGAAGCGGAACTCGCCCCACCGGAGGTACTCCTGCTCCCCGCCGCTGGTGACCTCCATCCTCAACCCTTCCTTCTCCTCATGCTCGTGTAGTTCGAGCTCGAAGCGATAGCTCGGGTCGGGAGGGTAATAATCCAGTCCCTCGAAATCCACGCGTTCCCAGGGGGGAATCGGCGACTGCGGATGGTGGGCGAAGAACACATCCTTCTGCTGCCGTTGCCTCTCAAGACTCACTTTCCATTGAGATTCCTCTATTGGCGTCATATCTCCAAAACCTTCCCTACTCCATTCTCCATGAAATCCTCTCCATATTCGGTGGCGAACATCTCCGTCGCCTGCTCCCCGGTGCAGTGGCAGGGGGCTACCTTCTGGACACCCAACCGAAGAAAATCGGAGATGATGTTGGCGATCCGAGCCTTGCTCACACTGCCCAGGTGGAAGCCGCCCAGGACGAGATAGATGTCGCTGCTGGCTACCTCCTTCGCCCTCTCCAGGATGCTCACGATGCCAGGATGGGCACAGCCGGTGATGACCACCAGGTCCTGACCTGTGGTCAGGACAAGCGATTGCTCGACGAGGCCCCGTCCTATCTCCCCGGTAGTATAGATTCCCCTGGCGATCTCCATGAGCTCCTGCACCTCCATCACGCGGGCGTGGACCCTGACCTGGGCCTTGAAGCTGGCGGGGAAGGAGCGAGGCATGTAAACAGTGGTCTCTCTGTTAAGGGCCAGGATGCCGCCCAACCCGCCAGTGTGGTCACCGTGGGCGTGCGAGAGCACCACGGTCTTTATTCCCCCTGGGTTGATACCCATCTTTTCCATATTGAACAGGAGCCTACGGCTATCCCCCCCGGTGTCAAACAGGAGATCTTGGCCCACCAGGCAGGAGAACCCCCAGCCAGGGGCTAAATGGGGATACAGCGACCTGTTGTCGTAAACCACTGTGATTCTCACTTTGGTGCCTTTCCCTCACTAAAACAACTGCCATACGGAGTAAAAGAGTTGAACACCGAAGAGGATGAGAATCACGCCGCATAGGGTTCTAAAAACTCTGATGGATCGAGCGGACCTGAAAATCCTTTCGGGAAGGAAGCCCGCCAGGGACCCTAATATCATCACCGGCACGACAGTGCCCACCCCGAAGGAGAGGCATAGATCATCCCGGAGAGGACGTTTGTCGCCGTGTAAGCAATGCAGGTGAGTATAGCCACCAGGGGCGCACAGGGCGAGATGCCGATGAGAAAGCCCAGGATCAGCAGGCTCTCCGCGCCTCCCTCTACGATGTGCCCCTTGAGAGCGCGGTGCAAGGGCACCTTGAATCCCCTGCCCAGGATGATGAGCACCCCCACGAGATGATGAAAAGGGCCATGGCCAGGTAGAGATAGCCCGACCTGTGGGGAGGGAAGAAACGATTCAGGGAGGCAAAGGCCACGCTCGCCAGCGCTCCCAGGATGGCGAGGGCCAGGAGCCGCCCCAGGGAGAACATCGAACTGGCCCTCAGACCCCCTCGCCAGTCCCTCTCTGTCGCGGCGATATAGGACAAAAGAATAGGGCCGCAGAATGCTAAACAGGGCCCCACCCCATGCCTATGCCCGCCGCCAGCAGCTTCAGCGCTTCCATTCCTCCAGCCTCCGGGACGCCTCATCTCCCCTTGGAAGCGAAGACGACGGCATTCTCCAACAGTTTGAGCGTTCCCAGCTTCCCCGGATCTACTTTCCCCTCTAAGCTCCCCTCCGGATGGGGGCTGAAGATGATCACCCGGCCCTGCCCGTATCGGGAGCACACAATGGCGGCAGGGCCCTCCTCATAAACGGCCAGCATCTCTACATCCTGTCCCGGCTCAATCATCGGTCCGTTCTTGTACCAGATCTCCATCTCCTCCTCGTAGCCCTCGACCAGGGGGTGTTCTGGCCTGATGACGGTGATGGTCCTGAGCCCCCTCCCTGATCTCCTCTCATTCAGAATGTCGATAATACCCAGACCGGGGGGACGGCCTGGCACCTCCACCCTTCGAGGGGCAAGGTATGCCCCCGCGCAGATCCCAATGTACCCTCCACCGCCGGCGACGAATTCCCTGATGCGCTCGAACCCCTCTTGGCCCAAAGCCTCCACGTACCACTCCGTGTAGCCGCCGGGTACGCACAGCACCGAGCAGTTTCTCAACTTGCCCTCTCTGATGTCATGCTCATCCACCTCAAGGCGGGGGATCGCCAGCTTATCGAGGGCAACCTCCACGTCCTTCGCCAACACCGCTCCGGATCCGGCATAGATGCACGCTTTTCTGTCCACCTCGCCTCCCTCCATTCCGCCGCCCCCAGGGAAAGCCCTGCACCCTGCCATCGCCAGCGCCGAAAGGATGAAGAGGACAAACGCAGGTTCAGCTAACCGCCAGCATCGCATCCAGCGCTTTACGGGCTTTGACTCGTATCTCCTCGGGGACAGTAACCACAGATTCCATCGTCTCAAGAGCGAGACGTACCCTCTCCAAAGTGGTCATCTTCATGGTGGGGCAGATGAGATACTCTGTGGGTGAGTAGAACTCACGTCCAGGATTCTGCTTCTGGAGGCCATGGATCAATCCCATCTCGGTGCCGACGATGAATTGATCAGCTTCAGAGTGGCTTGCGTAGGCTAACATGCCTGAAGTTGAGGCGATTTCATCCGCCAACTCCAATACCTCAGGAAAGCACTCAGGATGGGCCATGAAACAGGCATGGGGGTATTCTCTACGGGGTTTCAGGACATCGGCAGCGTACAGGGTGATGTGTGTGGGACACCACCCCTGCCACAAGATGATCTCTTTATCCGAGTTTCGAGCGACGTAACGTCCCAAGTTCCTATCAGGGACAAAGATGATCTCTCCCGCTTTAAGGGAGTTGACAACCTGGACGGCGTTGGCGGAAGTGCAGCAGAGGTCGCTTTCAGCCTTAACTGCTGCGGTCGTATTAACATAGGAGACAATCACAGCGTCGGGATGTTCTTCCCTCGCCCTCCTCAACTGTTCGGGGGTGGCCATATCCGCCAGCGGGCAACCGGCCTCTTTGACCGGCAGCAGAACGGTTTTGTCAGGAGAGAGAATGGCGGCGGTTTCGGCCATGAACTGCACGCCGCAGAAGAGGATGACCTTTGCATTCGTTTGGGCGGCTGTGCGGCTTAATTCAAGGGAATCGCCGGTGTAATCGGCTATATCCTGAACCTCCGGCCGCTGATAGTTGTGGGCCAGGATAATAGCGTCTCGCTCCTTTTTAAGGGCCTCTATTTCGGCCCTTAGCTCCTCCCTGTCACTTTTCATAAGGCTCCCTTTCAGCTAATGATGGTCGACTCCTCCAGATGCGTCAACTTCATCTCCTTGCCCTTGGACGCTACGACGCCAAGACACCACGATGCTAGCCTCCAATCTCCACCATGGCCCGCTCCCACGGCCCGCCCATCTCCTGCAGATGGTGGCCCATGGGCTTGAGTTCTACCACTCTTTCGATCAGCCCTCGCAGTTCCTCCTCCCCCGCTCCCCTGCGTAGCGGGCCGCGCAGGTCCACCTCAATGTCAGACAGCAGGCACGGCCTCAGACACCCATCGGCCGTAAGCCGCAGCCGGTTGCAGGAGGGGCAGAAGTGACGGCTCCAGGGGGTGATGAGGCCCACCGTGCCCAAGCTGCCCTGCAGCTCGAAAGTGCGCGCGGGGCCATTGCCCGCTGGCCCCTGAGCCAAGGACAGGGGGCCAAGGACGGCCTCGATCCGCCGGCGCACCTCAGACGCAGGGACGAAGCGATCCTCCTCCCAGGGGACGGAGCCCAGGGGCATGAGCTCGATGAATCTCACATGCCAGGGATGCTCCAGCGTCAGCCGGGCCAACTCCACCACCTCATCATCGTTCAGATCCCGCATGACCACCGTGTTGAGTTTAAGGGGCACCAACCCCGCCTCCTCCGCGGCCTCGATCCCCGCCAGCACATCCTCCAGCTTCCCTCGCCGGGTGATGCGGCGGAAGCGCTCGGGGCGCAGGGTGTCCAGGCTGATGTTGACCCGGTCCAGCCCTGCCTCCGCCAGCGTCTGGGCCTGAGCGGCCAACAGGGTGCCATTGGTGGTCATGGTCAGCTCCTCCAGGCCAGGGATCGCGCGAAGCATCCTCACCAAATCGGCCAGTCCCTTGCGAGCCAGTGGCTCTCCTCCCGTGAGGCGCACGAAGCGGATGCCCATCCCAACTGCAATGCGCACCACGCGCGCGATCTCCTCGTAGCGCAGGATCCCCTCGCGTGAGCGCAGGCGGATACCCTCGGCAGGCATGCAGTACACACAGCGCAGGTTACAGCGGTCGGTGACGGAGACGCGCAGATAGGTTATGAGGCGCTGGTACCTGTCAAGGAGGAACATACTCGCCATTCCTTATCCCGATCCTCAGTGCAACGATTCCTTCAAATCAACCGGGGTCAGCAGTCCGAGGGGCAAACGGAGACATCCAGAAACCAATAGCCATCGCGAAGAACCTGCCCCCTGGTCTCGATCTGAATCGGTGAGGAGAAGATCGGACCTTCAGTAACCACGGTGTGATATTCTCCCTCCTCCCCCGATACATCGATCCCCAAGCCCTCGAACTCCGCAACTACCTCGACATCAAGTGTCCGGCCTAGGAAAAGCCTATCCACTACCCCTTCCTTGACGGCGACGATTGTAGCTTTGAAGCCCACTTCGAATAACTCCCCAAGCAGATCACGGCGTCCTTCCTTCCAGAGCGGGTGATACGGTTCGATATCCGCAAGGAAACACACTCGCTCCGCCCACTCCCGATGGGAGTCTATATCGATGTCGCCGAAAACCCCGATCTCAATTCCATCCCTCTTGAACCCATAGAGGGCGGATATGAAGGTTTCCTCGTAATCATCCCAGGATGTGGCACGGGCAATGAGTGGAATATCGAGAGCCGCAGCCTGCCTCTGAATCAAGGTGATCAGAAGCCCATGGGACCTTGACCTTTCGCCATCCTCTCGTAGCATGGTCAGGAGGCAACGCGGCCTACCACCTTCTTCGATGGAGCGATATAGGGCAAGACAGGAATCCTTTCCCCCGCTCCAGGAGCAGAAGAAAGGCCGATCCTTGATCGAGGTCATGAACTGGTCTCCTCACCACTCGGTGACGTTTCGTCTGCCACCATCAAACTCCTCCGCTGGGAGCATGATACTTCACCTTTTGGTGTGTCCAAGATTCGGGGAGTACTACTCTTCGGAACCTGCGCTTAGCACAGACGAGCCTGTTTTCGCCCCTCTCTGTCCGACGGACAGGCTTTGACCTTCTTGTCTGCGTCATGGCTGGACGCTTCGGGGAAAGCCAATGCATCATGGAAAAGGGCGTTCACAACTTCAAGGATAGGAGACCTAGACAAACTTCTTCTCCACGACGCCCAGGGTAGAGAAGGTCGCTTTATAGACCGCAGGCGCCTCAATGGACAGGATAGGGGTCAGAGTACCGGTCATGACCAACTCCCCTGCTTTTAAGGATTGGCCTCGATCAGCCAATTTGCCTGCCAGCCAGGACACGGCGTTTGCCGGGTGCCCCATAGCGGCCTCCCCTCTCCCCCTGGCCAGCTCAACACCCTCTCGGGTCAGAATCACTTCCTCGTTAAGCAAGTCTACCTTGTCGGGGGATATCCAGCCACGGCCTCCCAAAACGATACGTGCCGAAAATCCATTGTCGGCGAAGAAGTCGGGATAGGGACATTGCCAGTCCTTGATCCGGGCATCGCAGATCTCAAAAGCGCCTCGGACTGCCTCAGTTGCCGCCAATACATTCTCAATAGCCAGTCCCTTGCCGGACAGAGGTGCCTTGAGCAAAAAGCATATCTCACACTCGATCTTGGGTGCGATGAGCTCGCTCATATGGAACTGGCCGCCGCTGTCCAGGACCATCGTGTCCAGGATGTATCCATAGGTGGAATCAGGCAGGCCCATCTCCTTGCGTACGGGAATATTGGTGAACCCCACCTTGTAGCCTCGCATCCTCTCGCCCGCCTCCAGACGGGCTTGGATATTCTCCTCGCAGATGGTGTGCGCATCCTGCAGGGTCAGTCCGCCCGCAACCAGGTCGGAGAGGGGGCCTACAGGACTGAAGAGGCCCAGCAGCCCACTCCACCTCCCTTGCTGCTCGACTGGAACAAGCTC
>CAYRNM010000078.1:0-1733 GCA_964425465.1 uncultured Anaerolineae bacterium | reverse complement strand
TGAAGAGGCCCAGCAGCCCACTCCACCTCCCTTGCTGCTCGACTGGAACAAGCTCCAGCGTCATGGCACCTGTAACGCCCGACGAGATGGAGTAGAAAGTCTGTAAGGCCGCGTACAATATCAGCGTGATCGGACCCGTCGAGAACGCGAGCAACAGATTAGAGGTATACCACAGCGGTGTGAGCAAATAGATGACCCGCTTTCGCCCAATTCTGTCGGCCAATTGGCCTAAAGGAATGCCAAAAACCAGTCGCGCTACAACTGTAGCGGTAGCCATTACGCCCAAAAGGTACTGATCCGCCCCTTTGATCTCGTGGGCGTAGAGCTGTGTGAAAGGTCAAAACATGACCATGGGCAGCGAGGTGAGGGCGGAAATGACGATCCATCTCCGAAGGGCCGGCCTTCCTTGAAAGAGTTGGCGAAAATCCGCTATGAAGCCCAACCTGCCCCTCGCTTTTCCAAGTCGTTTCCCTTGGGGTTCCTGCAGTTGGGCGGCCACCAAGAGGAAAACGAGCCCATATCCCACAAACCGCAGGTAATATAGGGGCCGAATGCCCTCCAGATTCATTCCCCCAAAAGCCGTGACCAGGTAGGCGGCGATCAGTGGTGAGATCATGGAAGCTATCGAAGACAAGGTGCCACAGAGGTTCTGTGCAGTCACTCGATCTCTGTTCTGTACGGAATCGGCACAGATCACGCTGCACCCCGTGCCATTCAGTGTCCCAGATATGGAAGTGAGAATGGCCGCAGCGATGAGGACCCGCCAGTCATGTGCCAGAGCGTAGAGCAGGACTCCCCCTGCCGACAAGACTATCGCCACTAGGGCAAACAGCTTGACGCCCCGGCGATCCACCGACCATCCTACAGGGGTGGAGATAAGGGTGCTGATCGCACTGCCCACGCTGCTGAGAGATCCCAGTTGCACAGAATCGGCTCCTAAACCAACCGTGTATATAGCACTGTATTGATTGGTGAGTCCCATCAAAAAACTGTTGGCCGAGGAGCGCGCCACCCCCACCTGATAATTATGCTTCTGCCTGCGGATGAATCTTAGGACACTGTGAACTCCTGCTTGAATCTTGTATGCCATCGAGCTCCTCATATGATATGTGGTGAACGTGAATTCAGACACGCTTAAGACAATCCAAAAGAAGCCCTTTCAATCGCTCCAGGGAGATCTGTTGAAACTCCACCTCAACCGCCGTCCAATCGAAAAGCTCCAGGATCCTCTCGGGATGTTCATTGATGTATCCATCAGAGATGCCCAGGCCATCCAGCACCACGATCTTCTTGTAATACCCTGGGAAATTCGCGTTCGCATCCGCCTTGTCCCAGCCCAGATACCTTTGATACACGGTTTTCCAGTTCCTGAGCCATCCCGGTGTAAACCAAAGCACCTTATCCGCCTCGCCTCCGCTGATCCTCTCCCTCTCCTCAATACCGGCGAGCATATCATACCCGTAGTCAGCCTGCACTCTCGATATCCCCTCTCCTTGCTCCTCAATGATCGTATCTATCTGCCGAAAGGGGTTATCAGTATTGACATAGCACTTTCTGCCGTATGCTACGATGATTTTTGGGGTGGGACAGTGTTCTTTGGCTTGCTTCAACCTCCTTACAAGTTGCCTCTCCAGCTCATTGGGTTTGGCGTGCAGCCCCGGAGGGGTATACAGGATCCTCTGGGGATCCAGAAACCCGATCTCCATCAGATGATACAGCTCCGGATGCAGCAT
>CAYRNM010000077.1:10590-12695 GCA_964425465.1 uncultured Anaerolineae bacterium | reverse complement strand
GGTCGGGGAAGGCATCAAAGTCGGAACAGAAGTGGACATGGGGGTGGGGATGATCTCAACTGAGGGCGAGGGTTCCATTTTCCCCCACATGAGCAAGCCCACATTGGCTGCCAGCAGGGTGAAGGCAATAAGGGCCACCCGCTGCGCTCTGGTTGCCGCCTCCTCCCGCAGGATGAAATAGGGAGCCCTTTTTGAGTCCCACAGGGCTTTGGCTCCGATCAGGATGGCAATGAGGAAACCCAGGAGGCAGGCCCACCATGCCCAGCCCACTGCCATGTCATTCCCTGTTCCGTGCCTCCAGAGCGGCGATCCGATCCTCCAGCTCAAATAGCTTCTGTTGCAGGCAACGCAGCATTTCCGCCTCGGGATCAGGCAACCGCTCCACCTGGCCGTTGTCTGGGTTGCGATAGGCTATTACCCGCCCCGGCACGCCGACTACCGTGCAGTGGGGCGGTACATCCTTCAATACCACCGCTCCGGCTCCTACCTTCGTCCCATCGCCGATGGTGATGGCCCCCAAAATCTGGGCCCCCACGCCGACGACGACGTTGTTCCTCAGCGTAGGATGGCGCTTGCCGCGCTCCTTGCCCGTGCCTCCCAGGGTGACCCCCTGGTAGAGCAGCACGTCATCGCCGATCTCGGCCGTCTCGCCGATCACGGCGCCCATGCCGTGATCAATGAAAACGCGTCGGCCGAGGGTCGCGCCCGGATGGATCTCGATGCCGGTCAGGAAACGGCTCAGATGGGAGAGCAGCCGGGGGATGACGGGCACCCCCCGGTGGTGAAGCCAGTGGGCTATGCGGTGAAGCCAGATGGCATGAAGGCCCGGATAGGCCAGCAGGATCTCGATGGTATTGATCGCCGCGGGGTCACGGCGGTATGCGGTCTGGATATCCTCGCGGATATGGTCTAGTAAAGACATTGCACACCCTCCTCGATGCAATGGCAGAACAGATCAACACATCCCATGCAGAATGGGTCGGGGATGTCGCCTCTTTGCCCGTCCTGGAAGGGCGACATCCCTCCATACAGATACACTGCCATCGCATCATTGAAGGGTAGATCATGGTTCCCAATCCTAATGCCGTTCACTCTGGCCGGGCAAAGATCATTCGGCCGGCCGCCGTCTGCAGCACTTTGGTCACGATAACCTCGGTGGTATGGCCGATGTGGCGTCGGCCATCTTCGACCACCACCATGGTACCATCGTCCAGATAGCCCACCCCCTGCCCCACCTCCTTGCCCTCCTGGATGATGCGCACCTGCAACGACTCCCCAGGGAGAAAGAGCGCCTTGACTGCATTGGCCAACTCATTGATATTGAGCACCGTCACACCCTGCAGCTCCGCTACCCGGTTGAGGTTGTAGTCATTGGTGATGATGGGACAATCCAGCTCGTGGGCCAGCACCACCAGCTTGCCATCCACCTCCTCTGCCTCATCGGTGTCCATATCGGTGATGCGAATGGGAACCACCGACTCCTTCTGCAACCGGTTGAGCATGTCCAGGCCCCGACGCCCGCGATTGCGCCTCAGCATGTCGGGGGAATCAGCGATGTGCTGTAGCTCCTGAAGCACGAAGCGGGGGATGAGCATGGTGCCGTCAATAAATCCGGTGCGACTGATATCGGCGATGCGTCCATCAATGATGACGCTGGTATCCAGGAGCACGTACTGGTCTTTGTAGCCCTCTCCCTCTCCCGGAGTGAGACGCTGCCGGCTGCCACGGCGGGGGAAAGGAGGGGCCATTTGCAGGGACACCGCTCCCACATAGGCCAGGGCCAGGGCCAGGACACAGGGCAGGATCATCTGCCAGGGTGAGGGAAGAAGGCTGAGGGGAAGGGTCAGAAAGGCCGCCGCGGCCAATCCCAGGAACGCGCCGATGAGCATGGCCTCCAGGCGGATCTGGCCCACCCGTTGGAACTGGCGGCCCAGCCAGCTCGTCCCCGCTCTGAGCCCCCAGGGGAGAAACACCGCTCCCAGCACCCCGCAGGCCGCAGTGATGAGGGTTACGTAGAGCCCTACCCGGCTGAAGAAGAATGTCCCCACCTGCCAGCCCATGCCACTGCCCAGGATCAGTCCCAAAGCACCGAGAACCCATATCAT
>CAYRNM010000077.1:0-10490 GCA_964425465.1 uncultured Anaerolineae bacterium | reverse complement strand
GGAAATCAGCTCAATGTCAAGAGCAATCCTTGCTTTCCTGGTGATGTCTCGTCGGTACGCAGGGATAAAAGACAATAATCAAAATGAGTCCGATACATCTCTGTATAGACCAGATAGGTAACGTCTGTATATTAACACCTCCCCGGCCAAAAGTCAACCCCTCTAGCGCAACGCAAGCTGGACCGCCTCTTGCACCGAACGCGCGCCGATCACCTCCAGCCCATCCCTCGTAGGTGGTTCATGGCGAATGGAACGGGGCACGAGGCAGCGCTTGAACCCCAGCTTGGTGGCCTCATTGAGGCGGGCCTCCAACTGGCCCACGGAGCGGAGCTCACCCGAGAGCCCTACTTCTCCCACCATGGCCAGGTCTGCAGCCACGGGTCGGTCCTGTGTGCTGGAAGCGATAGCCACCGCCACCGCCAGGTCCGCCGCCGGCTCCTCAATCCGCAACCCTCCCACCACATTGACGAACACATCCTGATCGTAGAGCCGAATGCCCACCCGGCGGCTCAACACGGCGGTGATGAGCAGCAGCCGGTTGAAATCTACCCCGTTGGCCGTGCGACGGGGCTGGCCAAAGCTGGTAGTAGAAGCCAAGGCCTGGATCTCAACCAGCAGGGGGCGGGTGCCTTCCATGGTCACGGCGATGGCCGAGCCCGAGGCATGAGGTAGCCGCTCAGCCAGGAAGGTCTCCGAGGGGTTGGGCACCTCCGTCATACCCTCGCTGTGCATCTCGAAAACCCCGACCTCTGGACTTGGGCCGAAGCGGTTCTTGACGCTACGCAGGAGTCGGTAGGCGTGGAACCGCTCCCCCTCCAGGTAGAGCACCGTGTCCACGATGTGCTCCAACACTTTGGGGCCGGCAATGGCCCCCGCTTTGGTCACGTGACCCACGATGAAGATGGGCAATCCCTCCCTCTTGGCCACCTGCATCAGCCGTGAGGCCGCCTCGCGCACCTGGCTCACGCTTCCTGCCCCGGAGGTGAGCCCCTCGCAGTACACCGTTTGGATGGAATCCACGATGAGCATCCGGGGTTTGAGCTGTTCCACCTGGGCGATGATGGCCTCCAGGCTGGTCTCGGTCAGGACGTAGAGCTGTTCCCCCTGGATGCCCAGCCGCCGGGCGCGAAGTCGCATCTGTTGAGCTGATTCTTCGCCGGAGATGTACAGCACCGGCCCTTCCTGCTCGCTGATGAAGGAGGCGATTTGGAGAAGCAGGGTGGACTTGCCGATGCCCGGCTCTCCCCCCACCAGCACCAGTGAGCCAGGGACAATCCCTCCACCCAGCACGCGGTTGAACTCCGGCAGGGGTAAAGTCAGGCGGGTGAATCCATCCTCCTTCACTTGAGCCAGGGGCTGCGGTGTGCTCAAGGGGAGGGCATCCCTCCCCGACCTGGTGGTCACAGGGGCCTCCACGCGGGTCTCGACGAGGGCATTCCACTCCCCGCAGGTTGGGCAACGCCCCATCCAGCGCGGTGAGGTGCCGCCGCAGTTTTGGCAGATGTATTGGGTGCGGACTTTGGGCATCGAAAGTCACCCCTCAGGTGTAGCGCTTGACCTCGAAGCGGAAGAGCTGTACCGGCTCGTTGGGCCCGATGCCTGCTTTCTGCCGGGCAATGGCCACCTGGTACTCCACCGTGTCCACCCCCTCCAGATCGGGCAGCAGGAGCCCGCGCCGCCAACTGCTCTGGACGATCACCCCGTAACGCTTGGGATCGAGCTCCTCCGGCCCGGAGATAGGCTCAGGCGGAGTGAGGACATCCACTTTGACCTCTAAATCCCCCAGCTCCGTGGGACGAAGAGGGGGAAAACGGGGATCGTGGGTGGCAGCGGCGATAGCGTTTCCAATGACCTCCTGAGCCACATTGGCCCTGGTGGGCTCAATGGTGCCAATGCACCCCCGCAACTGTCCGTAGCGGTGCAGGGATACGAAAGTGCCAGCCTGTTCGGCCATTTCCGGGGTCAGGGGATCGGGGGGCTCAATCACGCGTCCCTCACGCACCCAGGCCTCGATCGTTCGCCGGGCGAGCTGAACCAACGGATGTTCCTCTTTCATAGGTACCCCCTTGTGACCTACTTAAAGTGGATAATACGCAGGAAGCTTGAGGCCTCCAGTGACGCACCCCCCACCAGCACGCCGTCAATGTCCGGCTGGGCCATGAGCTCGTCAATATTCTCCGGCTTCACAGAACCCCCGTACAGGATGCGCGTGGCCTCAGCGACCTCTTCACTGAACAGTTCACCCAGCAGCGAACGGACGCAGGTGTGCATCTCCTCCGCATCCTCCGGCCTGGCCGTAAGCCCCGTGCCGATGGCCCATATGGGCTCGTAGGCAATCGCCACCTCTGCCATGTCCTCGGCGGTCAGGCTGGCCAGGCATTTCCGCACCTGCTCGGTCACGATGCGCTCTGCCTGGCCTGCCTCCCGCTGCTGGCGCGATTCGCCCATGCAGAGGATCACCTTCAGACCTGCATTCAGCGCGGCCTTGATTTTTTCATTGACGAACCCATCGTCCTCGCCGAAGTGGCCACGTCGTTCGGAGTGGCCGATGATTACGTAGCGACAGCCCGCCTCCAGGAGCATGGGGGCCGAGACCTCGCCGGTGTAGGCTCCCGAATCCTTGGGGTAGAGGTTCTGAGCACCTAGCATGATGGGAGTCCCCTTGACCAGTCGTCCCACGGCGTGGAGGGCGGTGAAGGGTGGGCAGACCAACACCTCACGATCCTGGGGCTGGCCCACACCGGCCAGCAGTCCCTCTATCAGTTCGGTGGCCTGGGCCACTGTCTTGTTCATCTTCCAGTTGCCGGCAATCAGTGGTTTGCGCATCTTATCCCCCTAGTGAAGCTTCACCTTAAACTGATGAAGTGAAGCTCACGCAGAGTTCGCTGAAATTCTGCGATAAGCGTCATAGCTGAGACACAACGGCGCTAAGACGCTGCTTGCAGGCGAGACAGTTCGGCCCGCAGCCGGGCTACCTCTGCCTCGGCGGCGCGGCGGGCTTTTGCTTCCTCGGCTGCATGCGCCTCAGCGGTGCGGCGGGCCTCCGCTTCCTCAGCGGGTGTGGGCAGGCGGCGGCCAGTGGCCTGATTGTATAGCCGTAGCCGCCCCTCCTCCACCCGCAACTCCAGCCCCAACACCTGGCTGAGCAAGGGCCTGTCCTCCATCAACCGATAGCCCTTCTCCTCCAGGCGATAGCCCATCAGCGGCGGGGCCAGGTATTCCTCCAAAGGATCGAACAGGAAGTACTCTCTTACGCCCAGTACCTCGTAGAGCCCCTTCTTCGGCCCCAGGTCCTGCACCCGTGTGCTGGCAGAGGTGATCTCAAAGGCCACGTCTGGTGCTTTGCCCTCTTCCCACAGTTTGTAGATTCGCCGTGGCTCCTTGGATACACCAAACACTACGAAGACATCAGGTGCGACTGAAGCTTGTGCATCACCTTCTTCGTAGTAGATAAGGAGATTGCCAGCTACATAGACCTGCTGATCTTGGCGAAAGTAGTCTTTGAGCGCTATCAGCAGATCAATTAACTGATCCCGGTGCACGTCTGTTTCAGCCATGGGCTCACCATCCGATTCAGGATAATAGACCAACGGGCGCAGGGCGATAGCGGATCGGATAGGAGATTTCACTTTAGCTGGAGCTTCTGCTGGTGTCATCGCACCACCTCGCTGCTATCCCTTTACACAGATCCAGGGGCGCACCTTGGCCACCTTGCGGATGATGCCCGCGTTGTGCATCACATTCACCACCTGCTCCACATCCTTGTAAGCTCCTGGTGCCTCTTCGGCCACGCCTGCTTTGGAATGGGCGCGGATAATGATCCCCTGATCGCGCAGCCCTTTGATCACATCCTCCCCCCAGTACTGCTTCTTGGCCTGGTTGCGGGACATGACCCGCCCGGCTCCATGCAGGGCACTGCCAAAGGTCGCCTCCATCCCCAGTTGGGTACCATGCAGGATGAAGGAGGCGGTGCCCATGGTCCCACCCACCAATACTGGCTGGCCCACCGCTCGGTAGCGCTCGGGCAACTCCTTCCGGCCGGGGCCGAAGGCCCGCGTGGCCCCCTTGCGGTGGACAATCAGTTGCCGAAGCTGGCCATCCACCTCGTGGTACTCCACCTTGGCATTGTTGTGCCCCACCTCGTAGAGTGTCGGCATATCCTCCGGCCGGGTGCCCAGTGTCCTCTGAAAGGCGAGTCGTGCCAGGTGAGCCAGGGCCTGGCGGTTGGCGAAGGCACAGTTGATGCCCGCATTCATCGCGCCGTAGTAGTTCTGTCCCTCCGGGCTGCGGAAGGGGGCGCAGGCCAGATCGCGATCGGGAAGCTGGATGCCGTACTTCTGGGCGGCCTGGACCAAGACCTTAATGTAATCCTCCCCTATCTGGTGGCCTAGGCCCCGGCTGCCAGAGTGGATGCTGACCAGCACTTGGTTGGGGAAGAGGCCATAAGTGTCGGCAGCTTGGGGATCATATATCTCCTCCACCACCTGCACTTCCAGGTAGTGGTTGCCCGAACCCAGAGTGCCCACCTGCCTGCCCTCGCGTTCCTTAGCCCGCTTGCTGACCGCTTCCGGATCCGCATCTTCAACGCAACCCCGCTCCTCGACGAAATCCAGGTCGGAGGCGATGCCGTAGCCTCGCTCCAGGCTGAAACGCGCCCCCTTGAGGAGCACCTCATCCACCTCGCGCTTGGTGAGATGGATATCCCCAGTGGAGCCCAGTCCTGCGGGCACGGTGCGGTAGAGCGTGTCAGACAGCTTGTCCTGTTTGTCGGCAATCTCCTCCGGGGTGAGCAGCGTCTTCAGCGTGCGCACGCCGCAATTGATGTCATAACCGACCCCCGCAGCGCTGATCACACCCTCCTCCACATCGAAGGCCGCCACGCCCCCGATGGCGAAGCCGTAGCCGGGGTGCACATCGGCCATGGCCAGCGAAGCCTTGACAATGCCCGGCAGCGTGGCGACATTGACGATCTGGACGAGCGCGTTCCACTCCTTGCCGGCTCGCACATCCTCCACCAGATGGTCTACCGTCTCCTGATCGCCGTAGATACGCCCTGGGACCAGCATGTCCTTGACGGCGGGGATCTCCCACACATAGGGTGCGACCTGTTCCAGTCGGATGCCATTGACACTCATTGTCTTTCCCATCGTTGCCCTCCTTACACACACTTTATCAACCTGTGCCTTGGACACGCAGGCAGGGGCGAATGGATGGCATCCCGGCCCCTGCCTGGAATCTCGACCCCAACGTCCATAGGAGCTGCCCCTACAGCCGGGCAGCGACGTATTGGGTCAGGTCGGCCATGCGGCAGGCATAGCCCCACTCATTGTCATACCAGGATATTACCTTGACCAAGTTGCCTCCCATGACCATGGTTAAAGCCGCATCCACAATAGAGGAGTGGGGATTGCCCTTGAAATCAATGGAGACCAGTGGCTCCTCGCAGACCTCCAGGATGCCCTTCATCCTCCCTTGGGCTGCCTCTTTGAAAGCAGAGACCAGTTCCTCCTCAGTCACATCTTTCGCCAGCAAAGCGACCACGTCAATGATGGAGACAGTGGATGTAGGCACTCGCATGGCAATGCCGTGGAACCTCCCCTTCAGCTCCGGGACGACCAGGGCTGAGGCTACAGCCGCCCCGGTGGTGGTGGGGACGATGTTCAGCGCTGCCGCTCGCGCGCGCCGCAGGTCTCTGTGCGGCAGGTCGAGGATGCGCTGATCAGTGGTGTAGGCATGGGTGGTGGTCATCAGCGCCTTCTCGACCCCGAACTTGTCGGACAGCACCTTCATCACCGGCACGATACAGTTGGTCGTGCAGGAGCCATTGGAGAGGATGTTGTGCTCCTGGGGATTGTACTTCTCCTCATTCACCCCCATGACGATGGTGATGTCAGGGCTCTTTGCGGGGGCGGAGATGATCACCTTTTTGGCCCCAGCCGTCAGGTGCTTGGCCGCGTTCTGCCTATCTGTGAAGAGGCCGGTGGATTCAATAACGATGTCCACCCCCAGGTCCCCCCACGGGAGAGCGGCCGGGTCGCGTTGGCTGAGCACCTTGACCTCCTTGCCATTCACGACCAGGGCCCCATCCTGGGCCTCTACTGTGCCGGGGAACCGGCCGTAGTTAGAGTCGTACCGAAGGAGATGGGCCAAAGTATCGGCGTCGGTGATGTCGTTGGCGGCTACTATCTCCAGCTCCTCGGGGTAATAGTCGAGCATAGCCTTGAAGGACTGTCGCCCGATTCGCCCGAACCCGTTAATTCCAATTTTAGCGCTCATAGGTAACCCTCCTTGGGAGCGAAATATGATGTGGCTTTGAGAAACAGATGGAGCTATTCAACTATAACTATATCACAGTTGACGACGTTGGTCAAGCGGGTGGAATGCTCACCCTTGGCGGGCACGAAGGATCAGTGTGCTCCCCACCAGCAGGATCATCAGCAAGCCCAGGCCCACCTCCGCGAAACGCAGGGCGGAGCGCCAGGGTGAGAAGGAACGCACAGCAGGCTCAGTGAGCTCAGCTACGGCGGCAGCCGGGGGAGGGGGCGCAGGCTGAGGAGATGGGACAACTTCCGCCTTCACTATGCGGCGAGGGGGAGGTGGTGTGGGAGTAGGGACAACCCTCGCCGAAGTGGGAGTGGGTGCCACAACTGCGAAAGCCACGGCCCTCTTCTCCGCTGGTGTCTCCTGTTCAGTTGCCGCTTCACCCCCTTTGAGGCCCACACCCCTATCAGGGGGCTGCTCGGCGGGAGGAGCCATGAGGATCATGGGCTCTTGCTCCACCTTTTCCTCAGCCACTTGCTCCGCTTCCAGCTCTATCTCTTTTGCAGCTTTCTCTTCAGAAGTCGGCGTCGCCACCACTGGTTTCGCGGCGGCCTTTGCCTCCCGGGGTGCGGGAGACATTGGCGGCGCAGCCCTTTCGATTTCCCTCTCCACCTGCACTTCCTCAACCGCAGGGAGGGCCTCCCGAATGGCCATTTGAGGAGCTGGAATCGTGGGAGGAAGGGTATAGGGCAGGAGGAAGTCGCTGGCCAGCACAATCAACAACAGGGCCGCCACCGCAACAGTCGCGCCGCGCAAGTACACATAAGCCACACTGAGGGGGGGGCGACGCGGCTGAGCGAGGACCTCGGCGATCAGGAAAGAACGAGGGACCTTCAGCATGGGCATCTGGGCCGTCAGATTCACGGTCCAGCGCAGGGTGCGTAATTTCTCCGCGCAGGTCGGGCACTCCTGCAGGTGGGCTTCGACACGGTCTTGATCTGGCGGAGATAACTCATCATCCAAATAGGCAGAAAGCTGCTGGGCTGCCCACTCGTGTTCGGATAGGAATGCTCTTTTCAGCCATTTCCACATTGGACCTACTCCATGCCTCACAAGAGATTAGCCCTAGGTTGGGGCTCCACTAGCAAGACGATAGCGGGCGGGCAAAAGTTCCTCTCGATCTAGCAGGTAGTCCTGCAGCTTAGCCCGGGCTCGATGAAGCCGAGACTTCACTGTCCCCCTTGGCACTCCCACGGCCTCGGCAATCTCCTGATAGCTGAAGCCCTGTACATCTGACAGCACCAGCACCACCCGCTGATCATCGGGCAGGAGGGCGATCCCCGCCTGAAGCAGGCAGCTCAACTCCTGGCGCTGAACAGTTTCTTCTGGGCTTTCCAGAGGGGAATTGAGAGATGAGGCAGGCATGGGTTCCTCGACGTAGAGGGCCTCCAGCGAGCTGTGGGGATATCGTTTTCGTTGCCGCAGCTCGTCGTAGCAGGCGTTGGTGACGATCCGCATGAGCCAGGCTTTGAAGGACCCCCCTCGGAAGCGAGGCAGCCCCTGGTAGGCGGAGATAAAGGCCTCCTGAGTGGCGTCGGCTGCCGCGTGGGGGTCGCTCATGATTCGATAGGCCACCGTGTAGGCTATATCCTGGTATTGCAGGACCAGGCGATTGAAGGCTGTGGTGTCGCCCTGCTGAGCAGTGGCGATCAATGCCTCTTCAGCCATAGCATCTCGCCCCTTGTGCCAGGGCCAAAGCTGTGCTAAAATAATAACCAAGTCTGGTGTGAGGAGACCCCATGACCAGAAAAATCCACATCTCCAGGCGGGCACTGGAGAGGTTGTATTACGAAGAAGAGCAAGGCCAGAGAGCAATCGCTGAGCGGTTTGGTTGCGGCGAGGCAACAGTGGCCCGACGGATGGGGGAGTATGGGATGCCCACCCGACGGGACCGTGTGCAGTATCGAGCCCGTAGCAAGCAGAGCTCCCCCAGATGCCGATGGACTCCCGAAGTTGCCTATGCGGTGGGCCTCATCGCCTCGGATGGCTGCCTGTCAGCCGACGGGCGGCACATCGTCTTCACTTCCGTAGATCGTGAACTGGTCGAGACCTTCAAGCGGTGTCTGGGGTTGCAGAACAAGATTGCTCCTGCGTCTCCAGGGGGCTATTCCAAACGGCCAATCTACAGAGTACAATTCGGTGATACCGCTTTCTACGACTGGCTGCTGGAGATTGGACTGATGCCCAACAAAACTCTCGCTCTCGGCGAGCTAACTGTCCCGGACGAATATTTCGCCGACTTTCTCCGGGGGTATCTGGATGGAGACGGGTGCATTCAGACCTACATGGATACCTATAACATGTTCAAGAGCGAGAAGTACGTCTACCAGAGACTGTTTGTCCGCTTCTTCTCTGGCAGTCAAGAATATCTCCAGTGGCTCAAAGACCGCCTACGGCAACTCATGGGGACCAGGGGAGCCATTCTGAACCACAGAGGAGCTTGGGAACTCCGGTTTGCCAAAAAGGACTCCCTGAAGCTCCTTCACTGGATGTACTACTCACCGGATATTCCCTGCCTCGAGCGGAAACGCAACATCGCTGAGCCATTCCTGGCAGATCGCGAACTTGACTAGATCTCTGTTTGGGTCTATACTCTATTTCAGTGGATCACAAAACCCGTAGCATAGCCCCTTGTGGGCGTAGAATTCACACGGGAAACGGGCACAAGCACAAGAAACGGGCACAAGGCCCTATGCTACTGTGATCTACTGTATTTGGATTGCCGGAGTGCTGAAATAGGTATACAGTGTGGTCTCAAACACCACTGAGGGCAACCTCGTGTGGGTTCGAATCCCACCTCCGGCATTTTCCAGGTGGATTATATCAGCAAATCCGCTTTCAGCAAGCCCCTGTCGCAGGGGCTAATCTTTCGCTTGAGGGCAGCCGAAGATAGCCCCATTCTTGTGAATCTCGGTTTTGAGAACCTGGGGAGATAGGCACGGAGAAGTCGTCCTGTGTCTTGCAGTACAACCATAGACACATATCGCGGGTGGCGGCGCAACCCCCATGCCCCTCCGCTCCCTGCGGTCGCTCCGAGGGCACTTCACCACCCGCTGCCCGATCCTTGACAGCCTGAGCACTCTGGTGGGGGGAAAGAGAACTCTCTCCCCTGGATACCCGACACAGTTATTGCGGGAAGCACGGCAAAATGGCGGTGATTCCCGACACTTTTGTGTCGTGAAACGATAGTTTGCGGTCATGCGGAGGCTTCAATGCACTGGCGAGAGTTCGCATTGAGCATATTCATAGCCTTGATGGCCGGGTGTACCACATCGGCTGTGAGTACACAACGAGCGACACTGCAACCAACAACAACACTCACACCAACGATGACAGCCACAACCGCCCCTACAAGTACTAACACTGCTCTCCAGAGTAGTGATGCGGCGGTCAATGCCGCACGTTTGCGTTTGAGTCACGAAGGAATGGAAAACCCGGAACTGGTCTCAGTGGTCAGTGTTACCCCCACCTCCTGGTCAGATGATTGCCTCGGTCTGCCATCTGGTCTGACGTGTCACTCAAAAGCAACCGCAGGGTATCTCATCGAACTGGAAAAAGAAGGACAACACTATCTATTCCACACTAACCAGGATGGGAAGCAGGTACGGCTAGCACGGTCACCTATTGACCCCATTAGCGATGCTTTCGTTCAGTGGCAATACTCAGATGGTCAGGAATGTAGGACAGCGGTGATCGGCGCAGAGCAAATGCGATACGGGATGTGTGGTGAGGCCATGCTCGCGGCTCCATCCAGACCCACCATGTGGCCTAATATCAAGGACCAAAGCCAAGCAAGTTACCTGAAGCAAACCTATGCCCCATTCAGAGCCGACACGATCCGTGGCACGCTTGTCTTCAGTGGTACAGGCACTCTTGTGGCAAGTGGAGCTGAACAGCGCGCGATCGCTGAGTGGGCACTCTACCGCTGGCTAGAAGCCGAGGTCACATACCTCTCAGCCGATATTGGACTTGGGTTGGGCTGGCAGGAGAAATCGCCATCACTGTGCGGTGGTCTCTGGGTGTATCAGACTGGACTCACTGTAGCGTGGAACTGCGAAGGCACCGAGGCGTTAGGGGTAGGTTTTCTGTCGGCGACGCAACTGCAACAATTCTACGAATGGTTAGACAATGGTAAGCGATGGAATATCAACCCGAATGAGCAAGTGAAC
>CAYRNM010000076.1:9076-12766 GCA_964425465.1 uncultured Anaerolineae bacterium | reverse complement strand
GTCAGCAAGAATGGCAACCTGCTGCTCAACGTGGGCCCCCGGCCCGACGGCACGATCCCAGAGGAAGCAGTGAGCGTATTGCTGGGGCTCGGTCAGTGGCTGGACATCAACGGGGAGGCGATCTACGGCACGCGGCATTGGCAGGTATATGGCGAAGGCCCTACCGGGGTGTCAGCGGTTCAGTTCAGGGAAAGGGAGAGCAAGCCATTTACAGGCCAGGATATCCGCTTCACAACCCAAGGCAATCTCTTGTATGCCATCTGCTTGGGCTGGCCCGAGGGCGAATGCACCATCAAATCGCTGGGCTCAAAAGGGGCAGTGGCGGCCGAGGCCATTGCCAACATTACAATGCTGGGCTGCGATGAGCAGCTCACCTGGTCGCAAGACGAAAATGGATTGACCATCCAGATGCCCTCCGAAAAGCCCTGTGAGCATGCCTATACCTTCAAGATCGTCCTCAAAGGTTCCAAATGAAGTGGGCATTTCAGCCGTGGAGGGCGCTGTTGTCCATTCGGTACATGCCGACATAGATATCTCAGAACTTAGGAGCCTTGGCTCTGCCAGGGCTCTTATCGCGTTTTGACCCTGTCACTGACGAATCAAAGGAGAACTCCAAATGACCCATCTGATCACCACCCTCGGTCCGAAGAGCGCTGACGAACTGGGGATGATCCTGCCCCACGAGCACGTCTTTGTAGACCTGCGCACCTGGGATCAGCCCGGTTATGCCCAGGCCGACACCACAGAGGTCATCGAGCTGATGGCTCCGCAGATCACCAAGGCTCAGGCGGCGGGCGTCACGGCCATCGTGGAGTGCAGCCCTGTCGGCGTGGGGCGGCGGGCCGACGTTCTTAAGGCTGTCTCCGAGGCCACCCATTTTCCGCTGGTGGTTCCCACGGGCATCTATCGCGAGCCGTGGATACCCGATTAGGCCCATGAGGCCAGCGAGGAGGAGCTACGGGAATGGATGACGGGCGAGCTGCGGGGCGAGATCGAGGAAAGCGGCGTGCAGGCCAGCTGGATCAAGCTGAGCGCCGGCGATGACGGCCTAACGGAGTGCGAGGCCAAGATCCTGCGGGCGGCGGCCGCAGCCGGAGCGGCCACCTACGCCGTCATCGGCAGCCACACTATCTGCGGCCGGGTAGTGCGGGAGCAACTTGACATCATTGAGAAAGCAGGCTACACTCCAGAACGCTTCATCTGGATTCACGCTCAAGCTGAGCCGGACTTCAGCCTGCACCTGGAAATGGCGCGGCGGGGGGGTTGGATCGAGTATGATGCCATTGGCGGTGAGCAGTCCAATGACTTCTTCGTTCAGCTCATCCAGCGCGTGCTGGACGCTGGGCTGGGCGATCACCTGCTCCTGAGCCACGACCGGGGCTGGTACGACCCGGCCCAGCCGGGGGGAGGCACTCCTCGGCCCTACACCTACCTCAGCGAATGTTTCCTGCCCCAACTGCGGGCCGCAGGCGTAGACGAGGCGACCATCCGCCAACTGACCCACACCAATCCCTTCCGAGCCTTCGCCCGCTGAACCCAAGGCACGAAGGGAACGCACCGATTGGAGAGGTAAAGGCGATGAGTCAACGGGGCAAGAGTTTCGAGGAAAATGCCACTTACTATCTCGTCCCTCATTACTCGTCACTTTTCAGCTGCTCGATCTCTTGAATGAGAAAGGGCAGGTTGGGCTTGGTGAAGGAGAGGTTGGGTGCGGGGACGCGGTGATGCTTGATGTCGGGGGGAATGTGCTTGTGGTGCGGGTCGGTGGCCGCCAATGATGGATCATTCGGGTGAGGGAAAGAATCGTACCAGTAAAGCTTGTCCTTGTGGGCGTAGCTTGCTTGGCAATATTCGGCAACAGTGGGGAAGCTGGGAGCGTCCGGTGAAATGTGAGCACGAGAGACTTCGTAGCCATAGCGCATGATGGCTCCCAACTCGAAGTTGAGATACTCTCGTACGCACAGGATAATGTCACCCTTGAAAGAAAGCATCCCTTCCACGCGCCCGAAGAGCGTGCCCGTTGGAATGTAGACCAACGTAGACCGGCATATGCTGGGGTAGCGTTCGGACAGAGCGTAGATGAACGCCTGGTATGTCTCTGGCGAGGAGAGTGGGTCAAGCATGGATGAGTTCCAGGTTGGCCTTGATCTGGAGGGCCACCGGCTGGCGGACAATCAGTTGGCGGTACTTCTCGTTCAGGCTCAGCCAGGTTTCGTACAGGGCCAGCCACTCGATGAAGTCCATGCGGTACTCATCCAGCGCGTCAAACTCTTCCAGGTCGCCGCGCATCATCGCCGTGTAAAAGTCCTGAGACTTTACACCGAACCTGGTCTCAAAGCAGCTCAGTTCTGTTTCCAATGCGCTCATGTCCTTCAACAACTCGTTGAGGGACGCCATGTGTCACCACCTTTCTTCAAAGCGGAAGCCGATGATACGGCCTGGGGGGTGAACTTCAGGCCGCATGGCATTCATTATAACCGCACCAGACGCGCTGGTCAAGCCGGAGCGGAGATGCGGTCAAAAAACAAAGGAGGACTTCACAATGAACACCATCAGGGAACCAAAAGGCGATTGGCAGTGGTGGGTTCACGACCGGTTTGGCATGTTCATCCACTGGGGGCTGTATGCCCTGCCGGCCCGACACGAGTGGGTGAAGAACCGTGAACGCATCACCGACGAAGCGTATCAGACCTACTTCGATCACTTCAACCCCGACCTCTACGACCCCAAAGCCTGGGCGCGAGCGGCGAAGGAGGCGGGCATGAGGTACTTCGTCGTCACCACCAAGCACCACGAGGGCTTCTGCCTCTGGGACTCGAAGTACACCGACTACAAGGCGATCAACACCCCCTGCAGCAAGGAGCTGCTGAGGCCCATGGTCGAGGCCTTCCGCGAGGAAGGGCTCCGCGTCGGCTTCTACCACTCGCTGATTGACTGGCACCATCCGGAGTTCCCCGTGGACCGCTTCCACCCCATGCGGGACAACGCGGAGTTCAGGGAGAAGGCCAAGGACAGGGATGTCCGGAAGTACGCTGAATACCTGCACGCCCAGGTCAGGGAACTCCTGACCAAATTCGGCCGGATTGACGTCCTGTTCCTCGACTTCTCCTATCCGGGGGAGGATGGCAAGGGCAGAGAGGACTGGCAGTCGGAGAAGCTGGTCAAGATGATACGCGAGCTGCAGCCCCACATCCTCATCAACGACCGGGCGGATCTGCTGGATACTGACTGGGGCTGGGACTTCAGGACACCCGAGCAGGTCGTGGTGCGCGAATGGCCTAAAGTGGACGGCCAGCGGGTGCTGTGGGAAACCTGCCAGACCTTCTCCGGCTCCTGGGGCTACCACCGCGACGAAGCGACCTGGAAGAGCGTGGAGCAACTGGTGCAGATGCTGATTGACACGGTCAGCAAAGGGGGCAATCTGCTCTTGAACGTCGGGCCGACGGCCCGGGGCGAGTTCGACGAGCGGGCCATGGATCGGCTGGCGGGCATCGGCACATGGATGAGACAGCACGGCCGCTCCATCTATGGCTGCACGCAGGCGCCCAAGGAGTTCAAAGCACTGCAGGACTGTCGGCTGACCTACAATCCTGACACGAAGCGGCTGTACGTGCACCTGTTCGCCTGGCCTTTTCGGGCGCTTCACCTGGATGGCCTGGCGGGGAAGGTCGAATACGCCCAACTGCTGAA
>CAYRNM010000076.1:0-8976 GCA_964425465.1 uncultured Anaerolineae bacterium | reverse complement strand
TTGGTGCCCTACGCCGATGAGCGGACGGCATTGGCGGGCGATCGGAGCGCATCACCCTATCTTCAGTTGCTGAATGGTGATTGGAAGTTCAAATATGCTCCCAATCCCGCATCGGCTCCCGAGAACTTCCATGAAAAGGACTACGACGACAGCGGGTGGGACACCATTGCCGTGCCGGGGAACTGGCAGTTGCAGGGCTACGACAAGCCCATCTACACCAACGTGCAGTACCCCTTTCCGGCCGAGGCCCTGCGCGTGCCCCACGATGACAACCCCACTGGGTCGTATCGCAAGGACTTTACCATCCCAGACAACTGGGAGGGCCGGCAGATTTTTCTCCTCTTCGAGGGCGTGGATTCAGCCTTCACCCTCTGGGTCAATGGCCAGGAAGTGGGGTACAGCCAGGATAGCCGCCTGCCGGCCGAATTCAACATCACGCCCCACCTCCATTCCGGCGAGAACACGCTGGCCGTCCAGGTGGTTCGCTGGTCAGACGGCAGCTACCTGGAGGATCAGGACTTCTGGCGGCTGAGCGGTATCTACCGTGACGTGTACCTGTGGGCCGCGCCGTCGGTTCACGTGCGCGACTTCTATATCAGAACGAATCTCGATGAAGCGTATCGGGATGGGCTGCTCAGCGTCACGGTCAAAGTCCACAACTACAGCGGCCAAGAGGCGGCGGACCACATTCTGGAGGTGAAGCTTTTCGATGCCAGAACAAATGAGCTAATCAGCGAATCAGCGAAAAAGGTTACGGTTAAGTGTGGCGACGATGTCATGCTGGAGCTGGAACAGGCCGTGCCCAACCCCCAGAAGTGGTCGGATGAGCATCCCTATCTGTACACCCTGCTGATCTCCCTGAAGAACGCAACCGGCGAGGCGCTGGAGATCGAGGGCAGCAGGGTCGGCTTCCGCAAGGTCGAGGTGAAGGAGGGGCAGATTCACGTCAATGGGGTTCCGATTCTGATCAAAGGCGTGAACCGACACGAGCATGACCCCGACACTGGCCATACGGTCACCGTGGAGTCCATGATCCAGGACATCCGATTGATGAAGCGGTTCAACATCAACGCCGTCCGCACCTCCCACTACCCCAACGATCGCCGATGGTATGACCTCTGCGACCGATATGGCCTCTACATCTTCGATGAGGCCAACATCGAGTCCCACGGGGTGTGGGACCGGCTCACCAAGGATCCGCAGTGGATCACCGCCTTCATGGAGCGTGGCATCCGAATGGTGGAGCGCGACAAGAACCACCCCTGTGTCATCGTCTGGTCGCTGGGCAACGAGTCCGGATATGGCCCCAACCACGCTGCGCTGGCGGGCTGGATCCATAACTACGATCCCACGCGTCCGGTGCATTATGAAAGTGCCACCAGTTGGAGAGACTACGAAGGGCCAGAGACTGCACCCAGCATAGACATCATCAGCACGATGTATCCCTCCATTGACAACATCGTCGAGATGGCACAGGTGGAGGGAGAAACCCGCCCCCTGGTGATGTGCGAGTACGCCCATTCGATGGGTAACAGCACGGGCAACTTGAAGGAGTACTGGGAGGCCATAGAAGCGCACAAGCGGCTGCAGGGAGGGTTCATCTGGGACTGGGTGGACCAGGGCATCCGGCAGAGAACGGAGAAGGGCGAGGAGTGGTTTGCCTATGGCGGCGATTTCGGCGACGAGCCCAACGACGGCAACTTCTGCATCAACGGCCTGGTCTCCCCGGACCGCGAACCCCACCCTGGGCTGTGGGAATACAAGAAGGTCCTGGAGCCTGTGAGGGTCGAGCCGGTGGACCTGACCGCGGGAGTGGTCAGGATCATCAACCGCTACCATTTCTCGAATCTCGGCCAACTCGATGTCTCCTGGAAACTATTGGCAGACGATCAAGTTCTTCAGAAGGGTGAACTCCCCAGGCTGGACCTCCCTGCCGGGTGCAGCGAGACGGTGACCATTCCCTTTGACGAGCCGGAGCTGAAGCCCGGCGTCGAGTATTGGCTGACCCTGAGCTTCGCCCTGGCCCACGATGCACTGTGGGCGCAGGCGGGGCACGAGGTGGCCTGGGCGCAGTTCCAGATGCCCTTCGACGTTCCAGAGAAACGGGCCCTGAGGATCGCGGATCTGCCGGAGCTTCAACTGGAGGAATCGGACGAGGAGGTGAGAGTAAAGGGAGCGGACTTCAGCCTGGTGTTGGGCAAAGCAGAGGGAGTGATCACCTCTTTCCAGTACGCGGGTCGGGAGCTGGTGAAGAAAGGCCCTCGGCTGAACCTCTGGCGCGCCCCCACCGACAACGATGCCAATACCTGGGGCGATCAGAAAATGGCCATCCGATGGCGTGCTGCGGGGCTGGACCGACTACAGCACCAGGTGGAGAAAGTGGAGGCGGATCAGGTCGAACCACAGGTGGTGCGGATCCGGGTGCAGTCTGCACTCGCCCCGGCAGTTACGGCGATTCCTCCAGAGCAGGAATCAGAGGTGCGACAGCGACTGGTCGAATCGGCTCAGCGGCTGGCCGCATCCCTTGACGAGGGCACCATCCGTACGCTCTGCTCCCACTTAGACGTGGACTATGATGGCCTGCCAGGCGAAGATAAAGCGAACGAATTGGTGGCCCATCTGGATCGCCTGGGTCGCATTCCCGAATTCTTTGAAGCGACCTACAAATGGGGCCAGGATGCTTGGAAAGATGTGCCCCAAGCGGCGAGAGAGGTCTTGCTCGATCTGCGCAACATCCCGCCCGAACAGTTCTTTGTGTCCTACTACCAGGGCGGCTTTGACTGCGAGTCCACCTATACCATCTACGGCGGTGGCGACGTGGTGATCGAGGCACACGTCCTGCCGACGGGTAAGCTCCCTCCCTTGCCACGGGTGGGCCTGCAGATGTGCCTGCCGGGGGAGTACAACACTTTCTCCTGGTATGGGCGCGGACCTCACGAGAGCTATTCCGACCGCAAGCTGGGAGCGCAGGTCGGCGTGTACCACGGAACGGTGGACGACCAGTACGTGCCCTACATCACCCCTCAGGAAAACGGGAACAAGACCGACGTGCGGTGGGTGGCACTGACCGACGAGGAGGGCATCGGCCTGCTGGCGGTGGGAATGGAGCTCCTGAATGTGAGCGCCCACCACTTCACCACGGAGGACCTTACCCAGGCCACCCACACCTACGAGCTGAGACGGCGGGAGGACATCACCCTGAACCTGGATTACAAACAATCGGGCTTGGGCAATGCAAGCTGTGGCCCGGGGGTTCTGGAGCAGTATCTGCTTGAGCCCCAGGAGATCCGCTATGGCGTGCGGCTGATCCCCTTTTCGGAGAAGGTGGCCTCCCCTATGGAGTTGAGCAAACAGGTGGTTGAAGGGAATGGCCTACGATAACCTGGCGGTCGTTGGCGAGGGAAGCACCATGACGGAAGCGCATGGCCCACGAATTGCACACGAGCTGGGAATCACCACCCAGCAGGTCCGAGCTGTCGAGTCGCTGCTGGCAGAGGCGGCGACCGTTCCCTTCATCGCGCGCTACCGGAAAGAACACACCGGTTCACTGGACGAGGTGACGATTGCCACGATCCGCGACCGGCTGGTGCAGTTGGCCCAGCTCGACAAACGCCGCGAAGCCATCCTGAGGTCCCTCGAAGAGCGGGAGCTGCTTTCCGACGAGGTACGGAGCGCCATCGAAAGGGCCGAGACCATGGCCGAGCTGGAAGACATCTATCTGCCCTATCGCCCCAAGCGGCGCACCCGCGCCACTCGCGCCCGGGAAAAGGGGTTGGAGCCGCTCGCAAAGCTGGTTTTCGCCCAGGAAGGCGCGGCCGACCCGCTCCAGGAGGCGGCCTCCTTTGTCCATGAGGAAAAGGGAGTCGAGTCAGCCGAAGATGCCCTCGCTGGCGCGCGGGACATCATCGCCGAGTGGGTGAACGAGGACGCCGACGCGCGGTCGTCCATGCGCAAACTCTTTGGACTGGAAGGCACCCTCCAGTCCAAGGTGGTGCAAGGGAAAGAAGAGGACGGCGCGAAGTATCGCGACTACTTCGACTGGCAGGAACCTATCCGCAAGGCCCCCAGTCACCGGGTGCTGGCCATGTTCCGGGGCGAGGGGGAAGGATATCTGAAGCTCACCATACAACCTGCCGAGGAAAAGGCGCTGGCGCTCTTGTACAGACGCTTTGTAAAGGGCCGAAGCCCTGCCGCCGAGCAGATCATCCTGGCCGTGGAGGATGGCTACAAGCGGTTGCTGGCACCTTCCATGGAGACCGAAATCCGCCATGAGGCCAAGGAACGCGCCGACGAAGAGGCGATCCGCGTCTTTGCCGAGAACCTGCGCCAGATCCTCATGGCGCCGCCCCTGGGGCAGAGGAGTGTCCTGGCGATGGATCCAGGATACCGGACCGGCTGCAAGGTCATCTGTCTCGACCCACAGGGCCAACTCCTGCACCACACAACCCTCTACATCACCCAGTCGGAGCGTCAGAGGGAAGAGGCAGCGGCCACACTGCAGGACCTGTGCGGGCGCTTCCGTATCGAGGCCATCGGGATTGGCAACGGCACCGCCAGCCGTGAGACCGAGGCCTTCGTGCGTGGACTGGACCTACCCAAGTCGATCCCCGTGGTCCTGGTGAACGAGAGTGGCGCGTCGGTCTACTCCGCCTCGGATGTGGCCCGGGAGGAGTTCCCCGATCATGACGTGACCGTCCGCGGGGCGGTCTCCATTGGTCGGCGGCTGATGGACCCCCTGGCGGAGCTGGTGAAAATTGATCCCAAATCCTTGGGCGTGGGACAGTACCAGCACGACGTGGATCAGGGCCGGCTCAGGTCCAGCCTCGACGATGTGGTGATGAGCTGCGTGAATGGGGTGGGGGTAGAGGTGAACACCGCGAGCAAGCAGCTTCTCATCTATGTCTCCGGCCTCGGGCCTGCACTGGCGGAGAGCATCGTCGCATACCGTAACCAGAACGGCCCCTTCCGCAGCCGGCAGGAGCTAAAGGCGGTTCCTCGCCTGGGGCCGAAAACCTTCGAGCAAGCAGCGGGGTTCCTCCGCATCCACGATGCCGAGAACCCCCTCGATGCGACGGCTGTCCATCCAGAAAGTTACCCCATCATCAACCGCATGGTGCAGGACCTGGGCTGTTCTGTCCGAGATCTGATGCAACGCGAGGAACTACGCCAGCGGATAGATCTTGACCGCTACGTCAGCGACACGGTGGGGCTCCCGACGCTGACCGACATCCTGGAAGAGCTGGCCAAACCCGGCCGCGATCCACGTGACAAGTTCGAAGCCTTCGCCTTCGCCGAGGGAATCCACACCATTGACGACCTCGTGCCGGGGATGAGGCTGCCCGGTATCGTGACCAATGTGACCAACTTCGGGGCCTTCGTGGATATTGGCGTCCACCAGGACGGGCTGGTGCATGTGAGCCAACTTGCCGACCGCTTCGTGAGAAACCCCGCCGATGTGATCAGGGTGAACCAAAAGGTGACCGTCACTGTGCTGGAGGTGGATAGAGGCCGCAACCGGATTTCCCTCTCCATGCGGAAAGATCCACAAGGTGTGCCAGGAATACGGGATGCGGTAGGGGCGGCCCTCAGTGGTCGCCCTAGAAGGACAGCAAATGACTCATGACACCGACTTTCAGCGCCAGGTAGAGGCTCATTTTCCCTGGAACTTCACGGTGAACGTCATGGACATCGTGTTCATCATGTTCGGCATGAGCCTCATCTCCCGAGCGACGGTCATGCCCTTCCTGGTGAGCCGCCTGACTCCTTCCAAGATGGCCATCGGCCTGATCCCGGCTATCTACAGCCTGGGCTACTATCTGCCGCAACTGCTGACCGCCAATTTCGCCGAGGGGCTGCGCCGCAAGAAGCCCTTCGTCATGCTCCTGGGTGGGCTGGGGGAGCGGTTTCCCTATCTCCTCATCGGGCTGGCTGTGTGGTGGCTGGCCGAGCCCGCGCCGGTGGCCGCCCTGGCTGCCCTCTTCCTGCTTCTTGCTACATCAGCGGCCTCCAATGGCATCGCCACGCCCGCCTGGTTTGACATGATCGCCAAGGTGATCCCGGTGCAGAGACGCGGCCTGTGGTCCGGGGTAGGGCACAGCCTGGGAGCACTCCTGGGCATTGCAGGGGCTGCACTGGCCGGTCGAATCCTGGCCGACTGGCCCTTCCCGCGCAATTTCGGCCTCTGCTTCATCCTGGCCTTCGCCGCGATGGTTATCTCCTGGGTGGGGTTGGCTCTCAACCGCGAGCCGGAGAGCCCGACCCTCAAGCCACGTACGGGGCTTGGTCACTACCTGAGGCAGCTTCCCGGCGTATTGCGCCGGGACCCTAACTATGTGCGCTTCCTGGTCGGGCGATCCCTCGCCAACCTGGGGGGTATGGCGGCCGGTTTCTTTATGGTCTACGGTGATGAGCGCTTCGCCATCGGGGGGAGGGAGGTCGGGGCGCTGACCGCGGTGCTGGTGGGCACTCAGGCGGTGATGAACCTCCTGTGGGGCACGGTGGGCGACCGGAGGGGACACAAAGCAGTGCTCTGCGGAGCCGCCTTCTCCATGGCGCTTGCGGCCACGGTCACCTGGATGGCCTCTTCGCCGGCCTGGCTGTTAGCCACCTTTGCCCTGCTGGGCCTCTCCATGTCCGGCGATTCCGTATCCAGCATGAACATCATCCTGGAGTTCTGCGCCCCTGAGGATCGCCCCACCTACATCGCCCTGACCAACACCCTGCTGGCGCCGGTCACGGCATTGGCCCCGCTTCTAGGTGGATGGCTGGCTACATGGGCCGGCTATCAGGGGATGTTCACCGTGGCCTTGCTCGTCGCTATCTTGGGAGGCTTGCTGCTGGCCCTCTGGGTTCGAGAGCCTCGCTCCCTTCGGCAGAGGAGATTGGCTGCTGCCGCGTGATTCGGCCAGTGCTTCAGCGCGGTTCTGGGTCTCACTCTACCCTGCGTCCAGCCCGTGACCCTTCGTCAAGCAACTGAAAGCCCTGGGTGCTCTGAAGGTGATCCTCTTTGGCTCTTTTGTCCGGGGTGACACGGGCCTGGGGAGCGACCTTGATCTCATCGCCATTATGCCTTCCTCCCTGAGCAGTCGGGAATGGATACGGAAGATTTATGCCGAGATCGAAAGAGGAATCGCATGTGATATCCTGGTCTACAGCGAAGGAGACCTGCAAGCAATGCTTCCGACAAGCCGTTTTCTGCGTCATGCCCTGAGGAAGGGAAGGTGATTTATGAGGCGAGAAGCGCGAGAAGAGGCACAACGCTGGCTGATCCAGGCCAAGGATGAGTTCCAGGACGCAGGTGTGCCGTCCCGCTTCTACACCGACCCCGAGGAGGCCCGTGAGGCCATGGAACTGGCCAGGGCGATGCTGGAAATGGTTGAAGAGAGACTGAGGGAGAGTTAGTCCATGAAATCCTGCTGGCAAATCGCCACCTTGCTTAGTGACCTCAGTGGTTCCGTTGCGGCGTCGAGAAGCTGACCAGGGCGGTGAGGGAGTTGTAGAGGCGAGTGTATGTAACTTGAGGTGTGAGAGTAGGGATGAACGAAGAGACTTTCGCTCGTTTGCTCCAGCAGCGGGAAGGGGAAACGCTGGATTTCAAGCAAGAGCTACCGGGTTCGTCTGATCTGGCTGTGCTCATCAGCGCGTTCTACAACACGCGCGGCGGCACGATCATCATCGGTGTGGATGACCAGCGTCGGCCGGTGGGGGTGGACCGGCCACAGGGCGTGGAGGCCGGCATCGTCAATATCATCCGTGACCGCCTGGACCTGGATGTGTTGCCCACCATCGAGATCGTAACCTACCAGGACAGGGAGTTCGTAGTGGTCACTTGTCCTCGTGGCCCCTATCCGCCCTACTTCGTGCGTGGCGAGCACAGGCCATACGTGCGCGTCGGCTCCAGCAATCGGGTGGCTACCCATGCCGAGATCCGGCACCTCTATCTGCTCTCCGGTGAGGTGAGCTACGAGATTCTGCCTTGCCGTGGGGCCACCCTGGCCGACCTCTCCCCAGCTCTCATCGCCCGCTACCGAGAACGGCGCAGCCGGCACACTGCCGGCGCCCTCGACCTCAGCGCGAGGAATTGCTGCGCAACCTGGGCTGCGTGGTTGAAGACGAAGGCCGGCTTTTACCCACCAGCGCCGGAGTGTTGCTCTTCTGCGAAGACCCCTACCGCTTCTTGCGCCAAAACGAGATCACTTGTGCGCAGTTCAAAGGCACCGACATGCTGCGCATCATTGACCGCAAAGACCTGCGAGGGGCGCTACTCGACCTGGTGATGGCGGCGGAACAGTTCCTCTATCGCCACATCCGCATTGGTCATGAGGTGATCGGTTTCGAAGGATTGACTACTGGGAATACCCCCGGGAGGCGATGCGCGAAGCCCTGATCAATGCCGTCATCCATCGGGACTACGGCATCGTTGGTGGGCGCATCCGTATCTTCCTGTTCGATGACCGCATCGAGTTCTACAGCCCTGGCGACCTGCTCCCCGGTGTCACGGTAGAGAAGATGCAGCGGCTGGAGAGCCAGTCCAAGCTGCGCAACCCGGTCATCGTGGAGGTCTTTCGCGACCTGGGCGGTTTCATCGAGAAGATGGGCACCGGCATCCAACGCATGGCCCGGGCCATGGAAGAACATGGGTTGCCCCGGCCTCGCTTTGAGGAACTGGGAGGTGAGTTCCGGGTCACGCTTATCGGCCCCGGAGACCGGTTCATGGAAAAAGGGGCTGTCCCAGAGTGGATGCATGGGCTGAACGAGCGACAGGTCAAGGCGATGGAGATCGTAGCCGGGCAGGGAAGGATCACGAACCGGGAATACCAGGCCCTGTTCGGGGTAGCTCGTGGGACGGCTCTGCTTGACCTGAACAGTCTGGTAGCGAAAGGGCTGCTAGAAGCAAGAGGAGCAGGGCGTGGAAAGTATTATACCCGTTGTGCTAGTTCAAAATGCGATTTCCTTGATATGCAACCATTCACGGCC
>CAYRNM010000075.1:0-12802 GCA_964425465.1 uncultured Anaerolineae bacterium | reverse complement strand
CAGGCGACAGGCCCTTCGCTCCCGCTCAGGACAGGCTCGATTCAATTAAGCTCCTGCAGAGCCTGCTGGCCAAGTGCGAACAGCGCCTAGAGGCGATTTGACAAAACTCCCATTTAGTGCTATAATAGCAGGAGAAACCAGACATATGGCTTTTGCCTGTGATTCGTGGATTGCCAATGGCGTCGGATGGGAGAAGGGGCAGCTTGGTTCATCACTTGAGATCACTAGGATTGATGCCTGCACCTGTGGCGCAGGCACAGGTGTGATACGAAGTCCGCCCCTTTTGCCCGTAGACCCCAAGATGGATCTCTGAGGTTCGGGGCGGGGAAAGGAGGTGGTGCCTGGCAAGCCTGTTCTTTGCGTCGGAATGTCATTCATTAAGTGGATGGCCACCATCTACATTCTGCTAAAAGGAGGAAGCAATGTCTGAGAAGCACACATTGTCACGGCGCGATTTTCTGCGGCTGACAGCCGCGGCAGCCACGGGGGCAGTCATGGCGGCCTGCGCACCGGCAGCTCCCTCTGTCGTTGAGGTGCAGAAGGAGGTGCCGGTCGAGAAGGTCGTTGTACAGACCGTCGAGGTTGAAAAGGTGGTCGAAAAGGCAGTGAAGCCGGCGGGGGCTTTGAAGATCTCTCTCTGGACCCCGGCCAGCCAGCAGGAGATGTGGGGCGAGACGATGTATAAGATGACGGACACGTTCAACAAGGAGCACGAGGGAGAACTGTACGTCGAGTACGTCTACACGCCCACCACTGCGGGCACTCAGATGGTGGAGAAGCTGCTGACCAACATTGCGGCCGGCACTCCGCCGGAGTGCGCCTACTTCGACCGCTTCATCGTCCCCTCCTGGGCCGCTGAGGGCTCGCTGACCGACATCACCGAGTTCGCTGCCCAAAAGGGCATCAAGGAGGACGACTACTTCCCCTTCGCCTGGGCGGAGGCCACCTGGAAGGGCCGACTGTATTGTCTGCCCTTCGACACGGATGACCGCGCGATCTACTACAACAAGGACCACTTCAAGGAGGCCGGCCTGGATCCGGATGAGAAGGCCTTCCCCACCAGCGTTGAGGAGTTCGATGCGATGGCGGAGAAGCTGACTATCAAGGAGGGGCCCCGCTTCAAGCGCATGGGCTTCATCCCCTGGTCAGGCCAGGGCTGGATCTACTCCTACGGCTGGACCTGGGATGGCCACTTCTACAATCCGGATACGCTGGAGGTCACCTTCAATGATCCCAAAATCGTGGCCGCCTGCGAGTGGCTGCTCTCCTACGCCGATAAGTACGGCATGGAGAATGTAGAGAGCTTCGCCCAGGCCTTCGGCGGCGAGGCGCAGCAGCCCATGGACGCCGGATTGCTGTCCATGGAGTACAACGGCGACTGGATGATCGCCCATCACAAGCGCTACAAGCCGGACATGAACTACGGCGTAGTCCCCATGCCCTGGCCGGAGGGCGGCCGGGCAGCTACATGGGCTGGCGGCTGGTCGTGGGTTATCCCCGCAGGTGCCCCCAACCGGGAGGCCGGCTGGGAGTTCATCAGCTACGTCGGGGCTCCCGAGCAGGTGCACTGGTACTGCAAGGAAACCGCCCATATCCCCACCCAGACCAAGTATGCGGCGGACCCCGTCTACACCGAGGATCCGCACCACAAGGTCTTCATGGACCTGCTGCCCATCGCCAACTGCCGGCCTCCTCTGCCCGTCGGCAATTTCCTGTGGAATGCCCAGGTGGAGGCGCGCGACCTCATCATCCATGGCCAGAAGACCCCCAAGCAGGCGATGGATGACATCACGACCGAGGCCAACAAGCAGATGGAGAAGTATCTCTGATCGCGCCATGCAACCGGTGCCTGGGGAGAGGCCTTGGCCTCTCCCCAGGTGCATAAGGAGAGTGAGGAGTAACTGAGATGCAGATGGTCAGTTTGGAGGCCCTGCGAACCAGCCGGATGGCGCGGCGAAACCTCTTCTACGGGGTGCTCTTTGCCTCTCCCTGGCTATTGGGCATCATCCTGTTCACTGCCTATCCTGTTGTGGCCTCTTTCTACTACAGTTTCACCGAGTACACTGTGGTGAACCCGGTGAAGCAATTCGTGGGCCTCAGCAACTACACTAACCTCATCTTTAAGGACGATGTGTTTCGCAGGAGTCTCTATAACTCCGTGTACTACGCCGTGTTCTCCATCCCTCTGGGCGTCATCGTAGGCGTGGGCATTGCGCTGATGCTGAACATGAAGATCAAGGGACAGGCGGTGTATCGCACCATCTACTTCCTGCCTGTGCTCATCCCCGACGTGGCCATGGCTATCCTCTGGATCTGGGTGTTCAACGCCCAGTTTGGCATCGTGAACACCCTGCTATGGCAGCTCTTCCGCATCAATGGGCCGGGCTGGCTGGCTAGCCCGATGTGGTCCAAGCCGACGGTGGTCCTCATGTCCCTGTGGACGGTGGGGCAGGGGGTGGTGATCTACCTGGCTGGCCTGCAGGATGTGCCTCAGTCGCTGTACGATGCCGCGGAGGTGGATGGAGCCAATGCCCTGCAGAAGACCTGGCACGTGACCATTCCCATGATCACCCCCGTGATCTTCTTCAATCTCATCATGGGCATGATCGGCTCTTTGCAGTACTTCACCATCGCTTACGTGATCACCGGCGGCGACGGGCGCCCGGGCCAGTCACTGTTCTTCTACGCCATGTATCTCTACCGCAACGCCTTCGCCTTCTTCAAGATGGGTACCGCCTCGGCTCAGGCCTGGATCCTCTTTATTATGGTCCTGATCGGTACTCTACTGGTTTTCCGGACCTCGGCCCGTTGGGTCTACTACGGGGGTGAGGAAGCCCGCTAGCCGTGTCTAGATAGGGGAGCTATTGATGACTGAGCAAGCTATCCCACAGCAGGCCATTGTCCAGCCGCGCAGACAGCCGGGTATGCTGGTGCGCCTTTGGCGTCGCTACCAGTCGGTCATTCGAGAGGTGCTCTCCCATTCGGTGCTCATACCTCTGGCGATCATCTACATGATCCCCTTCTTCTGGATGGTCTCCACCTCGCTCAAGCCGGATACCCAGATTTTCCTCTGGCCACCGGTCTGGATCCCCAAGCCCTTCGTGTGGGGCAACTATCCGGCGGCCATCAACTTCATCCCCTTCTGGGCCTACGTCAAGAACACGCTGGTGATTGCCTCTTTCGCCATCGTGGGGGTGCTCGTCTCCTGCCCCCCAGTGGCCTACAGCTTCTCCCGGATCCCCTGGGCAGGGCGGAACACGCTGTTCATGATGACCATTGCCACCATGATGCTTCCCTATCAGGTCACTATGATCCCCCTGTTCATCATCTTCTCCAGGTTGGGCTGGGTAGGAGGTTACCTGCCGCTCATCGTACCCCAGTTCTTCGGCGGCGCGTTCTATATCTTTCTCCTGCGCCAGTTCTTCATGACCATTCCCCAGGATCTGACCGACGCGGCACGCATAGATGGTGCCTCCGAGATGCGGATCTATACTCAGCTCATGTTGCCCCTCACCCGGCCGGCCCTGGCGACCATCGTGGTCTTCGAGTTCCTGGCCCGCTGGCGGGATTTCCTGGGCCCGCTGATCTACCTGAACACGCCGGAGAAGTATACCATCTCCCTGGGCCTGCAGATGTTCCGTCTGGAGCATGGCACGGAGTGGGCGCTGCTCATGGCCTGTTCCATCGTGCTCACCACACCGGTGATTATCCTCTACTTCTTCGTGCAACGGACCTTTATCCAGGGCATCACCCTGACGGGGCTGAAGGGGGTGTAATTGCCCTGGGTGTACGAAAAGTGTGCCAAGCATTGAGGGGGCGACAGCCGAGGCGAACGGCAATAATATCGCAGTGATCACTTATCAGTGCCGTCCGAGCCCCGGCTGTTTTGCGTGCAACCTCCAGACTCCAATAGCCCCGGTCACCTTGAGCCGTTGCGTTCCCATCTGCTTGCTCCCACCCCCCACCGCCCCGCTGTCCACCTGCAAATCCCACATTCGGAGGAGGATCATATGCCCTCAACTGCTCTCTCCCCACTGAAAATCAGGGATGTGAAGGTCATCCTCACCGTGCCCAATGGCATCCGACGGGTGGTGGTCAAGGTGCTGACCAGCGAACCGGGGCTGTATGGCCTGGGCTGCGCGACCTTCACCCAAAGGCCCCTGGCCGTGGCCGTGTAGGTCAGACTCGGGAGCACGGGCGTTCCTAGCCCTTTGACCAGGCACGAGGCGGTTGGCAGTGAGTTTTCTGCTGCCAACCGCCTCCCTTTTTTCTCCCTACCCAAAGGCAGCTTGCGAAACTGAGCATTGTGCACTACAATAGAATGCTGATGATAATGAGCTCAACCAGCAGGAGGAGTAGTAGTAGGATGAAGTTCGCGGTCGTCAAAGATAGGGTTCACCGGCTGCGGGACCGACTGGCGGACCACCGCCAGGTACGCGCCAGTTGCTTCGGGTTGGGCTGCCCCTCCCGGAGTAGGCTGAGGTGCACAACCTCCATTTGCCAGCTCTGCACTCGCTCCTGCTGCTCCCAAGGCGATCATCCGCTCCAAAAACTGTCGTCTGGTGATACGAGTCATTCGGTGTCCTCCTCTGCCTTGCTTTCTGACGCAATCACACCTATCAGTCTACCGTGAACACCAAAGAGAGGCAAGGGATCAACCGCTGTCTGTCAAGGCCTCTCGAAGTACTTGCAGTAGTTGCTCTTCCCGCTCAGGCTCATCCCCAAGGGCGGGCAACATAGTACGGGGATCGAGGAGCACCAGGCCCTCTCGGATACGGACAATGACCGGCGGAGTGCTCGCCCGCAACCGCGCCGCCAGCGCGTCGGCCGAGGGCGCGCACAGGGCCAGCGCCTTGGTGGGCAGGGTCTGGCCGGGCAGGGAGCCGCCTCCCACCGCCGATTGAGCCTCCATGACCATCGCCTCGATCCCGTGCTTCCCCAGCTCGCCAGCCCAACGATTGGCCCACGCCTCCAGTTCCTCCACAGGCGCAGCGATCATCCGCCACACCGGGATATCCTCCACGGCCCGGCCAGTCAGGTAGGAACGCAGCGTGGCCTGGAGCGCAGCCAGCGTGGTCTTATCCACCCGCAGGGCGCGGGCCAGAGGGAAATGTTTTAGCCGCTCGATCAGCTCCCGCCGCCCCACGATGATGCCCGCCTGGGGGCCGCCCAAAAGCTTATCCCCACTGGCGCACACCAGGTCCACTCCGGCCCTGATGCTCTCCTGCATCATTGGCTCGTGGGCCAGACCGAAGGAGGAGGTATCGAGCAGTGCCCCGCTTCCCAGATCATCGAACATCAACAGCCCACGCTCATGCGCCAAGGCCGCCAGCTTCTCCAGGGAGGGCTCGTGCACAAAGCCGGTGAGGGAGAAATTGGAGCGGTGAGCTCGCATGATGGCCACCGTCCCCTCTCCGATGGCCGCTTCATAATCGCGGAGGTAGGTGCGGTTGGTGGTCCCCACCTCTACCAGGCGTGCCCCACTCTGGCGCATCACTTCGGGGATGCGGAAGCCCCCGCCGATCTCCACCAACTGCCCTCGGGAGATGATCACCTCCCGCCCGTGGGCCAGGGCGGCGAGCATGAGCAGTACCGCTGCGGCGTTGTTGTTGACCACCAAGGCCCCCTCCGCGCCGGTGAGCTGGCAGAGCAGCGATTCGGCATGGAGGTAGCGGGAACCTCGCCGTCCAGCCCCCAGATTATACTCCAGGTTGGAATAGCTCGCCGCCACCGCCTCCATCGCCTCCCGCGCCGCTTTGCTGAGGGGTGCACGCCCCAGGTTGGTGTGGATGATCACCCCTGTGGCATTGATGACCGGCCTCAGCGTGGGGCCCAGGCGCATTCCAAACAACCGGGCGGCCTGGGCCAGGATCGCCTCCTGAGAGGGGGATTCCCCATCCGCCAGAATGGTCTGACGGGCGGCTTCTAACGCGGCTCGCAGGCCCTCCACCGTCGTCTCATGCCCATACTCAGCTACCAAATGCCGAACGGCCTGAGTTTGCAGTAAGCTGTCCACGCTGGGCAGATGGCGTAGTTTCTCCCGCACACCAGCCTCCTTCCCAGAACGTGAAACGTGAAGGCCAATTACGCATCACGTTTCACGTTTTACGCCCAATCTCGCTCCACGCCCTACGCTCTACGAACCTGCCTCCCGGCCAGCGAACAGCAACTCCAGCAGGGCGAACACGCCCAGGAAGACGAGGGCCGCTGCCCAGGTGAGGCTATGTTCCATTTGTAGCCAGGCACAGAGGGCCGCGAAGCCGCCGATCCAGAGACTCTGGCGCAGTGCGCGCACCTGGTCGCGCCCCCGGCGGATTGTAGCAAAGCGTCGGTTGAGGTGGAGGATCACCGGCATCCCGGAGGCAGCGCTGGCTACCAGCAGCAGGGCCAAGAAAGCGATGCGGAAGGGCAGTGTTGGCAGCGTGGTGAAGACCAGGTACCCCAATCCCCCCCAGGCTGCCAGGGCCACAATGATCGCTCCCCCCACTAGCAACCGATTATCCAATCGCATATCCCTTCCCTCCCAGCTCAATTATACCTCAAAACTTCACGAATCACGAATCACGTTTCACGCACCACACAACACGAACGGCGAATTGTCGCTCCAGCCAGATGCTGCTATAATCCCCAGCGGCGCATACCCAGTTCAAAGATAGTGTGGAGAGGGAGAAATGCCTCTGGTCACAGCCGAGGGCCTGGCCAAATACTACGGCGCACAGGATGTCTTCTGGGACATCTCCCTCCAGATCGGGCATGGGGACAAGATTGCCCTGGTGGGCCCCAATGGAGAGGGAAAGTCCACCTTACTGCGTATCATCGCCGGACTGGAGGAACCGACCGCTGGTCGAGTGCACCGCAAGCGGGGACTGCGCATCGGCTTCCTGCCCCAGCAGGCCGAACTGGCCGGAAAGGGGACACTCTGGCAGGAGATGGAAGGGGTTTTCGTCCACCTACAGCGCATGGAGGCAGAGCTGCGCGACCTGGAACAGCGTATGGCCCGCGAAGGTGCTCCCCTCTCCCGCTACAGCGCGCTCCTGGAGCAGTTCGAACGGGAGGGAGGCTATGCCTATGAAGCTCGCATCCGACAGGTGCTGGGTGGGCTGGGCTTCAGCGAGGAGGACTTTCACCGGCTACTGAACCAGCTCAGCGGAGGGGAGGGCACTCGGGCGCTCCTGGCCAGGCTGCTCCTCGAGGAGCCGGACCTACTGCTCCTGGACGAGCCCACCAATCACCTCGATCTACAAGCCATTGAGTGGCTGGAGAACTGGCTGAGCAACTGGCCCGGCAGTCTGGTGGTAGTGGTCCACGACCGCTATTTCTTGAACCGAGTGGTGGATCAGGTGTGGGACCTGAGCTTTGGCCAGTTGGAGACCTATCCGGGCAACTATAGTAGTTATGTCAAGCTAAAAGCAGAGCGAATGGAGCGCCGCCAGCGGGAGTATGAGGCTCAGCAGGAGTTCATCGCCCGCACGGAGGAGTTCATCCGTCGTTATCGGGCTGGGCAGCGGAGCAAGGAGGCGCGCGGCCGGGCCACACGCCTGGCGCGCTTGGAGCGGCTGGAACGTCCCCGACAGCACCGAACCATCCACTTGGCTATCCAGCCTTCCACCAGAAGTGGGGACCTGGTGCTGGCCTCGCAGGATCTGACAGTGGGCTATCCTGGCTATCCCCTCTTCACCTGCTCCAACCTTTACCTGCGGCGGGGGGAATGTGCCACCCTGCTCGGCCCCAACGGCTCGGGCAAGACCACCTTCCTGTGCACTTTCTTGGGCCAGGTACAGCCGCTGGCAGGGCGCGTCTGGCTGGGACACAACGTCCAGGTGGGATACCTCCCTCAGCGTCAGGAGGGCCTGGCGCTGGAGAAAACGGTTCTGGAAGAGATCCTGGATGTCAAAGACCTGCCTCTGGAGAAGGCACGCACCTTTCTGGGGAGCTTCCTCTTCAGCGAGGATGATGTCTTCAAGCACATTGTTGAGCTGAGCGGCGGGGAGCGCAGCCGGGTGGCTCTGGCCAAGCTCACCTTGCAAGGAGCCAACTTCCTGGTGCTTGATGAACCCACCAATCACCTGGACATCGTCTCCCGCGAGATCCTGGCCGACGTCCTGGCCCGCTTCCGGGGCACTATCCTCTTTGTCTCCCACGACCGCTCGCTGGTGGATCAACTGGCCACCCAGGTGTGGATCATCGAGGGGCAGGAACTTGTCATCCATCGGGGCAACTACTCGGACTACCTGGCGATCCGAGAGGCGCAGCAGGTGGAAGAGGAACCCGTGCCAGGGCCACGCAAGGCAGCCGGCGAGGACACAGAGTCGGAGAAGGAGTTCCAGGAAGCCCGCCGAGCTCAGCAGGTAGCCGTCCTGGAGCAGCAGATCGCTGAGCTGGAGGCGCGGCTGGGAAAGTTGGAGCGAGAGCTGAACCTGGCCAGCCAGGTCCGCCAGATTGAGGAGCTACACCGGCTGGGACGCGAGTATGAGGCCACGCAGGGACGGTTGCAGGAACTGGTGGAGGAATGGGCTGAAGTGGAGGCAGGGTGAGCAAATATGTCATCGGCCTGACAGGAAACATCGGCACCGGCAAGAGCACAGTGGCGCGGATGCTGGCCAAGCTGGGGGCCCAGGTCATTGATGCGGACTGCATCGCCCACGAGCTCATGGCACCGGGCACCTCCATCTGGCAGGCTGTGGTGGAGGAGTTTGGGCCAGAGATGGTAGGGGAGAATGGAGCTATTGACCGCGCCAGGCTGGGTGACATGGTCTTCTCGGATCCCCAGGCCCTCGCCCGGCTGGAGGCCATCCTCCATCCGGCGGTCATCCAAGAGGTGAACCGCCGCATCCGCGACTCCGACGCGCGGGTGGTAGTGGTGGAGGCCATCAAGCTGATCGAGGCCGGGATGCACCGGAGGTACGATGCACTGTGGGTGGTCACCTGTCAACCCGAGCAGCAGGTGGTCCGCCTGGCGACCCAGCGGAGAATGAGTGAAGAGGAGATCAAGCAGCGCCTAGCGGCCCAGTCCCCCCAGGCGGAGAAGGTCGCCCTGGCTGATGTGGTCATTGACAACAGCGGGACTCTGGCAGAGACAAAAGCCCAGGTGGAGCGGGCCTGGCGCGCGGTAGACTTGTGTCAAGGAGGCAATCTGGTGGAGCAAATCAAAGGGTTCTTCTCCAGGTATCCTCGCATTGGGATGTGGATCGTGCTGGCCGTGGGGATGGTGATCATCCTGCTGTGGGCTTCCAGGGATGTGGAGCTGTTGATGCGGCAGCGGCTGGCGCTGGTGGCAGCCACCATTGGCCTAGCAGGATTGTGCGTGTGGATCATTGGTTGGGAGGAGGGGGAGGAGGACGAGTCAACGGGGCAATGAGTCAACGGGGGAACCCCACCTTGTTACTCGTCAACCTGTTGCCCTATTAACATCCGCCCCCAGTCAGCGATCTGTATCTCCCCACCTCGCGCCATCAGCCGCGCCCGCTGGAAGTCCTGTATCAGGGCTCCGTTGAGATGATAGGGTTCACTGAGGGGATAGCCGAAGCGGTCCAGACCTCCGTGGGCGTCGTAGTAGGCCAGGAAGGGCTGGGCCAGGGTGTGGCCGGTCTGGGGATAGTAGCGCTGGGCGCGGTCGAAGGCTGGGGGGGCATAGGAGGGGGGAATGGGAGGCTCTCGGCGGCCCAGCGTCTCCCCCAGCAGCCCTAACTGCACTATGTAGCGGGGCGGGTTTTGGGGGTGGTACTCCATCCGGACCTTCTCGAAATACTGCACCACCAGGCCGTGCTGGAGAAATGCCTCGGTGATGGGATAGCCAAAGCTCTCAACCCCTCCATGGGCCTGGAAATAAGCTCGGAAAGGCCTCTGCACAGTGCGGCCCGTCTGGGGGAAGTAGATGGCGTCGTCACAGGGCACAACCGGGTGTGAGGCGGGGTGACAGGCTGCCCCTCCCAAGATAGGCAAGATCACCGCTCCAATCAGACAGAGCACGACCCACCAAGCCGCCTTCGGGCGGCTTTCGCTTTTCATCTCAATGCCTCTAACGTCGGGTTGGCTGTACGACTCACGCATGTCTCACCCTCCCTGGAGATCCGCTGGCGTAGGCAAAGCCCGATGATAAATCTGAGGCGGCCCGTTTCAGATTATATCCCTATCAGGCGCTCGGGCAACTTCAGACCGTGAAGAGATTATCGTCGAAACCTTAAAATTTTCAACCAAGACTTGACAAATTTTAATTTCTGTGGTATAATCTTTAGCGTCTCAGGAAGATGAGAGGAGTATAGGAGGAAAGAAGTATGTATCCAGTCATGGGCCAATGTCCAGTGTGTGGAAGCACCTTAACAGTGACGCGATTACATTGTCGCCATTGCGACTCCGCATTGGAGGGGCAGTTCAGCTTAGGGCGCTTCTACCAACTATCACCCCACCAGTTGGAGTTTCTGGAAACTTTCGTGCGCTGCGAGGGGAAGATCAGTTGGGTGCAGCAGGAACTGGGCCTCTCCTATCCGGCGGTGCGCAGCCGCCTCAACGATGTGATCCGCGCGCTGGGGTACGAGGTTATGGAGGAGGCACCGCGTGTCGCAGCCTCGGAGCGCAGAACTATCCTCAGTGACCTGGCCGAGGGCAAGATCACCTCGGAGGAGGCCATCAAGCTGCTGCAAGGCAGTTGAGGAGAGAAATGAAACACGCAGAGCAGCATCAACCCAAGTGGCAGATCCCCTTTTTCTCCATCTGGACCGGACAGCAGCTCTCGCTCATCGGCAGCCAGGTGGCCGGATTCGCCCTGGTCTGGTGGCTGACCAAGACCACGGGTTCGGCGACGGTATTGGCCACCGCCACGATGGTTGCTATACTTCCCGGGGTATTGCTGGGGCCTTTCGCCGGCGCGCTGGTGGACCGCTGGAACCGACGCAAGGTGATGATCGTGGCCGACAGCCTCATTGCCCTGGTATCGGCGTGGCTGGCCTATCTCTTTTGGACGGGGGCCATGCGCTCCTGGCACGTCTACATCATCATGCTGGTGCGGGCCATAGGTGGCAGCTTTCACTGGCCAGCCATGACGGCCTCGACCTCGCTCATGGTCCCCGATAAGCATCTATCGCGTGTGGCGGGCCTCAACCAGACGACGCAAGGGGCTCGGGACATTGTGTCCCCGCCATTGGGGGCGCTGCTGCTGAGCCTCCTGCCCTTGCACGCCATCATGGCCATGGATGTGGTCACGGCTGCCTTTGCTGTCCTGCCCCTCTTCTTCGTGTACATCCCGCAGCCAGAGCGCAGCACCCCCGCTGTGGGAAGCAGGCCGTCGTTGTGGGGAGAGGTGCGCGAGGGGTTGCGTTACGTGTGGAGCTGGCCGGGCTTGTTCGCCATGCTCATTATGGCCACGGTGATCAACTTCCTGCTTTACCCCGCCTTTTCGCTCCTGCCCATCCTGGTCACCAAACACTTTGGCGGCCAGGCTCTGCAGTTGGGGTGGATGAACTCGGCCTGGGGCATCGGCGTGGTGCTCGGCGGGCTGACCCTGAGCGTGTGGGGCGGCTTTCGGCGGCGCATCCTGACCACGATGTCGGGATTGATCGGGATGGGGCTGGGGACCCTGCTGATCGGGCTGTCGCCGGCGACGGCCTTCCCCCTGGCACTGGGCGCCATGTTTATCGCAGGCCTTATGAATCCCATCACCAATGGCCCCGTCCAAGCCATCTTTCAGACCGTTGTGGCCCCTGAGATGCAGGGGCGCGTGTTTACGCTGATTGGGAGCGCTTGTGCCGCTATGTCGCCGCTGGGCCTGGCCATCGCCGGGCCAGTGGCCGATGCGCTGGGTGTCCGGGTCTGGTTTGTTATGGGTGGAATCATGTGTGTGGCGATGGGGATCGTGAGTTTCTTGACCCCGGCCCTCATGCACCTGGAGGACAACCACCGGGCCTATAGTGTCGTCGCAAGGGAGGTACTGGTGGCAGCCAGTGCGGGCGCTAGCGCGGCGGAGTAAGGCGGTCACCAAGGCAGGAGGGGTAGAAATGAGCCAACTTATAGTCTGTCAACCGAGAAGATGGGATACCTGAGGAGGATGACCATGACTAAGAAACACTTTGACGTCTTCCAACCAATGCAACTGCACATCACCCGCTGCGAAGGCCCGCTGACGGTGCGCGGCTGGGACCAACCGGCCGTCGAGATCGAGGCCCAGGGCTCGCCAGAGGATCTGGAGGCCACGCTGGAAGGTATTACGCTCACGGTTGAGGCCCGCCAGTCCTGCACCATCCACTGTCCCCGTGACACGACAGTGAAAGTGGATCGTGTGGACGGCTATCTCTCCGTGTCTGAGCTGAACCAGACGGTGACGGTGGGCACCTGCTGTGGTCCGGCGCTGCTGCGGGCCATCCGCGCCACGGCCAGCCTTAACCAGGTAGATGGAAGCCTGCGCGCCTATTCCATTGACGGCAGCCTTCAAACCGGCAGGGTCGGTGGCGATGGATCGCTCAAATCCATCGGGGGAGCAGCAGCGGTGGAAGAGGTGGGCGGTACACTGAGGGCCCGCCGCCTGGGGGCTGACCTGGCGGTCCAAAAGGTGGGCGGCGACCTGAAAGCCCGGAGCCTCGGGGGTTCCCTGCAGGGCCGACACGTGGGCGGCTCGCTGCGAGCCCAAGGGGTGGGCGGCAAGCTCAACCTGGAAACCGTCGGCGGCAACGTCCGGGTTCGGGACCTGGGCGGCCCCCTGACCCTGGAGAAGGTGGGTGGAAACTTGAGGGCCTCCATCCTGGGCGGTGGCATGGAGGTCGGCAGGGTGGGCGGGAACCTGCACCTGGAGGGCCCTCTGGTCCCCGGGCAG
>CAYRNM010000074.1:0-12805 GCA_964425465.1 uncultured Anaerolineae bacterium | reverse complement strand
CACAGTATTTCGTCTGATGGTGACCACCGCCACAGCTACACGGACAAGTACACAACTGGTGAACGGACTTCTGGAACTCACGCCTGGGACGCAACCTATGATAAAAATCCAGTCTACACAACTGATAGCAAGAATACAGAATACGCAGGTGGTCACAACCACGGAGGGAATACGGGCAATACTGGTAGCGGTAGTTCCTTCGATATCCGACCGAAGTACTACAAGTTGGCGTTCATTATAAAGCTGCCGTAATCGCTTATTTGTCTACCGTGTGATTCTGATGGTTCACCAATCGTCTCCATAGAGGGGCGGTTGCCTCATCAAAATCACCGTTGGGATGCGGCTGGAGCAGGCAGAGTAGGGTTCGGACCACGAAGCACATGAAACGGTGCGAAACGCGCGAAAGGGTTTCGTGACTTTCGCGGCCTTTCGCAACTTTCGTGGTCCAAACGCCCCCAACGCCGGACGTGGCCTTCGCCTGGCGGCTGAGCGCACACCGCAAGGGGTATGGCGAGGTGAGGCTGGAGGGGGTGAGAACGGCGGATGAACGGAAAGACGCGGAGCAGGCAGCCAGTCCTCCGCCCCCTTCTGGGAATCCGCGGCCCTTTTCACCCCTCCACCGCCTCCCGCGCGGCGTAGAGATTGGAGGTGGGAGAGGTGATGGGAGTCACACAGCCGGTGCCCAGGATGAAACGACGGCCTCCGGTCTGGGCGATGGCGTCGGCCGCCTCAGCGCGCACGTCGTCAGGGGTGCCCAGCAGCATGGTCTCCAGGCGGCGCAGGCCACCGATAAGAGCCTTGTCGCACCGCTCCAAGGCCTCAGCCAGGGAGGGCCAGGTCTCCCGATCATGCCAGTTGATGGCCTGCACGGAGTAGTCCGCTAGCACATCGAACATGATGTTGCTGCCATGGATGTGCAATACGTTGAACCACCCCTCCTGCGCCGCCTCCAGGATACGCAGGTCATAAGGGCGGCCCAGGTGGCGATACTCCTCCTCGCACAGGATCCCGTAACAGGCGTGCTGCACAGCATAGAAGATCCCCGCGGCGCCCGTACCCAGCACCTCCCGGACGAAGTGGACCGTCGTCTCGGTGATCGTCTCGAGCCCAGCCTTCAGATCGTCGGAATCCCGCCGCAGGTGCACCACCAGCCGATCCTCGCCGGCCAGATTCTTGGCCTGAGTCAGGGGGCTGAAGATGGTCTGGATGAAGGGCACCTCCGGGCCCACATGAGCTCCGATCAACTCCAGACAGCGGAGCTGCTGCTCCAGCGCTCCCTGGCGCGGATCGAGCACGGCCAACTTATGCCAGTCGGCTGGCGAATGGACGGGCCGCTCGAGGTACTCCCGTGTCCCCTCATCGGTCCCAGCCACCCAGCGGTCCACCACACCCCAATCCTCCAAGCAGTAGGATGAGGAAGGGCTGACTTTCATGAAGTCGAAATCGTAGCGCTGTTGGAAGGCCACCTGAGCCCGGGCCAGGTCCTCCGCCCGCTGATCGTCGCCCGGCCAGTGGCGCCACAGGGCCACCGCGGGCCGGTCCACCGGCTCTCCGCGAATGGTCGCCTCCAGTCGCTCTCGCTTCGTCATCTCCATGCTAACTTGCTCCTTTCGATGTGTGTTCCCCTTGCATCTGTTTGTTGAGCCCCACAACGACACTTATTCTACTTTGGCCCGGACAGCCGAGGCTTGTAGCCGCCGGTTGGCATTTGGTACAGAGCAGGCAGAACACCTGACCCGGCAGCTCGGCGTAGAGCTCGGAGAGGGCGTAGTAGTTGGCCTGCCCCTTGCTGATGACCAATTCGGCGGCCTGGAGAGCGGCTTCCATGGGGGCTGACATCTCGTCTAACGGCAGGCCCAGCGTGTCCGGCCCGGTGAGGATGATGGGAACGAGTTCCGTCAGTCCTACGGCCTGGGCGTCGGTCAGCACGGCGTCGGAGGTGATGGGGCCCCCTTTGACCGCCGCGGTGACGGGGCATCCGCAGCGTTGCAACTCCTCAATCAACAGCCGGTCGAGCGCGATCTCACCCACATTGTCGCACAGGTACAGCACCCTCGGCTGATGGCGGATCGCCTCGGCCAACGCGCCGGTGTGGTCAATAGCCAGCCCCTCCTCAACGACCCGGGCGAGTTGCGCCTCGATCTCCTCTGGCGAGAGGGCATAGCCCGTGCCGACCGTGCGGAAGTCCAGGTGATTCCCGGCGATGGCCCACAGGCAGAGGAGCTGCAGACGGGCTAGGTTATCTTCGACCGTCGTCAGCCTTTGAGCAATACGGCTGGCGATGGCGATACCTGCTTCGTTGCAGCGGGTCCGTAGTGCCTCAAAGGGCACCTTCAGCCCCGTGCGTTTCTTGAGCAGTCGGTGGACGCGGGTGATGTAGTAGGAGGGGATGGCATTGGGGCGGAGTTCGCGCCCCAGCCATTCCACTGCCTCGGCCAGGATGGAGAGCTTCTGCTCCTGATCCTTTACCGTATCCTCCAGCGCCCCTCTCAGGTCATCCACGATACAGGCCACACACTGTAGCGCGATCCTCATAGATGGCCTCTTTGTCCTTGCTCATCCGATGACCAGCCTTTCCACCTCCCGGGTCTCCCTTACCACCCTCGTCACCCCAAGAAGGGTGAGCAGGGGGAAGAGGCCCTTCAGCATCAGGACAGGGACCCAGGTGAGGAAAGCGAGGAGAGTCCGCAGGGTCCAGAACAGGCCCAGGGCCAGCAATGCGGGGATAAAGCGCTCATAGGGCTTCAAGCGGCTCTCCACCGGCTCCAGCCACATCTGCTCCATCTGCTCCCTGATCTCAGCCAGTTGCCTCTCCCTCTCTTCCGGTTTGAGCTCACCCTCGGCTTCCATCTGAGCACTCACCCGCTGTATGATCATCTCCACGAAGGTATCCCTGAGGGCGGGTGGAATGGAGAAGCCCTCGGCCTCGATTTTGGCGGCATAGCTGAAGTAGATGCCGCCGCAGGCGATGAGGGCCAGCACGGTGAGCAGGAGCGAGAGGCCATTGGAGACAGCTTGCACTGAGAAGCGCACACGCTCCTTCAGCTCTTTGGCGGTCCCCACGGCGTACAGGAGTAGGGCCAGGAAGTAGAGCAGCGCCAGCAGTCCCGTGCCGAGCCTCATCTCCCAGCCCAGGAGCAGGGCCAGGGCGGCGGAGAGGAAGGTCAGGGCGCTGGCCCAGAGGGGGCGGACCAGGGCGGCGACGAGGCCGGAGGCGACGGCCACTGCCCCCGCTCCCGCCAGACACCACAGCAGTAGTATCCCCAGCTCCAGAGAGGGAGCGAAGACCAACTCATATCCCTGCTGGACCCGCCAGCAGACCGTGCCCAACAGATAACTGGCCACAATCAGCGGCCCAGCCAGCACCGCGATTTTGACAGCGCGGCTCATGTCCCTTTTCCCTTTCTATCCAGAGGGCATATGGCCCTTCATGCTGACTACGACCTCCTGATCCGGTTGCCCGCCACGAAGCCGAGGAGCGCGGCTGACCTCCTTGGCCTCTATCATGTCCAGGATCTCGCGTGTGGTGTACTCGCTCATGGCATAAACGCTCGCTTATGTGCTCGGCCATACAGCCGTCAAACCAACCATACCCGCCACGGTGAGAGTAGTCTATGCCAAATCTCACCGGGGCTCCAGTATTCCCCCGGCCACTTATTGGCCGGGGCAAGGGTGATATGAACACCCAAATAGCAATCAATGTATATCCATTCGGAATTGGGGAAGTCACCGAGGGCCTGGGCTAGGTCAATGAGCCTCTGACAGGAGGCGATGACCTGTAGCTCCTCCCTACAGGGACACTCAATCACTTTGAGATCATCTCCTCGGCTTTGGAGCCAGAAGGGGAAGGGGTCGCCATTAGCATAGGCGGGGATGACCTCCAGGGTAACGGATTGGCTTGCCGCCTGCGCGATTCGCCGAATAGCTTCCGCAACTTCTCCCCGTTTCAGTGAGTCTATGAAACCGTGCCAGGTCCAAGAGTCTGTGAGAATCTCAGCCAGCGGCTTGTCTAGAGTCTCACCGGCAACTTTCCCCCATCCCTTTTCCACCCACAGTCCACATGTGATTTGAGGTAGTCCGCTCTTGCTTTCCTTGAAGAATACCTTGCCATGTCGGTTGGCTGGCTGGTCAGCACTGGAGGGTACCAGGAACCACCGTGTATTCTCAGGATTAAAGCGGCTCCAGAGGCGTGCGGCAAGGTTTATCCTCTCTTGCCCTTCGGCTGCGGCACGCTGAACAGCCTTAGCCAAAGCTCGTATGTTATTAGAGGCACACTTGATAGCCATATGTCGCCTCCTACTCTTCAGTGTAGTATTCATCGACAACGAATCATACTTCTGCAGCACCAAGCTTTTCGCACAGCATTCCCATGCCCATCCCTATACCCTACCGGGGCACTACGACCTCCAGTTAGCCGTCGGAAAGCTGAAGAGACCTGTCATCCGAGCAACTCCTCCATATACTCCCTCGACTTCTCCCCCACGCTGTCCACCGCCCTGCCGCAGACTTGCGTGGCTTCAGCCCTTTTCAGCAGTGTCAACTCGGCTGATGGTCTATCAGCCCTTCCACACCCGACGGAAGAAGCGCAGCCAATTGGCGTGCATGATGGCTTGCACGTCCGGTTCGCTGTAGCCCCGCGCCCGCAGCAGGTCGGGGAGCTTCTGCAGGTCGGCGATGGTGTCCAGGTCATGAGGGCACTGCTCGGTGCCGTAGCCCCCATCCAGGTCGCTGCCAATGGCGGCATGGCGGCTGTCCCCCGCCAACTGACAGATGTGGACGATGTGGTCCACAGCAGCTTCCAGGCTCACGACCTGAGGCTGGGTCTGGCCCTTGATCCAGCCAGAGTAGAGCATCCAGGCGTCCAGTGCCACGCCGATGACCCCATCGCGCTCCACAATGGCCCGGATCTGCTGGTCGGAGAACTGGCGGACGCCGGGCACCAGCGCCCGACAGTTGTTGTGGCTGGCCATCACCGGACCATCGAAAGCTTCCAACGCCTCCCAGAAGCTCTCATCGGAGAGGTGGGTGAGGTCCAGGATCATGCCCGCTTTTTCCATCGCCGCCAGCAGCGGCCGGCCCAGGGGCTTCAGACCGCCCTCCGTGTCGGTGCCATGGGCGTAAGTGCTCAGCCCATAGTGGGACAGGCTCACCACCCGCAACCCCTGTGCCCACCACCAGGTCACCTGCTCCGGCGAGAGGATGGGGTCCGCCCCCTCCATGGCCAGGATGAAGCCCAGTGGTAGATCCTCCCCCGCGCCCGCTTCCCACTGCCGGAGGTGGTCCTCCAGCGTCGGCCAGTCGGCGATGAGCCGCACCTGGCCCTGGCTTTCCAGCAGGCGGTAGTAGGCCAGTTGGCCCTGGGCCATGGCACAGGCGATCTCGGGGCTGTTGTAGCCAGGGCGGGAGTTGCCCGGTCGGGAAAGGCGGGCGATGAGCGTCGCACAGCACACCGCTACCTGCCCGGCCCGCATCTCAGGAAAGGCCACCGTGCCTCGCGCCCGACCCTTTTCCGTCATGCCCACCTCCTGGCGGCGGATGTCGTATACCCCCTGCTTCAGATCGCGGTTCCACAGCAGTCCATTCATGGCCAGGTCCAGGTGGGAATCAAAGATGATCATGATGCCTCCTCAAGAATAGGGGGTAGCTCAATCTCGAACCTTTCGGCGACGCTCCGCAGATGGCGAATCGTCCCTGGAGGAAGGGGGATGCCGTGCTGGATACGGTCTTCGTAGACCCTGTCCTCCGGCTCGCCGGGGATGAGGATCTCATCAAATCCCTCAGCCTTGGGCAAGGTTTTCAGACCCTCAATGAGGTGATCAATGTGCTCCTTGTACTCCTCCACATCAGTGAAGGTGCCGATGTCAATAGCTGCCACGACACTGTTCTGGACGTGACGGCGATCGCGCTCCGTGCCCAGCAGCACAGGCTCCAGCAAGGGGTTGCCCACCATGATGCTGGATAGGCATTCGAACATCAGAGCCAGGCCGGAGCCTTTGGGCCCCCCGATGGGTATCAGGATCGTGGCCCGTTGGGGGTCAGTGGTGGGGTTGCCATCCTTGTCCAGCGCCCACCCCTCCGGTATCGAAGCGCCCTTATCAATGGCCAGGAGAAGTTTCCCGCCTGCTGCCACGCTGGTCGCCATGTCCAGAATGAGCAGGCGGTGTCGTTTCGCGGGCACGGCGATGGCTATGGGGCTGTTGTGTACCCCCGCCGCCCTGGCACCGTAGGGGACCATGTTGGGCGGGCTGCACACGATAGCGATTCCGGCCATGTCCTCCTTCGCCGCCATCAACGGGTAGTAGCCCATGGCCCCCTGGTGGGTGGTGTTACGGATGAGCCCCCAGCCGATACCCACCTCCTTGGCCTTCTCCATCACCCGCTTCATGGCGAAGGTGGTCACCACCGGACCGAAGGCGCAGTCTGCCTCTATCAAGATGGTGGCCGGCGTCTCCTTCAGAACCTGGATGTTGGGACGGGGGTTCATCTGCCCCTTGTCCACCCGTTCCAGGTACCAGGGAATCCGCAGCACGCCATGGGAGTCCACCCCTCGCAGATTAGCCCATACCAGCACCTCGGCTTCGATCTCCGCGTCCTGGGATGGCAAGCCCACCCGGATGAACACCTCCTTGGTAAACTCTTGCAGTGATTCCCAGGCTACGCGGACTTCGTCTTTCGGAATGGCATCCACAGGATTACTCCCTTCCATCAACAAACTGTTCACCCGCACGCAGCCCCCAAAAGGCCAGGAGTGCCATGCCCAAGGAAAGCCCTCCCGTCACCAGGAACATCACCCCCAGCCCCCAGTGGTCGGCGATGAGGCCACTGATAGCCGGGCCGCCGAACATACCCAGGGCGTAGACTGCCTGAAAGATACCCATAGCCGAGGCCCGCTCCGGTGGAGGCACGGCTCGGATGCTGAGGCCCATGAGCGTGGGGTAGATGAGCCCCTGCCCGACGCCGTATCCCATACGGCTCAGGGCCAGGAGGCCTAGGCTGGAGATGAGGGGAGTGAGCAGGGTGGTCAGGGCCATGGTCAGCGCTGCCCCTACCACTGCTATCCGCTCCCCGATGCGCTCGCTGATGTGACCAGCGGACAGGGCCACCAGGGTGTAGGAGATCTGCTCCGCTGCGGTCAGCCAGCCCAGCTCAGCTCGCGAAGCGCCTAACCCGGCGGCATAGACAGGGATGAAGCCATAGGTGGTGGCGAAGGAGGAGTATTGAGCCAGGGTGGCCAGGAGCGAGGTGACCATCAGCAGAGGCACACTTCCGATGCGCACCACGTCGCGCCAGGCCAGGGGGTGCTTCACAGGCTCTGCATCCTCCTCCGCCTGGGCCATGGCCCCCAGGCCCAGCAGCGCCAAAAATGCCCCGGCCCAGAAAGTGGAGACCCAGCCAAAGCGCTGGGCAAGCATCCCGCCCCCGGTTGTGGCCAGCACGCGCCCGCCGGAGCTGAAGAAGTTAACCAGGCTGGTAGCCTGCACCGCCTGCTGGGGTGGGAAGTAGCTGGCGAAGAGCACCGAGGAGGTGACCCAGGTACAGGCGGCCAGGCCGGCCAGGGCTCTGAAGGGGATCAGGAGCTCCGGAGTGGGGGCCAGGGCCAATCCCAGGCAACTGAGGGCCACGGTGAGAAAGCCGGCCAGCACGAAGGGCTTGCGCTGGCCCAGCCGGTCGGAGGCTACGCCCAGGGGGATGCGGAGCAGGAGCTGGACCACGCCGTAGGAGGCGACGATCAGCCCCACCAGCGACAGCGAAGCCCCCAGGGACTGGGCATAGACAGAGAGGATGGGCACGTAGATGTAGAGCGCCGCCCAGAAGAGGGCGATGCCCAGGCAGAAGAATCCCACCGAGCGACGACGGTGACGATCCATGGCACTCCAGGCAATAAAGCGACGCCTCCTCCCTCCGAGGGGCGGAGGCGTCGCCCTCAACACCCACCTGATGGGCCCACCTGGGTTCGAACCAGGGACCGACCGGTTATGAGCCGGTTGCTCTGACCGCTGAGCTATGGGCCCTTTACATAGCGTCTCAGCGCCTAAGCCCTCGCTAGGGCGCTAGGCCGCTTGCGGCTATGACGCTTGACGAAGCGGGAGGCGGGACTCGAACCCGCGCAACCAGCTTGGAAGGCTGGAGCTCTACCACCTGAGCTACTCCCGCGAGCAGCAGAGCAATTTCATGAGCATCCTCCAGCTCTAACTCCTTCCCGTCCAAAAGGCACATTCATTGTAACATATAATCGCATTCGTGTCAAATCCTGAAGGATACTGCGCACAAAGGCTGTCAGCCCAGTTGTTCCGCCTTTGCCCCCAACCCCCATTTGTGGTAGTATAAGCTGCCAGTGGCCACTTACAATCGCCGCCCCATTGACTCGTTAACTCGTTGACTTGTTGACTCATTGACCCATTGCCCATGAACCCCAAACTACGATCCATTGACGTCCGCCCCATACAACACCGAGGCCAGCCGGCCCTATTGTTGCACGACCCGCTGGCCCTGAGCGATCAGACCATTATCCTGCCCCAAGGGCTGGCCCTCCTCCTGCCCCTGCTGGATGGCACCCGCGATGAGGGAGCACTCCGCGCCGCGCTGGAGGTGCGGGCAGGCCTAAGGCTACCCCCCGACGCGCTGGCCAATCTGCTATCTCAACTGGACAGGGCGCTGCTCCTGGACAACGAACGCTCGGCCAAGGCCAGGGGAGAGACCCTGCGCGCCTATCGCGACGCACCCTACCGCCCCCCTGTGCTAGCCGACCAGGGATACCCCGCCGCACCCGACCAGTTGCAGCGCCTGCTACAGGGATACGTGGACTCAGCCCCGCCCTCATCCTCAGGCTCCGATTCAAAGGAGGCCATCCGGGGACTGGTGAGCCCCCACATTGACTTCCATCAAGGTCACACGGTCTACGCCCAGGTGTGGCGGGAGGCGGCAAAGGCTGCGCAGGAAGCGGAGCTGGCAGTGATCCTGGGCACTGATCACCTGGCCGAGGATGGATCGCTCACCCTCACCCGCCAGTCCTACGCCACTCCCTGGGGCACCCTGCCCACGGCCCAGTGGGTCGTCGAGAGGGTGGCCCGAGCGTTGGATCGTAGGGATGACCCTCTGCGGTCGCCCTCTTTCCAGCACGAACTGCACCACCGCACAGAGCACTCCGTGGAATTGGCCGCGGTGTGGCTCCACTTCATGCGAAGGGGGAGGGAGATTCCCCTGGTGCCTATCCTCTGCGGTTCCTTTGCCCCACTGCTGGGAAATGATGGCCATCCTAAGCAGTTACCCCATCTCTCCGCGGCAGTAGAGGCGCTGCGGAAAGCCACGAGCCGCTACCGGACGCTGGTCATCGCCGCCGGAGACCTGGCGCACGTGGGACCGGCCTTCGGTGACTCCCTGCCGCTGGACCTCCTCGGCCGGGCGCGGCTCAAGGGCAGTGATGAGGAGCTGATGGGGATCATCTGCACCGGGGATGCCCAGGCCCTTTTCCAGCAGGTAAAGCAACAGGGAAATCGGCATCGCATCTGTGGCCTGCCGCCCATCTACCTGGCCCTGCGGATTCTGGGCCAACCACAGGGGACCGTGGCCGGCTACGCCCAATGCCCGGCCGACAGCCGGGGCACCTCCCTGGTCTCCATCTGTGGCATCCTGCTGCGGTAGCGGACCTCACCTGGGCAACTGGTCAGCGATGGACTCCCCTACGGCGTGTGCCTCGGCGCGGTGGATAGGTTGTGACCCCTGGGCTGCCTGCTCCGGCTGGGGGATAGAGGCCTCATCCGGCTTGTCCGACAGCCCGAAGAGGAGAACCCCCTGCTCTCGCAGGTAGTGGGATATCTCCCGCACCTCCTGCGTGATGACGATCTCCTCGGCCAGGAGCTGCTCCGGCGAGGCCTCATCGCTCAAATATCCCATCCGAGCTACGGTGCGCCGATATTCCTCATAACGGAAGGGCTTGAAGGGGGTGGGATCGCCGGCCCGCACATTGGCGTAGATGGCGTCGTGAATGGGGGCCAATTGGGGGTCGGGATCGCCACGCAGCCGTTCCTCCACGCTTTCGATGAACTGGCGGAAGGTGCTCATCCGTCCGGCGGCCAGGTCATCCAGCAGCTCCCGAAAGCCGTAGGCCCCGGCGCTGACCATGAGGCAGATGTAGGCCAGGTAGTCCTGATTGTCAGCGGTGAAGGGGTGGTAGTCCACCTGATTGAGCTCGTCGTAGGCCTCCTGGAAGGCCGCCGAATCGAAGCGCTCTCCCAGCAATCCCTCCACCGTGCGCCGCACCGCCTCCACCCGTGCCCGGTCAATGACCGAGTGGTTGCGCCCCCGCGCTCCTATGGCCGTCTTGTCCAGATCAATGATGGCCGCCGTCCCTTCGTCCAAGGGGAAGTCCTGTCTCTCCAGAAAATGGAAGAACTCACCCAACGCCCCCCAGCGGTTGGCCAGAAACATATCCTCTTCTATCTCTGTACTAGGCGGATGGGATAGGTCCTCGCTGGCGATGAAGGCCCAGCCTGTCCAACCCCCGGCGGCCTTGATATGGCGGAAGGCGGTGGAATCGAGGAGCCGCGTGTCCCCCACGAAGAGCAACCGTCGCAGCGGCACACGGGGCTCATCCAGCCTTCGCACCACACGCAATAACTCGGCCATGGCCTGGCCATAGGCGGGCTCCGCCTTGCGGGGCACTGGTGAGGGGGGAAGGCCCATCCGCTCCGCCACCTCGGCGAAGCGGGGCAACCGCCCATCCATGGGCTCCAGGTTGCGGTAGACGACCAGGTCTTCCAGGAACTCAGCAGTGGTGGTGCGACCGTAGCATTTCATGGGCATCTCTTTCAGAAGAGGGGGATCTCGCGATGTCGAATGCGGACCCCCACCTCATCCACCCGGGCCAGCATCTCATCCATGCACTCCGCAACCTTGGCCTGCAATGCTGGGGTCAGTTTATCCACAGGGCGGATGCGGGCGTTGGCCACCAGGGGCTGATCCAGGGGCTTGCCGATTTGAGACAGGATGTAGACCGTCGCCTCGGCCACCCCCTCAATCTCCCCTACCAGTCTCTGCGCTGTGAGCAGGGCCAGTACGTTGTAGATCTTGCCCACGTGGGAGATGGGGTTTTTGCCACAGGCAGCTTCGAGGCTGGTGGAGCGGAAGGGGGCGATGAGGCCATTGACCCGGTTGCCCCGCCCCACCGCACCGTCGTCGCCATTCTCCGCCGAGGTGCCGGTGAGGGTCAGATAATAGTTACCCTCCAGTTCATCAGCGGTGTTGACAATGACGCTAATGGGATGGGGGTCCAGGGACTGGCTGAACTCCTGGATGGCCTGCTGCGCGGCCTCCTTTGTCTCTTGGTAAAGGCGAGCATGGGGGATATCGAAAGCGAGGAAGGGCAGGGATACGGTGAGGGTGATCTCCTCGCCCATGCGACAGCCCATGACCTTCACATCTTCCCCTATGGGGAATTGATCAATGAGCTCAAAGTTGATGAAATTGGCCGTCTCGTACACCAGTCGTTCCACCGTCGAGCGGGGCCAGTGGGAGACGCCGAAGCTGGTATCGTTGGCCGTGGCCTGGTGCACCACATCCATGAGCTCACTGGCTCCCCGTCCGGCATAGCACTCGATCACCACGTGCTTTACGGGGTCCAGGTAGCGCATGGTCTCGCGCAGGTGGCTGCGCGCCGCCTCCGTGGCCAGGTATTCTAGGGGCACCCTCTTATCCCCATAGCTGGGCGTGCCCCGCCCGGCGATTTGGATGCGGATGGGGCGGATCATCTGCCCTCCGCCGAAGTGCACATCCACCTCCCCAGCCACGAGCTGCACCTTGTCGAAGTTGTGATGTAGGATGTGGCCCAGGTTTTCCTCGCACCAGCGGGAGTACTCCACAGAAATGCGCTCGGCAATGCCATCGCAGAGGCTGTCGGGATGGCCAATCCCCTTGCGCTCCACGATTTCTACCGGCAGATCCTCCACCGAGCAGCCATTCAACTCGGACACCACAATATGGCGGCGCATGTCACTGTCCATGGCGGACACAACCCTCCTTACCCTTTGTCGGTTGGTCAATTAGTCGATCGGTCAATCTGTGACGGCGTTTCCGATGGCTCGCCGCTTCCCTCTTCCATACGGACAGATGTACAAGCACAGGCCACAAGTTCTCAGCCCTGTGGCTTCTTTCATTCCAGCCAAATACTCCTGACACTTGTGGGCCGCGAAGCGCACCTCCCGCGGCTCTTCTTCGCGGAAGGGTTGACCGGTGAAGGCCCGTGGCGGGCAACTCTCCACGCACTGCTGACAGTGGCCACAGCGCTCCTTCATTGGCTCTCCAGTCATCTCCAAAGGGGCATCGGTGAGCACCGTGGCCCAACGCACCCTCGGCCCCACCTCCGGCGTCACCAGCAGGCAGCTCTTGCCGATCCACCCCAGTCCTGCCAGGTGTGCTGCCATTTTGTGAGAGAAGATACCGCACAGCCGCTCTTCGTCCATGTTCTGCGACGCCGCCACAGGTAGCGCGCTGTATCCCCCGCGCTGCAGCACGCCACTCAACCGCGAGGCGATGTGGTCCAGACGTTGGTTCACCACCTCGTAGGCGTGATGTCGGTACATCATGGACACGGTGCGGTCAGCCCGCTGTGGCAGTTGATCCACGATGGCGTGAGGCAGGACGATGCCGATGGAGATGGCCCACGGGAACCCTGCGACTGCTGGTCCGCTCTGCTCCAGGATGGCCTCGTGGGCGGGTGACAGATCCGCCACTCCGAAGAAATCGGCCCCCATGTCCTCGGCCCATCCCCTCACCTTGTCGTCGAGTTTCATACAGGTCATTGCTCCTT
>CAYRNM010000073.1:7699-13165 GCA_964425465.1 uncultured Anaerolineae bacterium | reverse complement strand
CCTTCCCTCTCCCACCCCCACACCCCAACCGGCGGGCTGGTGGCCGCAGCCTCTGGCCACCCTTGATCTGGGGGTCCCGGCGGGCAATGGCTACTATCCTGAGGGGGTAACGGCTCACCCTGCGAAAGGGTTCATTTATGTCCACTGTCAGTGGGGTGAGCTGGAGGAGAGGGGGGTGCTCTCCATCGTAGACGAGACCAGCGGCCAGGTGTTGGCCACGGTACCCCTGGGACGCACCGATATGGTGGCCCCCCCACCGGTGCTCGACCCCCAGCGCGACCAGGCCTATCTGGTCAACGATGGAGATGGAACGGCAACCGTGGTTGACCTCTCAAATCTGGTAGCCGTGACGGTACTGGCTGACGTGGAGGCTCTGGCGGTGGATCCTGAAAGGGGATGGCTCTATCTGGCCAATGCCTCCTCCCTGCGACGGCTGGACGTGACCACCTACGCTGAGCAGGCCCGGCTGACCCTGCCCTCGGCCGGGGAAGTTGCGGCCCTGGCAGTCCTCCCTGCACTAGACCGTATCTGTCTGGTCCGCCTGACCGCCGACCGCAGCACACTCCTCTCCCTCCATGAGGCGGACACCCTGAACACCCTCGCGGAATCCACCTTCGGTGGACAGCCCCTGGCGCTGGCTGCGCACAGTGAAAGGAGGCGGCTATATCTGGCCCTCCGAAGCGATGGCCAGGACGAGCTGGTCATCCTGGACGCCTTGAGCAGGGAGGAGCTGGCCCGCCAACCCCTCCCCGAGAGCTACGGCCCGACGGTGCTGGCCCTGGACCGAGATGGCGATCGAGTGTATGTGGGCGGTCAGACCAGCGAAGGGCCAGGGGTACAGGTGCGCGATGGACTCAGCGGCCAACTCGTGGCCGAGTACCCCCTGGGCAATGTGACCGTGGGCGGGCTGGCCTTCACTTCTGAAGACAAGCTATACGCCAGCCTAGTCTATGACCACGCCCTCCTGCGGATGGATCCCGCTGACGGCCAGGAGTTGGCCCGCATCCCCACCGCCATCGAAGTGGAGGAACTGGCGCTGGATCCCGAAGCCGGCCGGCTGTACGTCACTGACAGCAGCGGGCACCTGCGCGTCCTGGATACGCAAGACTACACCGAGATCGCACGCCTTGCAGGGCGCGGCGCGGTGGCCCTCGACCCCCAGCGGGGCAGGGTTTACGTGTCCACCGCCGAGGGGGAGGCCATACAGGTCGTGGATGCAGAGACACTGGAACTCAAGAGCACCATCCCTCAAAAGGGCACCCCGGTGGTAAATCCCGCTACTGGCCAGCTCTACCTGGTGGATCGGGGCATCTACCTGGCCGACCCGAGGCGGGGGGAGGTCACCGGCCAATTGGAGGGAACTCTTTTCACCCCTGGTGGGCTCTCTCCCAACCCCTCCGCCGTGGGGTTGGCTGTGGATGGGCTCAACGACCGGCTGTACGTCACCCTGAACAATGGCGTACCAGGCTCCAACAATGGGAACTATCTGTGTATATACGACGGCCGCACTCACACTCCGGTGTTCACCGACACCGAATTGAGTGTCTGGTCGGTAGCCCTGGATGAGGAGGGGGATCGGGCCTACGTGACCCGCGCCCGCTTCTCCAACCTGTCGTTGGCCCTGCTGGAGGGAGGGCAGCGATGGGCCAAGCGGATAGAGGGCCTCGCCGGCCAGGCGCTGTTCGATCCCCTCCGCGAGCGGCTGTACCTCTCAGAGGACTGGGACGACTTCTCCCGGTTGTTGGCGCTGGAGGCGGACACACTGAATCTGCGGGCCTCGGTCCCACTGGAGACGGGCTACAGGCTGGCGGCCATTGACCCTCGGGCCGACCGGTTGTATCTCAAAGGACAAAGCGGGCGGGTGCTGGTGATGCAGTCCAGCGGGCCGCCCACCGCCGACCCTCCCCACCCCACGATGCTTCCCCAGGCACCGGTGGAGCAGATCCTCCCCGGCCCCGAAGGGCTGCTCCTGGCCCGGGTGGATGGCCATCTCTACCGCTCGCAGGACCATGGCAGAACCTGGGCTCTGCTGCGAGGTGGACTGTCCCCTCATCCCCCGCTGGCGGATGTAGCCCTGGCCCCCGGCGGTGCACTCCTGGCCGGACTGGGGGACATGGGCCGTGGTGGGGGTATCTACCGTTCAAGAGACAGTGGCACCACGTGGCTCCTCTCCAGCGATGGGCTGACCGACTTGCTGGTGCAGGAGGTGGTCTGGGCCACCGACGCCACAGCCTTCGCCCGCACGCAGAAGCGGGGCCTCTTCCGCTCGCAAGATGGAGGGCAGAGCTGGGAGCCCCTGGGAGCAGGGTACGCTGCGGAGGGAGAAGCCCAGGCAAACGCCCTGGCCGTCTCGCCGGATTTTGCTCGTGACCATACCCTCTTCCTGGCCCGCAGCGGCGGCGAGAGCGCACTGCTGCGATCAACCGACGGTGGGGAGAAGTGGGCCCCAGTGCTTCCCGGCTACGTGGAGCAGATCTTTATCTCCCCTGACTTCGCTCAGGACCGGACCCTCTTCGCCCTGCTGAGCGGAGGAGGGCTCATGCGCTCCACCGACGGAGGGGAGGAGTGGAAGGCGGCCAATGTCGGGCTGTGGCCCGATCCAAACCTGGCGCTACACGATCTCGGCTTCGCCCCCAATGGCCTGCTCTACGCGCTCTTCACTCCCCTCGGACTGGAGGGAGGAAGCGAGCTTTATTGCTCCACCGACGGCGGCGACTACTGGCAGCGGCTAGCCGGTGGGCTGGAGCAGGAGTCAGCCCTGAGCACTTTGGCTCTGGCGGCTGAGGGGACACTGCTTCTGGGCACTCGCCAGGGGCGGGTCCTGAGCGTGAATCCCGAGGCGTTGAGCTGGCAGGCCGCTGCAGCCGAAATTGGGACAGCCCAGATCACAGCCCTGGCCTTCTCCCCCGCCTTCGCGCAGGACCGCGTCCTCTTCGCCGCCGGGCCAACGGCCGGCGTGTTCCGCTCCGACGACGGGGGACAGGCATGGCAGGAGTTGGGCTTCCCCACCCGGACCAGCCCGGGCGAGGAAGTGTTTCTGACTCTCTCGCTCAATTATCCGCAGGATGGTATAATTTTCGTGGCCAGCCCCGCCGGAGTGTACCGCTCCCAAGACCGGGGCACGACGTGGGAGGAGCTCACCGAAGGGCTTGGCCCTCTCTTCCCTGCTGCCGCCCTGGCCCTGTCGCCGGACTTCGCCCGCGACTCCACGCTCTTCCTCGGCGGCGACCTCCGCCAGCCCCAGGTTTTCGTCTCCCACAACGGGGGTGACACATGGCAGCAGGCCAGCCGAGGGTTGCCCCCCACCAGCTCGGGGATTGTAGCCCTGGCCTGCTCACCCTACTTCGCTGATGATCGAACCGTTTACGCCTGGGGGCAGTACGATGGACTGTACCGCTCTGCTGATGGCGGCCGCTTCTGGATGCAGATCTTCGCCGCGCCCGAGGGGTTTCTCCAATCGTTGGCTGTAGCCCCGGATGGGACCCTCTTTGTGGGCACACTCTATGGGGGCCTCTACCGCTCTGCCGACCGGGGCCTCAACTGGCAGTCACTGGCCGAGGGACTGCCTCCCGAGGCCAAGGATGTGACCTGGGTGAAAGCCATCGCCCTTTCACCCGACTTCGCGACAGATCAGACGCTATTCGTCGGCCTGGATCAGGGCATCTATCGCTCCACCAATGGAGGGGAAAGCTGGCAGGTGGCCTGGGAGGGGGTTCCGGCCGATAGTGATGGGACGCCGCCTTCGATCCTGGCTTTAGCCCTCTCACCGAACTTTGGGCAAGATCAGACGCTGATCGCCGCCACGGTGGAGCATGGGTTGTACCAATCATCGGATGGGGGCATGCATTGGGCAGCCGTCGGTGCTGCGGAGAAGTAGAAACGTGTCCCAATGTAAGCCCCGCACCAAAGTTCTATGGATTAAAGAGCAATACCTTCAGCAGATTCTGGGAGGCCGGAAGACCGTTGAGATCCGCGTGAGCTACCCAAACATTCAGCAGCTGAAACCCGGCGACATCCTGTTGCTGAATGAAAAGCACCGGGTTGTGATCCGCCGCATCGAACGCTACGCCTCTTTTGCAGAGTTGGTGGCCCACGAGGATCCATCGGCTATTGCGCCGGGTCTCAGGGCCGAGGAGCTGCTGGAAGCCTGCCGGGCCATCTATCCCCCAGAGAAGGAAGCACTGGGGGCCGTGGCGCTGGAGATCAACCTGTTGGGTTCGCCCGGTGAGTAGATGTCCGTGATGTAGCTCCCCTGCCGCCCGCTGGAGCATCTGGGCTTGGCAGGTGCCGGAGATGTGGTTCCAATCTGGCTGACAGTCCCGTCAAACGAACGAAAAGGGACCCACGGAAAGGATTTGTGGGAGATAGGTATTATGGAGAGAAAATGCCGCTGCCCTGGCAGAGGAAACTATACCCGCCCTCGTCTTTCCCGCCGGGAGTTCCTGCGGCGGGCGGGGTTGATGGGGATGGGACTAGCAGGGGCCACGGCTGCGACGGGCTGCGGACGGCTGCCCCTGCCCATCGAGCTCTTCGGCCAGCGGTTCGGTGTGGAGAAGCGCCAGGGGTTGGAGTACCGAGCCTTCGGAAAAACGGGTGAAAAGGTGGCCATGCTGGGCCTGGGCGGCTACCACTTCCTCGAGATCTCCCAGCAGGAGGTGACCGAGATCGTCCACCGCTACCTGGAGATGGGCGGCAACTACGTAGAGACAGCCTACGCCTACGGCTCCGGCAACTCGGAGCGCAAGATCGGTGAGGCGCTGAAGGGCCGCCGAGAGGAGGTCTTTCTGGCCACCAAGGTGGCCAATCGGGACAAAGAGGGCGCCGCACGGCTCCTAGAGCGATCGCTGGACAACCTCCGGACCGACCATGTGGACCTGCTCTTCATGCACGCCGTGCAGGAGTTCTACGAGCTGGAGGCCATCCTGAGCGAGAGGGGGGCCCTGCAGGCCGCTGAGGAGGCCCGTGAGGCGGGCAAGGTGCGCTTCATCGGCATCTCCGGCCACGGCTGGGCCGATGTGCTCATTGAGGCCCTCCAGCGCTACCCCTTCGACGCGGTCATGCACACCTTCAACTACCTGGATCGCTTCAACTACTCCTCCAGTGAGAGGGAACTGCTGCCCCTGGCGGCGGAGAAGGGGGTGGCCGTGGTGGGCATGAAGCCGGTGGGCGATGGGTACCTGTACCGCTCGCCCGAGCCCGCCTTCCGATACGCCTTCACCCTACCCTGTGCTACCATGGTCTCCGGCATGAACCAGATGGAGTATCTGGAGGCAGACATGGCCGTGGCCAAGGCCTTCAAGCCCATGAGCAAGAAGGAAATGGAGCAGCTTTTCACCGAGGCGGTGGAGCTGGGGGACTACGTCTGCCGCCAGTGCTACAAGTGCCTGCCCAACCCCAGGGATGTGCCCATCCCCCAGATATTCCAACTGGAGGGAATGTTTGATCGGCAGATGGAGGATGGCCGCC
>CAYRNM010000073.1:5918-7599 GCA_964425465.1 uncultured Anaerolineae bacterium | reverse complement strand
CTTCCAGGCTTGTGCTATAATCATAAGGCGCGGCGTAAAGGTGTGCGTTTCATGGTATGGTAACCTGGAGAGGAAATTGAGATGATCGAGGTCATTGTGGATAGCGTTCGCATGAACCTGGTCTCACCCCATCGCGCAGTGATCCTGAAAGACCGGCAGGGGGAGCGATATCTCCCCATCTGGATTGGCCCTGCCGAGGCGGACGCTATCACCATTCGCCTCCAGGGCATCAAGGTGCCTCGTCCCCTCACCCATGATCTTCTCAAGGACTTCATCGTCAAACTGGGTGCGCAAGTCTCCCACGTTGTGGTCAACGAACTGCACGATGACACCTTCTTCGCTCGTATCATGGTGGAGGCCAATGGAGGTCAACTGGAGATTGACTCGCGCCCCAGCGATGCCATTGCTCTGGCTGTGCGGCTAGAGGTGCCCATCTACGTCAGCGAAGAGGTGATGGAGCAGGCAGGCATCGTCCCCGAGCGGGAAGACCTGCTGGAGACAGAGGAGAAGCTGTCTGTGTTCCGAGACTTCGTGGACACGCTGGACTTGGAAGACCTGGGGGGAGAATAGCGCTTGGCGTATTGAGCGCTAAACGATAATTGACCATGGCTGAGCCCCAAAGAATGGCACCGCATAGCATTGAGGCTGAGGAAGCGGTCCTGGGCTCCCTCCTCATCGACCCGGACGCAATCCTCCGGGTCGCTTCGTTCCTGAGGGCCGAGGATCTCTACCGCGAGAAGAACGGCTGGATCTACCAGGCCATCCTTGACCTCCACGAGCGGAGGGAACCGGCCGACTTCGTGACCCTGTGCGAGGAGCTGGAGCGCAAGGGTCAACTGGAGGAGGTCGGTGGCCCGGCAGAGATCACTCGCCTCATCAATGCCGTTCCCACGGCCATCCACATCGAGTACTACGGGCGCATCGTGGAGCGCTTGAGCATCCGCCGCCGACTCATCTCCGCCGCCGGGCAGATCGCCGCCCTGGCTTACAAGGAGGCCGAGGAAGTGGATGAGGTGGTGGACCAGGCGGAGCAGGTCCTCTTCGGCGTCTCCGAACGGCGGCTGACCCGCGATCTGGTGCCCATTGACCGCGTCATCCGCGAGTACTATGACCGCATCGAGTACCTCTATCAACATCGCGGCGAGCCTATCGGCGTTCTCACCGGCTTCATTGACCTGGACCGGCTGCTAGGAGGGATGCAGCGCTCCGATCTGCTGATCGTCGCCGGCCGTCCGGGGATGGGCAAGACGGCGCTGCTGCTCACGATGGCACGCACGGCGGCCAAGAAGTTTAACCAGCGGGTGGCCCTCTTCAGCCTGGAGATGGCGCGTGAGCAGGTGGTGCAGCGGCTGGTCTCGGCCGAGACGGGCATTGACTCCCGGCGGCTGCGGCTGGGGGAGCTAGAGGAGGATGAGTGGCCCCTCTTCGTGCAGGCCACCGGCATGCTGGCTGAGCTGCCCATCTTCATTGATGACACCCCTTCCATCTCGGCTCTGCAGTTGCGGACCAAGGCCCGGCGGCTTCATGCCGAATACGGCCTGGACTTAGTGGTTGTGGACTATTTGCAGTTGATGCGGGGGGACTTTCGGGCCGAGAACCGGGTGCAGGAGATTTCCTCCATTTCCCGGGCTCTGAAGGGATTAGCCCGCGAGCTGAATGTGCCTGTACTGGCCGCCTCCCA
>CAYRNM010000073.1:0-5818 GCA_964425465.1 uncultured Anaerolineae bacterium | reverse complement strand
GACTCGGACGTCGTGATGTTCATCTACCGCGACGAGATGTACAATCCGGACAGCGAGTTCTCCAACCTGGCCGACGTCAGCGTGGCCAAACACCGCAACGGCCCCACCGGCAGAGTCCAGCTCTACTTCCACGACCGACTGGCCACCTTCTCCGACGCCGAGACCCGTATCGAGCCCCTGGAGTACTGAACAGGAGTCACCAATGGGGATGCTGACGCCTATTATGCATTGGGATGAGGATAAGCAGCCCAAACTAGAAGAGGTGCTGGACCGGGTGATCTGCGCCGACTGCCTGGAGGTTATGAAAGCCCTTCCCGAGGAGAGCATTCATCTGGCCATCACCTCACCTCCATACAACGTGGGCGTGAACTACGATGTTCACCATGACAGCATGGCCTATAAGAGATATTTGGACTGGCTGAATGAGGTGTGGAAAGAGCTGATGAGAATCCTGGTCGAAGGCGGAAGATTTGCCTTGAACATCGCTCCGACCAGCATTAAAGATTTCCGGCCGGTGCACATGGACCTGGTGAACCAACTCCGAGAGCTGGGGATGATTTTCAGGACGGAGATACTCTGGTATAAGCAGAGCATGACGGCCCGACGAACGGCCTGGGGTAGCTGGTGCAGTCCTTCCAATCCTCACATCATACCTTCTTGGGAATATGTGTACATTTTCTCCAAAGGGAGCTGGAACTTGGAAGGGGATGCAGACAACATAGACATCACGGCCGAGGAATTCAAGAGATTCTCCGACGGATTCTGGCACATTCCCGCCGAGAGCCAGAGGAGAGGCCATCCCGCTCCCTTTCCAGAGGAATTAATATACCGGCTGATAAAATACTACAGCTATCAGTCCAATGTGGTATTGGATATGTTCGGGGGCACGGGCACTGTGGCCGTCGTGGCTCACAAAACTCAGAGGAGGTTTATCCATATTGACATATCGGAGCAGTATTGCAAAGTAGCCGCTAAGCGATTAGATGCTCTAAAACTCGCCGAAGCGCAGTTGAAGCTTTTCGAGAAGAAGGTTGACTATGAGGCGGAGGGAAGAGGCTAGTGTGACCATGCCTTCCCTTGATGATAGCACAGCTCAGAGCCGACGGACTCTGTATGGCAGAGCCTTCGAAACAACGGTAGGCATGATACTGAACAGGCTTTTGAATCCTCAGGGCCTATTCATTATCAAAGGGACAGCCCAGGCCCTTTCCACTCTGATTGATGACCCTAACATCGTTCAAGGGATCGTTGACTATAACAAAGTGCCAGTTAAAAGGCCGTGCGATCAGACGCAACTTCAGGATTACCCAGATACCGATCTATTTGTGCTTTACAGAGACGATGATAGTTGGAGAGTTTTGAGCATCATCAGTTGCAAGGTGTCCTTTCATGGGAGGCATACAGAAACTTGCTTTTGGGGATTAATCGTCAGGCTCAGTTCTTACATCAAATACGTTCTCGTCACAGAAGACAAGGATATTTATACAACATTCAGAAGCGAGCTGGGGTCCTCTTGCCAACAGCCAACTGCCCCCAGAAGGCTTTTGGAGAGCTTTATGGATAGGATTTATCTGCTCAAAGCGTATGGAGGACCTGATGACGAGAGGATTCTAGACGACATTGAGGCATTTCGCTCGTTATTTCCAGATGAATTGCCCTTACACCCACCGGATGTGATCAGAACCAGGCCGGTCTTTGACGATCCAACCATCCCGGGCCACACCCAATACTGTCGTGGAGTTAGGCCCTTCGACGATTTAATATTCGACCTGGCTCGGTGGAAGAGGGAAGGCTAATGGATGCGTTTGATGCAGAAGAAATAGAAACCTTCGCCGGTTTCCCCGCCGGCCGGCTCAGCTACACCCCCCTGCCCGACCTCTTCTTCAGCGAGCTCCTGCCCGCCATGGATGACCTGGCCGAGCTGAAGGTGTTGCTCCACTGCTTCTGGCGCATCCACAAGCAGCGGGGGCCGCTCCGCTACGTGACGCGGAGTACGCTGATCACCGATACGAGCCTGCAGCGCAGCCTGGCCAAGGATGAGGCTTCCTTTGAGGAGGAATTGGACCGCGCGCTGGCTCAGGCTGTGGGCCGAGGGACGCTGCTGGCCGTCACCGTAAGCCAGGATGGGGCTCCTGAGACCTGTTACTTCCTGAACACGGAAGAGGGGCGACGGGCCGTCGCCCGCGTCCAACGAGGGGAGACGGAACTAACCGTCATTGCACCGGAGGGCGGTGCCCCCGCCGAGACACGCCCCAACATCTTCGTGCTGTACGAGCAGACCATCGGGCTCTTGCAGCCCATCATCGCCGACGAGCTCCGGGACGCGGAGCAGACCTATCCAGCAGAGTGGATCGAGGAGGCCTTTCGCACGGCTGCGGAGCGAAATGTGCGGAACTGGCGCTACGTGCGGGCCATCCTCCAGCGATGGGCCGCCCAGGGGAAAGATAATGGAGAGGGTAGAAGAGATTCTGAAAAAGATCGGCGCCGCTACATCCGAGGCCCCTACGCCGACTACATTGAGCACTGAAGGCCGTGAGGAAGAGGTATGCCCCCTGTGCCAGGGCAAGGGCTACCTGCGCCATGACGTACCCCTGGATCACCCCGATTTCGGCCGCCTCTTCCCCTGCCAGTGCCGGCTGGCCCAGATCGAGGCGCAACGTTTCGCCGCCCTGCGCGATCTGGGAAACCTCAGCCATCTGGCGCGGATGACCTTTGATACCTTTGTGCCCGAGGGACGAGGTCTGCTGCCGCAGAAACGGGAAAACCTGAAGATGGCCTGTCAACGGGTGCGTCGCTTTGCCGAGAACCCGCAGGGGTGGCTGGTGATCAAGGGGGGCTACGGGTGCGGCAAGACCCATCTGGCGGCGGCCATCGCCAACTATCGGATCAGCCAGGGCCAGCCCGCGCTTTTCGTCGTGGTGCCCGACCTGCTGGACCATCTCCGCTCCACCTGGAGCCCGGCCAATCCCGTCTCCTTCGACGAGCGCTTCGAGGAGGTGCGCACCGCCCCCCTCCTCATCCTCGACGACCTGGGCACCCAGAGCTCAACCCCCTGGGCGCAGGAGAAGCTCTTCCAGATCTTCAACTACCGCTACAACGCCCGGCTGCCCACCGTCATCACCACCAACCACGAACTGGAGGAGATTGACCTCCGCCTGCGCTCCCGCCTGGTGGATCCCGATCTGGCCGAAATCGTGCACATTCAGGCCCACGACTTCCGGGCCACCGGGACCGGAGAGATATCCAGCCTCTCCCTGCACAGTGACCAGACCTTCGAGTCCTTTGACTTGCGCACCTACGAGCTGCCAAGAGAGGAGGGGGAGAACCTGAGGCGCGCCTTTCAGATCGCTCGCCAGTACGCGGAGAACCCGGAGGGATGGCTGATGTTCACCGGCCCCTACGGCTGTGGCAAGACCCATCTGGCAGCGGCCATCGCCAACTATCGGGTGGCGCAGGGCTATCCGGCCCTCTTCGTGGTGGTGCCCGATCTGCTGGACCACCTGCGGGCCACCTTCAACCCCCAGAGTCCCATTTCCTACGACAAGCGTTTCGAGGAGGTGCGCACCGCTGCCTTGCTGATCTTAGATGACCTGGGTACCCAAAGCGCCACTCCCTGGGCCAAGGAGAAGCTCTTTCAGATCTTCAACTACCGCTACAATGCCCGACTGCCCACCGTCATCACCACCGCCGATGAGATCGAGGAGATTGACCCTCGCCTGCGAGCCCGCATCCTCGACCTCTCGCGTTGCACGCTATTTGCCATCATCGCCCCAGCCTATCAGGGCGGGGGCGGCCAGCAGCGGCGCGGCCGCCGACAGAAGGCTCCTTCTGCAACTCGATCACCATGATGCCGCAAAACTCCCCACGTAGGGTGGGGAGTTTTTGTGTAACGGCTATCTATGGCCGAAGTGTGGGCGCGAGCCCGCCAAATAAGTGTCGCCGATGAGAGAAATCAACTACTGGATTCCGGGGGAGATGATACCTCCCGAAGGGCCACTGGCCCGCTATGGAGAGCCGACGCCACGGGGCATGGTCGAAACCTATGTCCGGACTTACACCTCGCCAGGCGATCTGATCCTGCTCCCCTTCTGCAAGAGCGCGCCTCTGATCCGGGAGATCCAGGCCACAGGCCGGCGCGTCTTAGCCCTCGATTTCAACCCTGTGGAGGTGCTCTCCCTGCGCATCGCCCTCGCCCCCCCGCCTAGGGAGGAGCTGCTCGCCGCTTTCACCCGGCTGGGCGACGCGCCCAAGGCGGGTGAACCGCTGCGCCAGCACCTGGAGGGGCTCTACACCACCCCCTGCCCCCACTGCCGGCGCCCGGCCATCGCCGAGGCCTTCGTCTGGGATCGAGAGCGGGGCCAGCCGGTGGAGCGGCGCTACCGCTGCCCAGCCTGCGGTGACAGGGGAATTGCCCCCCTTGAGGAGGCAGATCTCATGGTCCTGGAGCGCGTCGAAGGCCGGGGACTGGCCTATTGGTACCTGGCCGACCACGTGGCTCCCGCCTCCAGCCGCCACCGACAGACTGTCCAGCGCCTCCTCGACCTTTATACCCCTCGCAACCTCTACACCCTGGCTCAGATCCTCATCAAAATGGAAACCCTCTTTGGCGGCTCCCCCACGGCAGAGGCAGTGAAGGGCGCACTCCTGTACTGCCTCGATGTGGGAAGCGCCCTCTTCGCCGCCGATGCCCCTGAAGCACGGCCACGTCAACTCCAGCTTCCCCCCCGATACCTGGAGCGCAATGTGTGGGAGTGCTTCGGCCAGGCCTGTGAGAGACTGGCACGCCAAAGGGGGCACACGCGGCTGGTACCTGAGTTGAGCTCATTCCTGGAAGCGAGGGGAGAAGGAGATGGGCTGGTCCACCTCCAGGTGGGCACGCTGCGTGCGCTATCAGATCAAATGGATGCCATCCGCCTCCCTCTGATCGTGGCCATGCCCCTTCACCTCGATCCCCTCTTCTGGTCTCTGAGCTACCTGTGGAGCGGCTGGCTGTACGGGCCTCAGGCGGCAGAGGCACTGGAGCCCCTGCTGGGGCGACGAGCCCATGATTGGGAGTGGTACCGCCAATCCCTGGAGAGGGCATTTCATCACGCAACAAAAGTGCTCCAGCCGGAGGGACATCTCCTGCTCCTGGATCGGATGGCGGGGCCCGAACAGGAGGCCGCGCTCCTGCTGGCGGCAAGTGGGGCGGGGTTCACCCTGGCCCAGGCCCTCTCCGATGGTGAGGGGAGCGTGCAACTCCACTTCCGGCGGGAACCCGTCCGTCCAGTGGTGAAGGCCGATGAGGACCTGATCACTCGGGCTGTATCCCTGGCGGGAGAGGCGGTGGTGGAGCTCCTGCGCGCCCGAGGGGAGCCCACGCCGGCCTCTTACCTTCGGATGGCGGCCGCCGAAGCCCTGGCCCGACACCAGCGGCTCCCCCTGCTGGCCGCATCCGAGGAGCCGCTGTCGGCTATGGAGAGTCTGTGGAAAGCTCTGGAAGATTCGGAGGCCTTCGTGCGCTTCGACGATGGGCGCTGGTGGCTGCGCGATGGAGGGGAGACAGCCCCTCCCCTGGCCGACCAGGTGGAGGCGGCAGTGTACGAGATCCTGGCGGGAACCCTGGGGATTGCCCACCCAGCGCTTCTCAGGCTTTCCTGTGAGCGATTCCCCAGCCCCTTGACGCCCGATGCGACAATCATCGAGGCCTGCCTGCGCTCCTACGGTGAGGAACTGGCGCCCGGCTACTGGCACTTGGCGGCCGAGGAAGAGGTGAAGCGCCATGAGGCCCAGGCTGCTCAGGTGGCGTTGATCTTGGGGCAATTGGGGCGTCGAATGG
>CAYRNM010000072.1:0-13235 GCA_964425465.1 uncultured Anaerolineae bacterium | reverse complement strand
TAATAAACAGTGCGGAAGACATTGATGGCCTTCAGTTTGAGGTTGAGCCCGAAGGCGATCGCCAGGGAGGCTATCTGCTGCAGGGGAACCGCTATCAAGGTGTAGTAAGCGGTGTTGCACATAGCGATGTAGAAAAGATCATCGTGAATGAGCCTCCTGAAGTTATCCAGGCCAGCCAACTTGGGGGCGGAGAGAACACTCCAGTGTGTAAAGGTCATGACCAGGGAGAAGATCATCGGACCCGCGGTCCAGAGGATAAAGCCCAGGAACCAGGGCGCAATGAAGATGAAACCATCCCTTGCTTCCTCCCTTAGCAGCCCTCCTTTCTTGGCTTTAGGAACGGGCTTTGTTACTGCGATTTCTCTTACTGACATAGTAGCTCCTTCCCCCGGTTCCGCACTGGACCTCCTCATCCGTGTCTATCAGTTCCCTACATTTTCTTATTATAGCACAGAGCAACATTTGTCAAACACAGCGTCCGGCCCAAGAGATCGCTACCAGATTGTAGAAGCACCTCTGGAGAATTGGCCTGCAGAGAGCTTCACGCGATGGGCGAGGTCGAGGCCAGGTTGCGTTTGATCTAGACCTTTGAGGACTCCGGGAGCATCAGCGAAGCGGCCCGCCGTTGGCACGCCTCTCCGCGACTCGCCTGTGATCCAGAGACTGGCAGCAGGCTGTCGGCCTATTACTGTGAGAGACCCGGCCCCCTAAGGCCGGCCCACAAACAGGCACATCTCCCGCTCATCTCTGGTGACCGGCTGGCCACGGATCCCCCCATACTGGTTGATGGCATCCCTGGCCTGAGTGAGGTGCATGTCCAGGTTGGAGTTGGTGTAGGCTTCGGGATGGTCGGGGTGGTCGTTGGGGTCTCCGCTGATAGGGTAGAAGATGTACTTGCTGGCCCAGTAGTCGAGGGCCACGGGGTCAACGCTGGCCAGCAGCCTGTTCAGCCGCGAGGTGTTGGACGCCGGATAGCCGCAGTGATGGTGCAGGGAGATCCAGATGCAGTCGAGGATGTTGAGCACCGGCGCTCGCACTCGGGCGATCATCTCGCCCCAGACCTTGCCCGCCTCCCCGTAGTGGTAGTCGCGCGGAGGGTGTCCCATGGACAGCACCCCGTAGAAGTTCTTCAGACAGGCGGTCACTCCACAGCCATCGTGGGTTTTCAGCACCGGCATGTTGATCAGTTTGATGCGGTCCACGAACCGGGTGCCATCCCACAGCCCTTCCCTCAGCTCCACCCGGTTGCCCCCCGCCGTCGTAAAGCAAGGGTAGGACACCCCCTCCCAGATTCGGTAGCCATCGGCCTGGTGGTCCGTCTCTGAGATGAAAGCATCGCGGATGCCGTCGAGGAGATAGGTGGACACCCCTTGCCCAGCGAAGAGGGTGTTGGCCAGGTAGGAGAAAGAATGGGAGGGGTCCTCCGCATTGGCCTGGATGGAGTGGTCGGGATAGCGGCCCCAGCCCCGAGCATTGCCATCCATGCTCCCCTGCCCTTGCCCATTGTCGAAGATGACCACCTCACCCCTGAAGCCCTGGGGATGTTCCAGAATACGCTGGATCAACCCTCGGACCACATCGCTGTTGGTGCATCCCCGGTACTTCCACTGGGCGTTGACCTTGAGCAGCACCACATCGTCAGGGGCAATGAGGCCCTGGGGCCCGGCCAGGGGGCCTTCCTGGGCCGACTGATACAGCTTCAGCCCCTGACAGGCCATGAGGTCCAACAGGCAGTCCACGCCCGGATGATAGTTTCCCGCTGAGAAGTCAGGTACGGGGATATCGGTGACCAGGAATAGATCAGAGCTCATGCTTATCTCCTTCAAGCCAGCCCAAGCAGGGCATTATCTGGGCCTACGTAGTACCATTGCTTCTGTAGGAGCGAAGAAACGTCGGCACAGGTCTTCCACCAGCCAACGTTGGAGCTTTTGCTGGACGTTATGCACCGTTATGCCCACCAGCCGTTCGCTCTCGCCATCGTAGCGTAGCATGACGCCATCTAACCCTTCGACATCGCTGTAGTATGTAGCATCCACTTGTGGGTCGAAGGTAATGTAGAGCATGTCTTGAATCTCGTCGTATTCGTAATATACTTTTTGCCCCCTGAATCGAAAGACCTCGCTCATATCGTTTCAGCACCTTTCTTCACCCTGTCCACAAAGTAGACCGCACTGATAAGGCCAGTCCTCTGTCCTTGTCGCTCTGGTGGATAGACGTACTTGACGACTACCCTGAGAAACAGTGCTTTGCGAAAGGGGCGACAATCTTCGGGAATGACCCCGTAGTACAGCAGCACCCTGTCATCTTCCGGATCCCTCTGTCGGCTATCCGGGTCGGCGATGGTGGAGACGATCAGTCCCTTGAATGACTCTACTTCCGGGTGCCTGAGCAAGATGTGATCGGTCCAGACCACTTTGGATAGGCAGACAGGCATACCCTCTGGATCATCAGTGAGAAAGACAGGAAGGCCCGACGTGTCCTCAAGTATATCTTGCCAGGGATCATCGCTGCTGGGCTGGGCCTGCTGCTTCATTCTCATTCACGTTTTAGAGCCTGTGTCTGTCTCCTTTAAGCTAAGCCAGCACCAAACGCAGGGCATCCAAGATGTCCCGACCTTTGAACAGTACCGTGCGGCCATCAAGCCGGATGATCCACTCCCCATCGAAGGGGTGTTTTTCCGCCAGGTCGGTGCTGGCGTAGCGCAGCTTGACCTCCGCCGGGCCGGGGATGCGCAGGGGCTCTATCTCACCAATCCGCTCCACTGCACGGCGGGCCCTCTGCCGGATGAGCTCCTGAGCCACGGCAGGGGGGAGGATGAGGGCTCGATGGCGGGCCACAGCCTGCTTTACCTCCGCAGTCTCGATGTCCCCCAATAGCTCCCGTGCCTCGGCACACACCTTGTCATCGCCGGTGACCAGCATGACCGGCACGAGGTAGAAACCGGCGATGGCAGCGTCAATCCCCACCTCGCCGAACTTGCGCCCGTTGACCCACAGGTCCTGCCAGTGGGCAGAGCTCATGGTATGATCGCGCACCGCGCTTTCAGTGCCGGAGAGGGCGTGGTAGCCCACCATGAACATGGCATCCGCTCCCTCCAGGAAGGGGAAGCGGGGCCAGTGTCCACCGCCCATGAGGTATTTGGCCCGAGGGTGGAGCTTGTCCAGCGGGAAGTGAAACCCCCGAGAATGCATGTCGGCTACGATCACCTCGTCGGCGCCGGCCTCCAGCGCACCCTCCACCGCGGCGTTGGCATCGCCGATCAGGAGGTGGCGCGCTTCGGCGTACTCCGGCGTGCCGACGGTAAGCTGCTCGGGCAGCACCACGCCGCTGATGCCCTCCATGTCCACGGTAATGAAGATTCTCATCCTGTACCTCCGTGTATACATTCTGTAGAGTGGAAAGCATTGTCCACAGGACCAAAGATCCGAGAAGCATCTCCTCCTTTGGCCTCAGGGATCGCTATTCTTCCACATGTTCACGCTCTACGTGTCTGTGCCATCTCCCGATTGACCCAGTACTCTGGCTCCTACCCCTCCAGCACGGCAATGATATCCTCCGCCACCAGGCTCATGTTGCGCAGCGCCTCCTCGGTGTGGGCCGCCATGTGGGGGGTGAAAAGGACATTCTCCATGGAGAGCAATGGGCTATCGGCGGGGAGAGGTTCGGTAGAGTAGACATCCAGCCCCGCCCCGGCGATCTGCCCGCTCCGCAGCGCTTCGACCAGTGCGGCCTCATCCACCACTGGGCCCCGTGAGGTGTTGATGAGAAAGGCAGTGGGCTTCATAAGTGCCAATTCTTTCTCGCCGATAAGGCCCTGTGTGGCAGGAGTCAGGGGCACATGGAGGGTGACGACGTCCGATCTGCGGAGCAGCTTCTCCAATTCGACCCGCTCTGCGCCCAGCTCCGCCTCCAACTTGGGATAGGCGATGACGTCGTGGTACACTACCTGCATGTCGAAGGCGGCGTGGGCCATGTGCGCCACGCGGGAACCGATGCGCCCACAACCGATCACCCCCAGGGTACATCCCCGTAACTCATGGCCAATGAGCGTGTAGCGGGCATCCCAGTTCCCTGCCCGAAGTGCTCTATCCCCCTCGCCGATCCGCTTAGAGAGGGCGATCATCAGCCCCAGGGTGTGTTCGGCCACCGCTTCGGCGTTGGCCTCGGGGGTGTTGACCACGGTGATGCCTAACTCCGTGGCAGCGGCTACGTCCACGTTGTCCAACCCCACCCCGTGCCGCCCTACCACCTTGAGGCAGGGCGCATTCTCCATCAATCGTCGAGTGATCTGTCCGTTGGCGCGGATGATGATGCCTGCCACGTCGCCGATGATGGGCAGGACCTCTTCCTCGGACCAGCCAGGGGCATAACGCACCTCAGCCTTTTCCTTCAGCACAGCCAGGCCGTCGGGGTGGATGGATTCGTAGAGGAGTACGACGGGTTTCATCTTTCCCCCTCTCAAGGGATCAACACCACCTTCACCGACTCCGTCTGGCTATGGGCCAGCTCAATGGCCTCCTCGAAACGCTCCAGTGGCAGGGCATGGGTCACGATCTTGTCGGCGGCCACGGTGCCGTCGGCGATGTACTGGATGGCGCGGGGATAGCAGTAGGGGCCCAGGTGCGCGCCGTGCACATTTAACTCCTTCTGGTCGCCGATGATGGACCAATCGGCGGCCACTGGACCAGCATGGACGCTGAACTCCACAAAGGTCCCCAGCTTGCGGATCATCTGCAACCCCTGGATCACCCCTGCCCCCGCGCCGGTGACCTCGATGTACACGTCACAGCCGTAGCCGTTGGTTAGCTCCAGCACCCGCTGGATCACATCCTCCTCAGCGGGATTGAGGGCCAGGTCGGCACCCAACTCGCGGGCCAGTTGCAGCCGGTGCTCTTGCAGGTCCAGTGCGATCAGCAAGCCGGGGCTTTTGAGACGAGCTACCTGTAACATGCACAGCCCGAGGGGTCCTATGCCGGCGATGACTACCACGTCGCCCAGTTGGATCTCGCCCCGCTCTACGGCATGGATCCCGCAGGCCAGGGGTTCCACCAGCGCCGCGTGCTCCGGCTTGACCTCGGAGGGCACTTTGTGGTTGATGGCCCCCGCTGGGAACTTCATGTACTCCGCCCAGGAGCCCTCGGCCCGTTCATGTTTGAAGCCATAGATGTCGTGGCGCTGACACATCCAGTACTGACCCCGCTGGCAGAAGCGACACTGCCAACAGGGGACAATCTGCTCCGAGACAGCCAAGTCGCCCAGGGCTAAGCCATACTTCTCCCCTGCACCCTCCCCCAGGGCCACCACTTCCCCCACGAACTCGTGGCCGGGGATCACCGGCGTCTCAATGTAGGGCTCGATCTGGGCCGAGCCCCACACACGGGCCCCGTAGTAGGCCTTCACATCGCTGGCACACACACCTGTGGCCCTCACCCGCACTAACACCTCGCCGGGGCCGAGCTGCGGCACCGGCACCTCCTCCAGCCGATAGTCCTCGATGCCGTGTACCATCACGGCCTTCATCGTTTTGGGAAGGGACACGATGACCTCCTCGGGTATGGTTCAGAATCGTACAAAACGAGCTCGACACCCTTGCGTGAGACATAATACGTGAAACATGAAAACGGCCTGTTCAGGCCTCACGTTTGACGCATCACGTAGGTTGTTCACTCAAATGGGCAGCAATTTGCAAGTAGGTTCTATGCCATGCCCTCTCCCATCAATCTGTCGCCGGCGTGACCGTGACAGTCACCGTGGGAGTAGTGGTGGCGGTCACTACCGGGGTAGCGGTAAGCGCGACGGTGGCGGTCAATTCTGGCGTGACGGTGGGAGCCACCACGACGATCTGAACGTAGAGCTTCGCGCCGAAGAGTTCCCCATCCGGAGCCCGCAGCCGCCAGTCGCCGCGGTAGGTGCCCGGCTCCTCTGGAGCCACGAGGGTTACACTGAGGTCCGCCTCGGCCTCCGGCTCCGTCTCGGGGATAGAGGTCCTATCCGGGCCGGACATCTGCTCACCCTGGACGAAGGCCAGCTCGTAGCCCGCGCTCCAGGAACATGTGCCATTGTTGCGCATCCGCCATGCCTTCTCGAACTGAGCGCCTGGGGCGAACTCCGTGTTGTCCGGCACAGTGACATCCTCCACGAACTTGGAGTTCCGCTCGCAGACCAGCACCGTGGGTGTGGGCAAGAGGACGGTGGGCAGCAGAGTGGCTGTGGGTATGATGGACGCTTCCCCCTCAGGTGTGGCGATGGGCATCTGTTGGACCTCCTCGCCGCTCACTCTGAGAACGATGTTGGCCGGTGGGCTGGCGGTGCCTTTCTCATCATAGGCCCGGACCTCGATCAGGTGCTCGCCGGGCGCGGCGGCCTGCCAGTGTTGCACGGCGGAGAACTGGGGCTGCAGAGGCGTGGGGGCCTGTGCCGTGTCCACCAGCTCGCCATCCACCCACAGTTCGATCCAGGATACCGCTCTGGGACCGGTGGCTGTGGACTGGATAGCCACTTCTACCCCTGTCCTTACTTCTATCCCACTAGCTGGGCTGTCAATCTTGATCGAAAGTGCCGCCGGCTGGGACTCCCCCTTGGGCCTGCAGCCCGGCAGTAGGGAGATGACGAGCAACAGCCCAATCAAGGCTCGGCCTACGCGATAAACTCGACTGTCTCGATGCAACATGGAATACCTCCTGTGAGGAATATATGGAATGCGATTTCTCCTTCTCCACTTCGGCTGGTATAATATACCACGTTTGAGGGGTAGAGACAAGACAAGGGATTCAAAACCTTGAGAGCAGAGCAGGAAGGGGTCAGGCTGCTGTCCCTTCCCTGTCATGCATGGAGGGCCCTGCTCTGCTATGCTTGGGCAGGTATTATGAGAGACCGCTTGTATGCATGTCTGATGAGGAGACATACGTGTTGGAGATCCTACGCAATCTGGGACGGCATAAACTGCGGACGGGGTTGACCACCTTTGGGATTATCATCGGCATCTTCGCCCTGACGGTCATGGGCTCCATGACGGAGTACTTCAACACCATGCTGGACAATGCCCTCAAGCACGGGGGTTCCAGCATTGGGGTGACGGCCAACACCCGCGAAGGGGCCAAGCCCCTCTCCGCCAGCACCGCGCGCCGGCTGCGCCGACTGCCGGGGGTAGAAGCGGTGGTGCCCATCATCATTGATTCTTTAGAAGCGATGGAATCGGGAGTGCAATTTGGGCCGCCGAATATGGTCTATGCCCTGCCACCGGAGCTCAGCGCGGCGGACTTCGCCCCCCTCAAGTTGCGCACTGGCCGCTGGCTACAGAGGGGCGACACCTACCAGACGGTGATCGGCCACAAGATCGCCCACAAGCGGAACCTGATCCTGGGGGAATCCATCGAGTGGCGAGAGGAAACCTTCACCGTGGTGGGAATTGAGGGAAAGGCCATTGTGCTCAGCACTCACATGATGAACCAGGTGGAGAGGCTGTGCGACCGTATTCTGCTTATCAACGAGGGAAAGCGGGTGCTCTACGGTCCGCTGGAGGAGATCAAGGCCCGCTATGCCCAACACGCCCTGTTGATCCGCTCCCCGCGACCCCTGGCGGATCTCCCTGGAGCGAAGCGGGTGGAGCGCCGAGGACAGGAACAATTCATTGTGCTGGAGGAGGCCATCTCACCCCAGGACATCCTGCGGGAGCTGGTGGAACGGGGGATTCCTCTCACCCATTTCGAGGTGGCCACCCCGCCGTTGGAGGACATCTTCATCAGAGTGGTGGAGGGGGGAGATGCATAAGGCGCTGATTGTGGCCCGACATGAGTTTCTGGTCAACCTCAAACGCCCGGGCTTCATCATCGCCACCCTGGCCGTACCCCTGCTGGGGATCATGGGGCTGGTGGTGGCGGCCTTTTTCGCCGGTCAGGCAGCCCACTTCTTCCGGCAGCAGTTCGAGGGGGGACAGAAGCCCATAGGCTATGTGGATCAAGCTGGCCCCTTCACCCCCTTGCTGCCGGAGTACGAAGGGCGTTTCATTCCCTTCGCCGACAAGGAGGCAGCGCAGCAGGCCCTCCTCGAGGGCCAGATCGCCGCCTTCCTGCTGATCCCCCAGGACTATCTGGAAAGTGGCCGAGTCATGGGCTACACCGGGGGACGTGGCATCTCCTCGGCCATCACCCTGGATGAGGATCGCCTACGGCCCTTCCTGGTGGATCACCTGCTGGTTGGGCAGGTGGAGGCGGAGCTCCGAGTTCGGGTGCGGGCTCCGCTGAACCTGCAGCCGGTATCCCTGAGTCCCCAAGGCCAGGGAGCAGAGGACACTGCCAGCTTCGTGGCCAACATCGCCATCCCCTATGCCTTTTCCTTTCTGCTGGTCATGAGTATCTTCACCTCCTCCGGCTTCCTGTTGCAGGGGGTAAGCGAGGAGAAGGAGAGCCGGGTGATGGAGATCTTGCTGTCCTCCCTGACGCCGCTCCAACTGATGGCCGGCAAGATCGTGGGGTTGGGCGCCCTGGGGCTGGTGCAGATTCTCTTCTGGTTGGGTTGTGGTTGGGGGCTGACCAGCGTAGCCGTTGTTGGGCTGGCACTCTTCAGTGGTATCGCGCTGGATCTGACCACCATCCTTCTGGGAGTGGTCTATTTCCTGCTGGGATACCTCCTGTTTGCCACCCTTATGGCGGGAGCTGGCTCGCTGGGCACCTCGGCCCGCGAGGGGCAACAGATTGGGGGGCTGTTCACAGGGCTCTCAGCGCTGCCTCTCATGCTCAGCGGTTTTCTCTTCGCCCAGCCCCACTCCCTTCTAGCGCAGATCCTGAGCTACATTCCCCTGACCGCACCGGTGATGATGCTATTGCGCCTGGGCGTGGGAGATGTTCCTGTCCTACAAGTCGTGATCAGCCTGGCCCTTTTGATGTTGGGGATTGGTGGCGCACTGTGGGCTGGGGCCAAGGTGTTCCGGCTGGGGCTTTTGATGTACGGCAAACGGCCATCGGTGGCTGATATCCTGCATGCCTTGCGCCAGGCATAGTCTCGGCGGATCGGATGGCAGGAGGTGTGCCCCCGGTTTCAGGGCCGAGGGTTTTCTGTTTAGCGCCTTATCTGCTACATCCGCGATTTCGCGTGCTTGACAGTACTTTTGACTTACTGTATAATCATCGGTGTTCATCCCATCCAGACAATCCCCCAATATTTTAAGGAGTAGCTACATGGAGCCATTAGAGATCGGCCTGGAAGAACGAGAGGCTCTCTCCTCCATGGACCAATGGGTTGGAGACTACGATTACCAGCTCCCGCAGCGCGGTGATATTCGGGAGGGAATTATCGTATCCATTGAGCCCCACGAAATCGTTGTGGATATCGGAGTCAAACAGGATGGCATCGTTCCCCTCCGCGATCTGGAGATGTTGGGTGAGGAGGAACGGGCCAAACTCCGTGTTGGCGATCAGGTTCCCGTCTACATCCTGAGGCCCGAGGATGCGCAAGGGAACATGATCGTCTCTATTAACATCGCCCGCAGGCAGCAGGATTGGATGCAGGCTGAGGAGATGCAGCAGAATGGCGAAGTCTTCGAGAAGGAAGTGATTGATTTCAATAGGGGAGGGCTTCTGGTCCCCTTTGGAAATTTGAGGGGCTTCATCCCCGCCTCCCAGCTCTCCGAAATGCCCAGAGGTCTTAGCCAAGCGACGCGGATGGCCCGCCTGAAGGAGTACGTGGGCCAGGCCCTGCCTCTGAAGGTGATTGAGGTGGATCGGCAGCGCAGGCGGTTGATCCTCTCAGAACGCGCTGCGCGGCGGAAGTGGCGGGAGCAGCAGAAGGAACAACTCCTGAGCACATTGGTGGAGGGGGAAGTCCGACATGGGGTGGTGAGTGGTCTCGCCGATTTTGGCGCTTTTGTGGACCTGGGTGGGGCGGATGGATTGATCCATGTGTCGGAACTGTCATGGGATCGGGTCTCTCACCCCCGTGAAGTGCTGGACCCTGGGCAGGAGGTGGATGTCTACATCTTGCGTCTGGACCGTGAGCGCAAGCGGATTGGCCTCAGCCTGAAGCGGCTTCAGCCCGACCCCTGGTCCCTGGTGGATGAGAAATATGAGATTGATCAACTGGTCAAGGGAGTCATCACCAACATTGTGGATTTCGGAGCCTTCGCACGCCTTGAGCCGGGCATTGAGGGCCTGATCCACGTCTCAGAGATCGCGGAGGGGGAGATAGAGTACCCCACCAATGTGTTGGAGCCGGGCGAAGAGGTGCTGGTGCGGATTATTAGTATTGATTCCCAGCGCAAGCGCATCGGCCTGAGCATGCGGCAGGTCCCGGTCCTGGAAGAGGTGGAACTGATTAGGCCCGTAGAAGCCCCCATCACTGGAGAGGCCTCAGAGGAAGAACCCCCCGAGGATCAAGCCCTTGAATTTGAGGCCCTTGAACTGGAGATCGAGGAGGAGTAAGCTCCACCTTCATCCTCGGGCCGTGTGCCTGGTTGAGGGAACTCAAGCTGTCCGCTGATGAGATGCTGCCATACCTGGCCAGCCAGGAGGATCTACCTGGCTGGCTTTTTCGGTGAGATCCCCTAGGTCACCGGTGGGGTGCGCTTCTGGCCATTTTCCGGTAGGGGCGACCCCTTGTGGTCGTCCCCCTGGAGCAAGGGCAACCGCAAGAGTTGCCCCTACTTGCCATAATCCGGTAAAGCGGCTATAATGAGGGCCATCTTACGTCCTAATCGGATCAGAGTCCTTGACCTAAGACCTCGGCGTGAGCCTTCGGCCCGAGCTCAGGCCGAGGGCTCAGTCGAACACTCGAACCGAAGGTAAGTCGGCGAGGAAAGGAGCATGGGGGGTGCGAAGCCAGATCGAACGCTTCCTGGAGCGCATCGCCGAAGAGAACTATGCCACAAACACCGTACTCGCCTATCAGGCCGATCTGACGCAACTGCTAGAGTACCTCGAGCAGAAGGATAACACCACGTGGAAGCAGGTGACAGAGCAAGATATCCTCGGCTATCTTCTCTATCTCAGGGAGCGGGAATATGCTCCCTCTACAGTGACCCGCAAGAAGGCGGCTGTCAGTTCCTTTTTCCGCTTCCTCATGTTACAAGGGGTCATCTTCAATGACCCTACCAGCAATATCTCCCTGTCCCCTGTAGACCGTTCTTCGCCAGACAATGTGCTTGCCGATGAGGAGATCGAGCGACTTTTGGCCTATATTGCTCAGGATCAGACGCCCAAAGGACTCCGGAATCAGGTGCTCTTGGGATTGATGGCTCAGGCTGGCTTTCGTCCCAGCGAACTGGTGGCTCTGGACCTGGATGATGTGGAGGCCCTCAGCAGCCGATTGGGTTCCCAGGGCCACGCTTCGCTCCAGGCTGCCCTGGAGAGGTATGTGAGGGAAGGGCGTCCGCATCTGTCCCCTTTGGAAGAGGAGCCAGCGCTATTCATCAGTATGGGAGTGGGTGCTGGCGGTGGCCGTCTGACCCGCCAGGGAGTGTGGTTGATTGTGAAGGAGCAGACAGAGGCCTGTGGGCTGAAGAGGCGGGTCTCCCCCCGGTCGCTGCGCCGTGCTCACCTGGCCCGCAGCCAGGAAGAGTAACCTGCCTGGACGTCCAGGGAGATGTTCTTCCTGTCGTCCAGGACAGGATGGCATCAGATCAGGGAGCAGGCCGTCAGTTCCGATACCAGCCAGAGGGTCAAAGGATGGACGAGGTGGTCAAAACGGATTTGGACCTCGATGCAGAGGGAAGAACGCTCCTCCAACAGATTATCCGGGGTATGCCCCTGGTGGCGGATATCAGCCGCTCTGACATACTACTGTATTGCCCCACCCATGATCAGGGGGGGCATCTTGTAGCCCAGGCGCGTCCTCATTCCCTCTCTCCTATACATCCCCCTGGGTTGGTGGGGCGGAGGATCCACCCTCAGGATGAGCCCTACGTCTTCCAACAAGCGCTGCACCAGGGTAAAAGTGTGAAGGGAGAGCGGGTGCTGATTCCAGGCACTGCTCCCATTGTACAGGTGGTGCATCCCCTTCGCACGCGCCAGGGCCGGCTGATCGGCACACTGAGCATAGAGACTCATCTGTTTGAACACGAGCGACAGCAGCGCCGGCGGCGGCCCTTCCAGCAGGCCCTGCGTTGGCTGCAGCACATGCTCCTGCGAGGGGAACTGCTGAATGTGGAAGACCTCTCCCCCTTCGGAGAGTACGATGGGATCATCGTGGTCAACACTTACAAGCGCATACTCTACATGAGCGGGATTGCCACCAATCTCTACCGCCGTCTGGGCTACCTGAAGAGCCTGGTGGGACAACGGCTCCCCGACCTGGATACAGCCGATGAAGCCCTGGCCAGTCAGGCGCTGGATGAAGGCATGTGCCTGGAAGAGGAGGTGCAGGAGAGGGGGCGCATTCTGGTCAAGAAGGCCGTCCCCCTCCTATGCCGAGAGCGGCCCATTCCTTGGTTGGGCCAGCGTTGGCTGCGGTCAGATTCCTACCTGGCGGGGGCGATGCTGACCATCCACGACGACACGGAGGTGCGGCAACGCGAGTTGGAGCTGCGGGTCAAGGCCACTATGATCCAAGAGATCCATCACCGGGTCAAGAACAACCTGCAGACAGTCGCGGCGCTGCTGCGGATGCAGAGCCGACGGGTGGCCTCACAGGAGGCCAGGGAAGCCCTGGAGGAAGGGGTGGGGCGTATCCTGAGCATGGCTGTGGTCCACGAATTCCTCTCTCGCGAGGAAGGGCAGGCCATCAACATCCGCGACGTGGCCCAGCGCATCCTGTCTCAGGCCGAGCGGGGGATGATGGACCCGGAGAAGGAGATTACCCTGAGGCTGATGGGCCCCAGCCTGTATCTGCCGGGCAAGCAGGCCACGGCCTGTGCTCTGATCATTAGCGAGCTGTTGCAGAACGCCATGGAACACGGCTACGAGTGGCGCAGGAAGGGTCAGATCGATGTGGTCCTGGAGGACCAAGGCGATCGGGTGGGCATTCGGATCAGGGACGACGGGCGGGGACTGCCGGAGGGCTTCAACCTCCAGGCGGGAGAGAGCCTGGGATTGGAGATCGTCCGACGGTTGGTGGAGGATGATCTGGGAGGCGCATTTAACCTGCGGGACGAGGGTGGCGTGTCAGCTACCATCGTTTTCCCCAAACCGGTCTTGGGAGGTAGTGAGAATTGGAACGGACACGGGTAATCATTGCCGATGATGAATCCATCATCCGTATGGATGTGCGGGAGATGCTCACCAACCTGGGGTACCTGGTGGTGGGGG